>JBDQGY010000088.1:0-15604 GCA_040265175.1 Nannocystaceae bacterium
AGGCGGCGTTTTGAACCGTCCGTTGTGACCGCGTCGTTGCGAGCGCTGGGGGTCCGAGAGGTGACCGGCGGCGTCGTCGTGGACAGCAGCCTGTTTGGCTCCGACTTGTCTCCGCCGGGCTACGAGCAGAAACAAGAATTTGCGGCGTATCGAGCGCCCATCGGTGCCACGTCTGTGAACTTTAACACCATGGAGCTTCGGGTGCTGCCGGGTGATGTCTCCGCGCCCGTGCGGAGTTCTCTTCGACCGCCGGTCCCCTCCATTACGCTCGACAACGACGCGGTCACAACGGACGGTTCAAAACGCCGCCTTCGCATCAAGCCGAACACACCCACCGACACCTCTGTCGGACTCAAGATCGAGGGTTCCATCGGGCACCGCGCCCGCATGGCGCTCTACCGCTACCCGGTCCCTTCCCCCGCCCGCTACTCGGGCGAGGTCTTCGCCCTCACGCTGGCGCAGGTCGGTATCTCGCTGCGATCATCCACTGTCAAACTCGGTGCAGCCCCCGAGTCCTTGAAGACGCTGGCGGTCCATCAATCCGATCCTCTCGGGATGCTCATCCGCGCCGTCAATAAACTCTCGAGCAACTTCATGGCCGAGCTCATCATGCACGGGCTGGATCGAAACACCCCCGTCGCCCCACAAGGCGGGCTCGATCGCGTTCGAGACTGGGCCGCAGAGATCCCGCTGCTGCAAGGGGACTCGTGGATCGGGAACGGCTCGGGTCTGTACGACAACAACCGAATCAGCGCGAAACAGCTCACGCGGCTGCTTCAGCACGTGCACGACGACTTCCGCATCTACGGGGATCTCCTCGCCTCCCTCGCGATCATGGGCACCGACGGCACCACCCGCAGCCGACTCGATCAAACACCCCACGCCGGATGGGTGCGTGCCAAAACAGGGACCCTCGATCATATCAGCGCGCTGAGCGGCTACGCGGCAGTGGAGGGCCGCCCTCCGCTCGCCTTCTCCATCCTGTTCAACGATCTCCCCCTCGGCAGCACCGCCTACGCGCGCAAAACCCAAGATGAGATCGTGGGAACCATCCACGGGTGGTTGATGGCCTCCGCGCGCTCTCTAGACGCGCCGCCGACTAGTCTTTGACGGCGTCGCTGAGTTCAAATCCCGTCACGGTCTGCACCTCGCCGTTACCGCGAACGAAGGTGATGCGTCCAGTGGGATGCTCTTGCGAGATCATAATCTTATCAGTCAGTTCGACATAGGAGAGGCCCTGCGGCGGTGAGCCGAGGTTCAATCCGTCCACGATGAAGGTCTCAAGATTGACGAGATCCACGCGGCGGACGCTCGCGGCGTCGCTCCGAACGCTAACCGCCGCCCGATCACCTCCGGGGGTGAACAACACAGGCCCCGGTTTAGCCTCAGCGGTCTGCACCTTCTTGACCGGGAACGGTACCGACAGGTCGACGATGGTGTACGGCCACGGCGCGTTTGGATAGATCTCTGCGGCTTCGTCATGAAGAAGGATGGCAGACCTCCCGCTCGGCTCGATGCCCACAGCGCGAATACCCACTTCCGTAAAGAGCGTGGTCTGGTCCTCCCAGTTGCCGGCGCCGATTCTCGCGATGGTGAAACGCGTCCGTGGATCTCCTAAAGGTGGCTCGGTACCGCTGCCCTCCCACGGATTTTGCGTGGTGTAGAGGATCATCGCATCTCCAGAGTCGGCGAGCTCGGCCACGCCGACGTACTCCTCGCCAATGGGGAACACCTCAAAGTCCGTGTCGCTCGCGGCTGGCAGCGGCACACGGATGATCGAAGATCCCGCTTGTCCTGGCACGGTCAGCAAGGCGTAGCTCCCGTCGGGACCGAGGTCCAAGTCGGTGGGGAAGCCCGGCAAATCCAACGTTGTCTGCGTGCCCGTGTTGAGGTCCGTCAACACGAGCCAGCTGTCACCGTTCACGCGGGCGATGGCCTGCGACGACTGCGGAGCGACCACCACCTCCAGGGTCGCTGGATCGATGGCCGGGTCCGACACCACCGGGAACAAGACCGGCTTCCCCGAAATTGTGGGTGCGGTGAGATCGATGACGTTGACCCCGTCGTCTGTGGTCACGAATATTTTGGTGCTGTCGGGCGAAAAAACAACGTCACGCGGGTGTAAGCCCACGGTTAAGAACGTGCTACCCGCCGCGGATTCCGGCGACACGAGCGTCACTTCTTGGTCGCTCCCGGGGCCGATCAACGCGCCCTTGTCGATGTCGTGGAACGCGAGGACCCACGCACCGTCATCGCTGACCCGGAGGTCATTCGCGGCGGGTGTAACCTCGCGAAGCTCGACCGTGGTTACGCTCTGCGCGCTCGTCCGCACGATCGCGATGTCCTCCGTGATCACATCGAGGACGGCGACCGCGCCCGCGTCCACGGGCTGCCCCGGAATCGCACGCACCTCGGTCGGGCCGCCCCCCACGTCCACCACATCGATCGCGAGGGAGTCTGTGTTGATGGCAGCTACGCGATCCGTGACTTCGCTGGCCGAATACACGTATTTACCGCTGGTTTCGGGAACCCTAAAGTCACCCTCCTCCTCATCCTCGGGCGGCGGCGGGATGGGATCTCCGCCGTTATCGCCGGTCTCACCGGCTCCGTCGCCAGAGCCTGTGAGTCCTGAGTCACCTCCTGGATCGCCCTCTCCACCGTAGGTCCCATATCCGTCCCCCGTCGCAGAGAGCCCCGCGTTGTCGAGCTCGGCGCTGTCTTTCCCGCACCCCGCGAGGAGGCTAGATGTCGTCAAGAGAGCGACGGTGAGGGCCATCGTCCGCCGGTTGTTTTCCATCTTCTTCTTCATTTCGTTTTCTCCTACATCACCCGCAAAAATAAGCCAGCGCTCCACGTGATGGCGCTCGCGTTGACCGACCCAAACGTCGGCAGGGTCGTCTCGATCGCCCCTTCGGTGGGCTCCTTGTTCACCATCGTGAGATCAAAGCTTGGACGCCACACGTACCCCACGTTGAGATCAATTCCGGCCGTCACCCGGCTCCCCTCTTTTCGCGGGAGCCATTTCCGTGGGAGATACAGCTGCACCCCGGCCACGCCCTTGACGAACCCAAGCGTCCGATCCGCAAGCGTCAGACCGGCCAGGCCGTCGTCGCCTCCAAACCCGTCGTCGTCACCTCCGAGATCCATCGCCTCCGCATCGGTGGAGGCGCGCCAGAGGGTCGGTCCGCCCGCGAGCTCGACATACGGCTCCACCGCATCGAGAACTGCGAACCCCAATCTCGCCCCAATGTTGATCTCTTGTTGGGTGTACGTCGGGAGCCAGGACCCGTGGGCTCCGTACTGCTCGCCCTCGAACATGCGATATCCTACGCGACCGCCGAGGTAGAGCCCGCTCTCTCCGATCGGAAAGGAGAGCCCCGCGTCGATGTCGAGCCTTCCTACGCTCGCCATGCCGCCGCTGAACACACCATAGGACTCGTCGAGCGGCGAGTACGAGCCGCCACCCACGCCAAGATCAAATCGCCACTTGATCTCGTGGGGCACGATCTCTTCCTGTGCGAGCTGCGTCGCGGCCATCTCCACAACCGGCGATGGCGCCGCGCCTGGTTCGCTCGCCGTCCCCGACGTCCCCGGGACCTGAACTCCAGCGCTCGACTCCTCCGCCGGCGCCGCCACACCTGTGAAGTAGATCTCCAGCGGCGGCGCTGCTGCAGCCACCGGGGTGAGTTCCACGGGCGCGATACCGTCACTGTCTGACGCCGCCGCGGAGACCGCTGAGCCACGATCTGCAGCCGGCGCGGAGTCTGCTGGGGTGGGGGCTGCGGTTGGGTCCCCTGCTACGACGTCCGGCGGCGCGGCTTCTGGCGCCCCATGGACGCCGACGTACAAGATATTTGTCAAAATGAAGATAGCTGAGTTCACCTTAGTTCTCCTCCTCATCTCGGTCCAAGTCCCCTTCAAGGAAGAACCCGAGGTGGCTTGTTGCGTTGCCGCGAGACAGCTCTAGCGCATCCACATCCGTGAGATAGCCGTACGAACGACTCTCGTGCACCGCCACCAACCTCCCGGTCGCGGAGAGCACGTGCATGGACTCTAGAGGGCTGTCGAGCTCGACCTCCGAGGGATCAAACGTGTCGAGGTCGATGCTGCCCACACGATTGTATCCCGGTACGCCGAGGAGGAGTTGGTTGCTCATCACCGTCGCGCTGCTCAGATCGAACGCGACCCCCCATGTCAGCGGAGCGACAAAGTCCCTGGCGAAATCGACGATATAGAACTGGAAGGAGTCATTCAGCGCCTCCACCAACATTCGGTCCTCATCGAGGACGGAGATGTCCCCAATTCGGTTGCTGATCTTCGTCAACTCTGGGGTCCGCCCGAGCGCGCTTTCGATATTGGTGAGATCCAGTGTATGCAGGTAGCTGCCGCCGTAGCTCCACGCCACCAACTCGGTCGACGGTGCCCCGTTGTACTCGGAAGGTCGAAGATAGCCCGCCTCCACCGGCGCGCCGTAGTCGATGAAGAAACTTCCCTGCGTCGCGATGTCGGTGAACAATACGCCGTATTCTCGAATAGAGAGGAGGTAGGCGATCCCTCCCCCGCGGAACAGCTCGATGTCGGTGGTGCCGCTGCCTACCGGAATCAACCCAGGCTGCACCGTGAATCGATCGAGTTCGTCTGAGGTGTTGATTTTCTCGACGAGGTTCAACATCGTCACGTCCGCGTCCGATTCGCTCACAAAGAACAAGGACGGCATGTCGATCAAGTCATCGGCAGGCCGCGCGAGCACTTCCGACGGCACAAAGTTTGCTGAGGTGTCGAAACGGAACGCCACTTGTGTTTCGTTCACGTCTGGGTCGGCCATGTCCACGATCACCGCCTCTCCTTGCGCCACGAAGACAGCCAGGTCTCTCGACACGCCCGCTACATCCACCCCCATGCCGCCCTCGGGAAAGATCACGTCGCGAACTCTCCCGCCAAATCCGTCCACCGTGATCAGTCGAACGGTGTCGTCGCGAAAGTCAACGATTGCCGCCTGGTTCACATTTTGGAGCGGCTGGGAGGGGAGCCCCTCCGCGAAGTAGAGCACCCCATAGCGCCCGTCCTGTGTCAGCTTGATGGCGTTGAACGGCGCGCCCACGTCGTAGGGAGTTTGCGCCAGCGTCGTAGAGTCCAGGCGAATGAGCTGCTCCACGACGTTTTCTTGTTTCGCGTCTGTCGCGACATTCATGAGCAGTACAGCGTCACCACTCACAGTAGGCTCCATCCAGCTCACCTCATCGCTCGCTGTCCCAATCTTGAGCCTCGCGAGTTCGAGCGTCCCCGCCACCGGTTTCGCCACCAGGATTTCGTCATGTGTGTTGTCATCGAAGACCAGCCCACGGTCCGTGGCGACAGGCCCTGCAACATCAAGCGGCTCGTCATGGTGTCCCGCATCGCCAGTGCACCCAGCCTGCGCCGCGCAAGTCACTACGGAAAACGCGAGCGCAGAGACCATTCTTAATTGTTGATAATCTAGTGTGTATTTCATCCGTCTTCTCGAGACTCACCGATAAAAACATTGTCGATGTGAATAATTGTATCGGCGCGGCCATTCGCCATCCCAACCTAGTCATAACATCCCGGGGTGGAGGGTCAACGTGACATCATTGTCGTAGAACCCACCTTCTGCGTATCTCGACTGTAGCTCGCGATCACGACAGCAGAGCGACGCTTCGCCCCAATTCGCCCTCGTGGGTCAAGCCTGACAGGATTGTCGCGGGTCAACTACGCGTGGAGGCCCCTTGACTCCAAGAGAGCTCCGAGCGCTACGGGTGCGTTCGAACGCGCCCGAACTGATCGATACGCGCCGTCACCACCGAGCCCAGCACCACCCGCTAAAAACGATACTTCGTCAGCGCCACGAGCATCTCTTTGAGCGTCTCTTCCGTATGAAACTCATATGTCGCCGAAGAATCTTCGTTGCGCGTCAGCACCTCGATCGCCTCGCGCGCGCGCTCCCGCGTCTCGGCGTTAAGCGCCTCGTCTCTCTCCATGGGCTCGTGATCGGTCAAAAGCTCCAGCATCATCTGAACGCCGTCCGATACCGTCGACTTTTGCTGCCGGTAGTAGTCTTCGCGCATGCGAGAGAAATAGTCCGCGAAGATCTCCTCCAGCGCTGGCTCCTGATTTGGATTCGAGAGCGCCCACGCGCCGATCCTCGCGATCACCTCCTCACGGAACTTTCGGCGTGCGTCCTCATCCGCCTTTGTCATCTCGTAGCCCGTGGGGTCAATGGACCGCTCGATCTCTCCCATGAACGATTCGTCCGCCTCAGTCACGCTCCCCGTGAGCTCGTCGAAGAGTTTCTCGTTGCGGGTGAAGTGTTGGGCGTGGGTCACATACTTCCGGAATAGCTCAAGGTAGCGCTCCTCATCCACCAACCCGAGCGCTTTACGAACCTCTCGCTCGGAAAGGTCGAGCCAACGCTCCCACCCCGCTTCGGTGACGCTGCGCTCATCTCCATCGAGCAGATGAAACGTGGAATCCGCCGCCAAATCCATCCAGCGGTGGTTCGACTTGTCTCGCAGATAGCTGCGCAGGTACTCGAAGATGGTAGGCACGGTGACGGAGGTGACGTCTGGCGACGAGGCCGCGTCGAGCAGAATATTCTTGAGATCGCGCACGCTAGCGCCGAACGAACCCTCGTAGTCATCGACCCTGCGACCGTCGATCCGGACAAACGCGTGCTCAAACTGCTCCTCATACATATGGGGCACGGCGGCAAGTAGCTCTCGCGCCTCTTCGCCTGTGAGCCCCTCCGGAACGCGCCCGTACGCGAAGAGGTCCGCCTTGTCGAGCGGTGTCAGCTTGCGCAGCACCTCCGCGATACAGTCGGGGTACTCATTGGAGTTGGGTCGGCGCATGCGCGTCATGACTCCCCACAAGGCCAGGATGCGGCAGACGTGGGGGGCGATATGCACGCCGCGGAGCAGGTCACCTACCTGCTCGCTGTAGATTTTTCGCTCGACACGGTAGTCGAGCAGGTACGGCACCTTGATGCGATCCAAGCGGGCTTGGAAGCTCTGGTACTCGATTGGATTTTGCTCCCTGAACGCGAGCAGGTCGATGTCATTGGCGGAGCCGGTGAACACAACATCCAGATTCAGCGTGATGTGATCGAGCGCCACGCGACGCCCCTCCACGGCCGTGAGGAGGTACTTGTAGTGCTCGTAGTTTCGCTTGAGCAGATCACTGAACGCGATCAGACCTCGGTTCGCCTCGACCAGGTCGCCCTGCGCTCCGTACAGCACCTGACCTGCCACCGAGGCCGGCAAGGCGGCGAAGGCCCGATCCCCCGTTACCGGGAACGAGCGGGCGTCTACGGCTTGCTTGGGTTCCACGTCCACGAGCCCCAAGCGGTAATTCCGACTCATGAAGAATCTCTCTACCTGCACGTGCGCGAGCACCTTTTTTAGGTCTCCCTTATGCACCGCGAGTAGCGCCTCAAAGATTCGGTAGTTGCGCGCCGAGAGCTGCCCGCGGGCCACCGACTCGCTGACCACAAAGTCTTTCTCCTCTCCCAACACGTCATAGAGCAGGCGCTCACGGTCCAGCTGAGGGAGCAGATACAGCGGGTGATCTTTGAACTCATCGACCACCCGAGCGTCAACGTCTTTGCCCTGCAGGGCGGCGAAGCTCTCGGTCCCGAGGCGGTCTTTGACAAGCCCAGCCCCAAACCCGATGCCGGATCCGGTCGGGTTTTCATTGGGAAAGATCCACGCGAAGCGATACAGCGCCCCCTCATCGGTAGATGAATAGACCTCCAGCCCACGTTGCAGGCACTCCAACAGAGTGCTCTTGGCGGAGCCGTTCGGGCCGTGAAGCAACAGCAGCTTGTCCACTCGTCCGAGCCGACAAAATCCATCAAGGGACTCAAAGATCATATTTTGAGCGCGCTCTTGTCCCACAAGGCGCCGGCCGGAAATGGCGTGCCCAGGGAGTTCGGAGTCCTGACTATCGGGGGACAAGGCGCGCCCTTCTTGAACATAAGCGTCGAAGATTCGAAACCGACGCACGAGCCCCCCCGGAGTGCGCACCTCCTCCGTACCGAAGTAGAGCATCGCGTCTCGGACATACTGCGCAGCGTTTCGCGCGTGCTGCGTCGGCGTCTCACAAAAGATCTCAAACCATTCGCTGAACGAAAGCACCCGGCGTGACTTGTCAAAGTCGCCCTCGATGCCCTGCGCCAACTCTCGGATACGATCAGACGCGCTCGCGTGGCTCATGCCCTCATTGTACCGCGATGACGAAGCGAATGTCGTGTTTCACGGGAACACACGCCTCCTCTTCGCACACGGCGAAGGTCAGCACGCCGCGAAAGTCCTTCTCGCCGGCGGTGGTCGCGGTCACACCTACCCGGTATTCAAAGCCATCCTCGTCGAGACGGGACGCATGTCGCTTCTCGAACACCTCCCGAGCGAGTTGAACTTGAGGCGGGGCTCCGAGCTCAAGAGATGTGGGGTAATCGAGGTTGACATGCCACGGCGCGCGCGCCTTGAGGGAGACGCTCACAAGGGCGTCTCGACCAATTCCAAGGATCTTGGGGCTCTGGATGTCGACGGTGAAATGAGACTCCGTGGGCGCGGGCGCGGCGATTCGAGCGACGATCGGGGGCGTCTCGGGTTTGTCTCGCGACAGTACAACCGGCGTCGACGCCTCTGCATGTCCGGGGGCGTTGGACTTGTTGGTCGAACATCCGCCCCCGAAGACGCTCCATGCCAGTCCCCACGCGCCGCAAGCGGCAAAAGAGAAGGGAATGGGGGCCAAGCGCACGATCAAAACCTAGTTTTGGGACCCGCGCCTGTCAAATCGCAAGAACACATCGCGTGTGACCTGCCCCGGGAGGACATCACTCGCCAGCCGCGCGTCCGCCAGACTCGCCCGACGCGGGGCAGGCACCCACGCGCACACCTCCACTGCCCCCGGGGGCAGCGAGTCCACGCGAAACTCCCCCTGCGCGTCGGTTTTCGCGGAGCCAAGGACGACGCCGTCCCGTGGCCGAACAACCTCCACCCGAACATTTGGGACCTCGATACCCACGTCGTCTCGTACGTGTCCCTCGACGCTGCCTCCCTCATCGAGTTCGATGCGTCGTTGGAGCCTGCCCCCTTCGTCTCCTCGCAGGCGCACTTTCGACGGGACGTATCCGTCGGCCATGGCCTGCACGACCACCTCTCCCGGCGGCAGGTGCGAGAAGCGAGCCTCCCCTCGTCGATCCGTCCGTGCGCCTCGAGCGTCCACCATGATCCGCGCGTCGAAGAGGCGATCCCCTTGTCGACGATCGCGGACCTCCAACTGCAGTTCCCATCCCGAGACCATGGTGATTTCGAGGAGCTCTTCGCGCGCGCCCACCTCCACCGCGCGGGTTTGGTCGACGTGATCGGGGTGGGTCACCTCCAGCATCACGGCACCCTCAACCAGTCCCTCCGCCTCGACCAGGCCCCGAGCGTCGGACACCAACACGCCGTCTGACAATAAGGGGTCCTCGTATCGAAGCCGGACCATGGCCCCCTCCACCACACGATCGTTTCCACCTCGGATCCGACCAGCAAATCGCCCGTTGGCGGGTTCGAGCGCCAACTCAAAGAATTGCGCGGTGTCCTCAAGACGGCGCGACACCTTCCGCGGTGCGAATCCTCTGGCGCGCACGATCACCGTGAGCGTGCCCGTCCGCGTCCCCATGTCGAACCGGCCGCGAGCATCGGTCGCGAGCTCCTCCCCATCTTCGACCACCTGCACGGTGGCGCGTTCGAGAGGCGCCCCGCGATGATCGACCACCCGACCTTCCACGCTCACCCCCGCGCGGAGGGTGAGGACGATCAACTCTCGCGATGATCGAGGCACTCGCACCTCCACAGGCACCGACCGCGCATAGCCAGCTTCGTAGGCGACGAGGGTGTAAATGCCGGGGACCAATCCCCGGAACTCAAAATCACCGGTCTCACTCACGGGCACCCGCCCATCCATCCCGCTGGAGAGACCGGAGACGAGTGGGATGTCGGGCACCGGGCCCGTCGTCACGCCGAGACTCCCCGTCGACGTCCGAACCAGCCTAGAGAAAACCTGCGCCGCGACCTCATGTTCTCCAGGGACAAACGCCGCCGAGGCCACAAGCTCTACGACCGCGGAGAGCGCCGGCCTCCCCCCAGGATCAACCACTCGGCCGCGGAGGGTCTGCGGACGTGTCAGCCTCACCTGCAGCGGGGCGCCATCGGACCCAGCGCCCACGTCGACCATCAATCCAGGCGCGGGGAGGAATCCATCGGCGGCGACCGAGATGATCTGGGAACCCATCCCGAGGGGCCCGACGGTCGCGAAGCCCTTCGCGTCTGTCGTCCCAACTTTTTGAAGCATGGAAAGCGCACCGAAACCAGCCGTCACCCGCGCGGCCGCAACAGCCTGATCCCCCGGCCCGAGCACCTGAACCCGCACCCACCCAGAGCGCCGCAATATCAGCTCGACCGGATCGTCGGGCGCGACGTCCTCAATAATATCGCTGCCAAAGCTCGTCATGCCATCAGCAGCGAACGCCAAGGCCTCCACGGCGTAGACCCCGTCGGGAACCTCTGTGAAGACGAACGAGCCGTCCTCCGCCACAGTCACGGTTCGAGGCGGCCACACCCCAGAGCCCTGCAGCCGCGCGACGATGGGAAGCGCCCCTCCGTCAAGCCCCTCGTCATAACGAACCGTCCCTTTGATAGATCGATACAGCGACACGGGGAGAACCACCTCGTCATCAGGTGCGACCGCGTCCACCACCGACGGCGCATATCTCGGATCCGACAACGACACTCGCAAGGGCCCTCGCGGAACGGTGCGATACTCGAATTGTCCCTGATCGTTCGTGACCGCCCGCCACGGTTCTGGCTCGCCGAGGTTCTCGACCGGCATGGCCTCCACCGTTACGTTGGGGACGCCGGTACCCGACCCGTCGAGGACGACGCCGCGAAGCGGCACCGCGGGACCAAGACCGATCGCGCCTACGTCGAGGTCCTCCCCCTTTGCCTCGAATGGCACTGCCGCGCTCCCTGTAAGGGCTAAAGATGCCCGAAGATAGCGCGGCACGAGCACCTCCAAGCTCGTGACAGTATCCTCTCCCGACAACGACTGCGGCAGCCGCAACGTAAAGCCGCCCTCCTGGTCACAGGACGCCTCGCTAAGCTTCTCACCGCTCCTCCACAACGAGACCGCGCAGCTCGTCGCGGCTGTCATGGGCCGGTCGCCTTCGTCGGTACCGCCTTCGTTGGCTCGGTCTACTCCCCCCGTCTGCGCGGTCACGCTCGCGCCTCCGGTGCCCTCGTCGTGTTCCCCGACCTCGCGCGCGTTCGGTTCGACGCGTTCCAGAAATACCCGCCCCACCACCGTGCGCACCTCGCCTCGCGGGGCCTCGTCGAGCGCGCCTGCCACCGGCGTCGCGTCGTCGTCTGCCACGACACGTCGCATCGGCTCCTCGCCCAAAACAAAGATCGACGCGAGCGCCAACGCGATCGTCAAGACGACCGCGAGATACAAGGCGACCCGGGTTCGAAGCGCAGGGTCTGCCGCGCTCAACGCGTCGTTCCTATCTCCATGGCTTACCTGTTCGCGACCGCGATGCAGTCAATCTCGACCCTGGCGTCCTTGGGAAGCCGCGCAACTTGAACACACGCGCGCGCCGGCGGAGCGCCGGAAAAGCGCGCGGCGTAGACCTCGTTCACGGCGGCGAAGTCTTCAAGATCGAGAAGAAATATCGTCGCCTTCACGACGTTCTCAAAATCCATCTCCGCCGCGCGAAGCACCGCGCCAAGATTGTCCATGACTTTGACCGCCTGCGCGGTCACATCGTCACCGCCGACCATTTGCCCCGTCGCGGCGTCGAGGGGAATTTGACCGGAGGTGAACAGGGTCCTGTTACCCGTCACGCTCACAGCTTGGCTGTAGGGTCCAATTGCGGCTGGCGCATCATCCGTAGAAATCGTCGTACGTGTCATCGAGCATTCCTCCTTGCGGGCGGGTGCGTGTGGAACGAGTATAGCCCCATCTCGTAGAGCATCGGCGGCGCCCCTCTCAAAAGGTCCCCTCCGCCGCGTGGCCCCTGACCTCTACCGGCGCTGCCCCGCGCCCGGCTCCAATGCCGCACCGCACGCGACCCCACCGCGCCCGCACGTTCCCCCCAATTTTGCCCAGATCCGCGGCGCAGAGGCGGATTGAACCGTCCACCTTGCACCTTCGCCAAAACATCGGTACAACCCGCCCCCACTCGCGACCATAGCTCAGTTGGTAGAGCGCCTCGTTCACACCGAGGAGGTCTCAGGTTCAAGTCCTGATGGTCGCACCCACAAAGGCTCAGCGTTTTCGCTGGGCCTTTACTCATTTTGAAACACGACGCCTGCGCTGGTCGGCGGACCCGCGGGCGGATCGCTGCGGCATCGCTGCGCGAGTCTCGCGATCTGAGGTGCCGCGCGGGAGCAGGCAGATCGTCTCCAGGCACCTCGCCTCGCGGTTCCCACCCCGAATTCGACCGCGCAGGTCCACCTCTCCGTCCGATCCCTCCGGGATGGGACACTTCGCCGCGCCATTTGGCGCGCCCGTCCCAATTGCAACTTCCCCGAGGTTCGGGCCCGACCGCTGCGGCGCGCGGAATACATCGCAGAAACCAGTGTGACGTGGACTCGCGCCGACAAGTGAATTGGCACCAGCCGCCAGGGACGGCCCACCAACCGCAACATGTGCTCCCGAGTTGGGACAGCTATGTCACGGGTAGTCCCACTGCACGCGTGTCCTGCATCGCACCTCTCGCTATCGACGAAGCCCGATTCGGGGCAAGAGTTCTGCGTAAAGTCCCGTCTCTACAGACCGATGAACTCTTGGAACCCCTTGAGTCTGCGCCGCGACGTCTCCGCGACGCGTTCTCATTTGAGATGAAAGCCCAAACATGACCGAACCTTCGCCCCAGCCTGGCCAACAACTCGTGGATACCTTCCCCTGCCCCGCCGTGGCGTTCTCTGCCAAAGGCGAGGTCACTGCGGTCAACGGCGAGGCAGCGGATGTGCTCGGCGTCACCAGCGATGCAGTGGTTGGCAAAAAAGCCTGGGCAGCCGTCGCTGGCCGACGCAAGCCAGACATCGTCCGTCAGCTGATCGCTGGAGACAAGGTGCGGGTTCAAGAACTGGTGCCTGTCGGAGACGCGACAGACCAGCGTTTCTCGGTGCACGTGCGGGCAACCCCCGACGGCGGTGGGGTGTTGTCCTTGCTGCCCACCCGCGGCATCACGAAGAGTGAGATCAAAGATCTCGTGCACGAGGTCTGCAGCGACGTCGAGACCGCCATCGGTGAGCCGCAGGCCCTCGTGACTCCACCAGGAGCCCCCGCCATGGTTGAGCTGGTCGACGCCATCAACCGGCGCGTCTTCGCGGTCCATGAACTCGCGTTGAGCAAGGCCTCAAAGCTGGAGGCCTTTGACGCCGAACTCCAGCGCGTCGCCGCGGCCCTTCGGGAGGGACACCTCTCGGAGCGGATGTCCACTGACGGGCTCGAACCCGCGCAGGAGACCAGCGCCACACACGTGAACGCGATGGTTGACGTGGTCGTGCTCACCTTCCGCGAGGTGGGCGACTGGCTCGCTCACGCCTCCCGAGGAGACCTCTCCCGCGTGCTCAAGATCCGCCCCGGCGGAGAGCTCGGCCAAATCATCGCCAGCATAGAGCAAGTTAAGAGTGTGCTCTCCTCTCTGGTGGGTGCAATCGCCCACCTCGTGGAGGGCGCGAAGGCCGGTGACTTCGGTGTGCGCGCCAGCAAAGAGGAATTTGAGGGCGCCTACGCCGAGTTGATCGAGGGGGTCAACGAGCTCATCGACAACCTCATCTCGCCCGTGCGTGAAGCGACCGACGCCATGCAACGGGTCGCCGTCGGTGACTTCTCGCGGCGCATCGAGAACCAGTACGCGGGCGATGTGCGGACAATGGCCGACAGCATCAACACCACGATGAGCGTGATCATGCAGCTGACCTCCGAGGTCGATCGCCTCATGGGACTCGCGAAGGGGAGCGAATTCAGTGAGCGCGCGAACGCGGATCTGTTCCCAGGCGATTACCGCGGGCTCTGCGACGGCATCAACGGCATGGTCGACACCTTCGTCGCCGGCAACTCTGCCTTCATCGAGACCCTCAAGCGCATGGCAGACGGCGATCTCAGCTACGAGCTTGACGGCGAATTCAGGGGCGACTTCGCGGAGCTTCAAGAGACCTTCAACGAGACCCTCACCATCCTCAACGACACCCTCTGGAACGTGAGGGTCGCCGCCGACCAGGTCGCCGACTCTGCCATCCAGATCTCCGAGTCTGCCAACAACCTCGCCCGGGGCTCGAATGAGCAGGCCGCCACCCTCGATGAGATCAGCGGCCAGATGTCTTCGATGACAGAGCAGACCCGGAAAAACTCGGAGAACGCCGAGAGCGCCCGCTCGCTCGCGCAGACCGCCCGCGATGGGGCTCGCAGCGGCGATAAACAGATGAAGGACATGGTGGACGCCATGGGCGGAATTAACGAGGCCAGTCAAAACGTCTCGCGAATCATCAAGGTGATCGATGAAATTGCCTTCCAGACCAACCTGCTCGCCTTGAACGCCGCCGTGGAGGCTGCGCGCGCTGGTGAACACGGGAAGGGGTTCGCGGTCGTGGCCGAGGAGGTCCGGAACCTCGCGGCACGGTCTGCGAAGGCAGCCAAGGAAACCACCTCCATGATCGAGGGCACACTGGCGAAGGTGAAGCTTGGGACTGACCTCGCGAACCATACGGCGGAGGCGCTCACCACCATCGTGGGGAATGTGGACCGGGTGACCAACCTCGTCACCGACATCGCCCTCGCTAGTGAGGAGCAAGCCCGCGGCATCTCCGAGGTCAACCAGGGCCTCGCCGCGGTCAATATGGTCACGCAGCAAAACGCGGCCACCGCCGAGGAGAGCGCGTCCGCAGCCGGCACGCTCCTCTCTAACTCCGAGGGGATGCGCTCCATGTTCGACCGCTTCCGCCTCCGGAATCGGAGCATCGCGACCGGCTCTGGCGAGGTTATCCCCGTCGACGTCATCCCGCCCGATCTCCTCGAGGCGCTGCGTCCGTATATCGACAGCCTCAGCGTCCCGGCTGCCAACACCGACCACGCGGGCGCGGCGGCCACTGGGACCGCCCAAGGCAGCCCCACCGCCGCCTCCCCCGGCGAGATGCTGACCTTCGACGATAACTTCGACCGCTACTAACCCCCCACCATGTCGATAGAAGACGACAATCCACTCGCCGCGCTCGGCCTCTCTCCCGAAGAGGCCGAGGAGCTTATCGGGGAGTTCATCGCCGAGGGTCGCGACCTCATCGCAGACGCAGAGCCGACCCTCCTCGAGATCGAAGCCGCCAGCCAAAGTGAGGGGGTGCTCGACACCGAGCTCGTCAACAAGGCCTTTAGAGCCTTCCACTCGCTCAAAGGAAGCGCCGGCGTGTTGGGCTTCGCCCGACTCGTCAAGGTGACCCACGAGAGCGAGTTCCTCCTCGACCACTTCCGATCCTCGGGCGACGTGCCCACCGCGGAGCACGTGAGCACCTTGTGTCGAGCGCTCGATATGGCGTCTGAGGCC
>JBDQGY010000089.1:0-15566 GCA_040265175.1 Nannocystaceae bacterium
CCTCGAGGGGAACCCCGCTGTTCGCAGCGGTGGGCGACACAGAGGTTAGAGATCGCCGACCATCGTGTTCGAGACGGACGCTCGCGCGAGGTTGCCGCAATTTGGATGGGCAAAAGATGGGCCGTGCGGTGGTCGAATTTGACGGCCCATCGTAGGCTGTCGACCCGCGCGCGATGACTCCTTATCCGAGCGCGATCGGTCTCTCCCTCGGCTGGCTTATGTCCCATCCCCAACTTCGCGATGTCCCTCGACTCCCCGTCACCAGCGGTCTGATTTTGATCTCCTGCGTCACGATGCTCATGGGCGCGCTGGGATACGAGCTCAATCGCGTCGATATGTCTTCGCTCGCGTTCGATGGTGAGGCCTGGAGGATTTGGACCACAATCCTGTTACACGGTGATTTTCTCCACCTGCTCTTTAATTGTTTTTGGATCTGGCGGCTCGGGGGCTACCTCGAAATCCAAGCGGGGCACCTGGTCGTTCTCGCCACGTTCGCCGGACCCGCGGCCGCCGCGTCGTTGCTGGAATATGCGATCCAAGGACCCGCCATCGGACTCTCGGGCATGGTCTACGCCCTCGCCGCGGGGCTTTTTTACGCCGGGCGCCGCAGGGTCGTCTACCGCGACGCCATCGACGACAGCACCCTACGATTTCTCATCGGCTGGGGCATATTGTGTGTCGGGCTCACCCTCCTCGATCTTTGGCAGGTCGCCAACATCGCGCATTTCACGGGGGCCGCCCTCGGGATGCTCGGAGCGTCCTTGTTGCTGTCCCACGGCGCGCAACGGCTCCTCTCGGCCGGCCTATTCGTCCTCATCTTTGCGAGCATCGCGCTCGCCGCGTCCCCCGTGATGCGCCCGCGTGTCGCAATCCTAGACCGCAGCGCCGACGAGCTCTGTTTTCGTGGATACCGCGCCCTCGTGGAGCAAGACTACGGCCGAGGACTCCGCCTCCTTGAGAACGCCGCCCGATATCCCGAGGTCTCCAAGCGATGTCTGCACAACCTCGACGTCGCGCAGCTTCGAGTCTCGGACGAGTCACGGCTCCGCGACGACTCTCACGGGGCTACTTGACAGCCGGGAACGAGTCCGCGTATAGCCGGTGCGTGTTCGGTCCGTGGCGCTTCGGCTCCACGGCGAAAAAGGGAATCCGGTGAAAATCCGGAACTGCCCCCGCAGCGGTAAGTATCGACGAAGACCCATCCATGCACTGGCGCGAGCTGGGAAGCAGGGTCCAAGGAAGACATACAAGTCCGAAGACCTGCCGAACATCTCTGCCGCCGTCCGGCGCAGAGTTTCTCCAACCGCCTCGTGGGGAGGCATCAGGGAGACAGGCCCAAGACACCCTCTTTCGTCGTACCCATCAAGCATTTCCCCGGCTCTCATGCTGGGTCGGTAGGCTTGAGAGGTTCTTCGGACGCTGTTTCTACGCACGCGGAATCATGAAACACACCACCAAAACACCATACAAGCCCCTCTTGCTCGCGCTCACACTCACCGTGACGACCTCGCTCGTCGCGTGTGACACTGGCGATGACGCTGAGGACAATGCCGACGCTGTTGACATCGCAGGAACCTACGCTGACGAGTACGACCAAACCCACGTCGTTGGGGACACCGAATGGACGATCTCTGCGATGGACTACTCCTCTAGCTTCGCGTACGTCACCGTCAACAACGAGGAACGCTATATCATCGCCCAAAACAGCGTCGAAAACGACTTCTCCGGAGGGCTGTTCAGCCGCCTCGACTGGTTCTTCGACGCCGAGGGATCTCTACGTTTTTGTACGTGCGCCTACGACGCCCAAACCCCTGAGATCGCGCTCGCGTGCGAATCGGATGCCCAAGACCTCTCGGCGGGATGTGGAGGATTTTCCTGGAGTCTGTTAACTCCGCAGTAGCGCGACCAGAGCCGCGGGGAGCTTCGCCAATCTGGGCACGGCCCCGCGGTCACACGCGCTCGTTGACTTGTAATCTTCTTCACCCGTAGCTAGCGTGAGGTGATGGAGGTCGACATCCGTGATCTACGCGAGGCGGACTTCGTGCGAGCGCTCCCCATCGCGAACCGGATGGGCGGCGATGATTATTATACGGAGGAGCTCCTCGCGACCTATCGGCGTCGCTCCGAGCGAGACGGAGTCTCTTGCGCGCTCGCAGCGTGGGATGACAAGGAGCAGCTCTTGGGCTTTCGACTCACGCTCCCTCCGGGAAATTGGGAGCGTGGACGCGGCCACGGTCACTCCACCGCTGCGTGGCCCGCAGACATCTCACGTCTCGGCTATTTCCAATCGTGCTTCGTGGACGCGGACCACACCGGGAGAGGGATCGGTCGGGCGCTCTCTACCGAGGCCATCCGTCGCCTGCGGCAGCTCGGTGCGCTGGGTGTCATCGCGCACTCATGGAAAGAGTCGCCACACGACAGCTCTCGACGCGCGCTGACCAAGCTGGGCTTTTCGGTTGTCGCCGAGCATGAGGATTATTGGTCTCAGATCCCCTACCGCTGTCACCGTTGCGGCGTCCCCTGCCGCTGCACCGCACTCGAGATGGTGCTCGACCTCACCGCGACGTCGCCATGACCTACTCCATCTGGCAGCAGCGGCGCGCCCAAGCCCAACAAATTGACACCGCCATCATCGGTGGCGGGATCTCAGGTCTCTCGGCCGCCTACTGGCTCCAAAAGTACGCGCCGGGCAGACGCATCGCAGGGTTTGAACGGGGCGAGATTGGGAGCGGCGCATCTGGAAGGAACGCGGGCTTCATGACCTGCGGATCCATCGCCCACTTTGACCGGCAACGTACGAAGCTTGGGGTCGAGACCGCGCTCGAGCTTTGGTCCATGACCGCCGAAAACCATCGTCTCCTCGCGTCGGAGGGGCTGCTGAGCTCGGCGTGTGACTACGCGAAGACCGGCGCGTTCTCCCTCTCCCGCGCGCCCACGCGAGTGGAGTCGCTCCGCGATGCGGCGGAGGTACTGCGCACGCATGGCGCCACGGTGCACGATCTTACAGCCGATGAGGCTCCGCTACCCGACTTCGCGGGTGGCTATTGGTACGAGGGAGACGGCCAGCTTGATCCGCTCCGGTTGCTCGACGCCCTGCGCGAGGCCTCCAACGTGGCGTGGCGTCAAGGCACCCGAGTGCACGAGATCAATCCTACCCCTGGTGGTGTCACCGTGGAGACCGATGGTGGATCCTACCGGGCGACGAGTGTCATCGTCGCAACCAACGCCTATGCATCAGAGTGGCTCCCTGAGCTCGCGCCGTGGGTGCGACCCGTCCGCGCCCAGGCGCTCGTGACCACGCCGGCTTCGCGTCCCCTCCGAGCGCCCGTATACGCGCTCGACGACTGGGCATACCTTCGCCAAGACGCCCAAGGTCGGATCATCCTCGGGGGGTTTCGCCCGCTCGCCGCGGACGAGGAGGTCGGTACGCGAGACCTCCTTCATCCGCAGGTGCACGCTGCGCTTGACGCGTTCTTAGCTCGACACTGCGGCGACCTGTTCGACGAGGCGCCGCGAGTACAGCGGCGGTGGAGCGGCGCCTTGGGCTACGCGCCGGACTCCTTGCCCATCGTGGGCGAGCTTCCGAACCGCCCCGGCTGCTTCTTTATCGGGGCTCATTCGGGACATGGCATGGGCTGGGCGTTCGTGGCCGCCCAGCGCCTCGCCAGCCTCGTCCTGCACGGCGCCCGCCCCGGCCTGCTCGACGCCCGTCGCCTTCCCGGGCACGAACGAAGCTGAACACGCCGTTGAAATCGCGCGCGCGTGGGTGTGCAGCGCTCCGCCTCCCGCCGCGCTGACCATGCGTTGGAGACAAAAAGATAGACTGTGCCGAGGGAGTAGTTATGCTCGTCGACCCTTGCCAGGAGCGATCGCAGCGGGAAATGATGGGACGTGTAGCGCGGGTGTCGCCACGCTGCGCGCTGGCGGGAACGCGGTCGACGCGGCCATCGCCGCTATTTTCGCTTCCTACGTGTGTGAGCCCCTCCTCTCCAGCGCTGGGGGCGGGGGCCTCATGCTCGTCAAGCCTCCCGACGCGACCCCCTCCTTCGTCGACTTCTTTCCTCGGGCCCCGCGAGACTCGCACGTGAGGACCGACGACGCGCCTCGTGATTTCCACGCCGTCGACATCGACTTTGGTGAGACGGCACAACGCTTTCACGTAGGGCGCGCCTCCGTCGCCGCGCCGACGACCTTTGAGGTCTTGGCCGACGCCCATCAACGGTGGGGCCGACTTCCGCTCTCGGACGTGCTGGCGCCGGCGGTTCACTTCGCGGAGCGAGGTCACCCCATCGGGATCAGCGGCGCAGAGGTGTTTCGGCTGTTGTGGCCCATCGTCAGCCTTCATCGCGACACGCTCGACACCCTCACGAACGGCGCGCCACCAAGCCCCGACGAGATCCTACGAAATCCCCGTTTTGGTCAACTCCTGCGCGAGTTCGGCGAGCACGGGAGTCCTCCGCCGAGAATCCACACCTCGCTCCTCCGCGAATTTGGGCGTGAGGCAGGCGGACTCTTGAGCCCCGAGGACCTCGATGTGCCGACAGCAGCGAAGGTACTGCCACACCACGTTCAGCACAATGACTGGCAGATATGGACCGCCAACAAACCCGGAGGTCGAGCGCTCACCGAGATCCTCCGCGCGTGTCATGTCCCCCCCCAAGACGAAGCGCGATTCGTGGTCTCGCTCGCGGATGCGGTCGCGAAGGCCGACCCCTCGCTTCGCGGGGTCCCTTCAACGCGGGGTTCAACCACCCAGATCAGCATCACGGACGATGAGGGGTTCGCGGTCTCTGTGACCACGAGCAACGGCGAAGGATGCGGCTACGTGCTGGGTGACACTGGCATCTTTATGAATAACTTTCTCGGTGAAGAAGACCTCAACCCCGGCGGCTTCTTCAAGCACCGTGGGGGCGACCCGCTGCCGACGATGATGGCGCCGACCATCGCGCGCAGCCCCGACTCCTCTCTCGTGGTGCTCGGGAGCGGCGGCGCCAACCGAATCCGCTCCGCGGTCTCTGCGACCTTGCTTCGCCTGATGCACGGCGCCGCGCTTCATGAGGCAATCAAGGCGCCTCGCGTCCACGCGGAGGGGCGGACCGTGTGGCTGGAGCGGCCTGGATGGCGAGCTCCCGCGACGGTCGAGGCGGCCCTCGAAGCAGAGCACGAGACCCTCATCGGATTCGACCGCAGCGCGTTCTTTTTTGGTGGCGTTCACGGGGTGATCCACGCTGCATCTGGCGAGATCACGGGCGCAGGGGACCCACGAAGATCCGGCGTATACGCATGTGCATAGACACCTCGCCGAGCGGGGAGCACCTGGCATCGCGTGATTCGAGCTAGGCGCGATGACGAGCGCTCCTGCACCGACGGCTGACGCCCACAGCCCGATCTGCAGCATCTCGTCATCACCCGCACCTCATGAAGCGCAGCTCCGCGCGAGAAGACTTGTATTGGGACAACGTCCGAGTGAGCCTGGCAAATCGCTCGAGCGCATCCGTGGACGATGGAGCAGACCTGAGGAACTGCGGGTTGACGCCGTTGCTCTTTTTTCGACCCTTATCGAGCCTTGAGGCGTTATTGATGGACACGGTCGAGTCAAACGCGCGTGCCAACGGCGACCTAACTCAACCCTCGGTGCGCGCCACATGAACTATTTGAGTCGTGCTGCCCGCCACTTCTCCAGTGACTCATTTTGATCCGATGACAAAGAACGCGACCATCGGTGCGCTACGTCTTCGACAACGGCACACCGAAAAAAATGCGAATGGTATTGGGAGGCTGTATTTCGTCGTAGATTTTACTAGTTGGGCTTATTACACAAAAATCCTGGGCATTCGTCTGATGAGATGTGCGCGCGCCGCAACTCGGCGACTCCTTTCGAGATCGGCGTCCTGGTGGTCGAGGCCTCTCGTCGGATCCGCTACGTCTCCCAGGCCGCGGCGAAGCTCAGCTTCGGTACGTTCGCCGTGGGCAATTCTGTCTTGAATGGGCCCAAGACCGACCCCCAACGATCGCCGCAGGACACGCCTCCCTCTACCCGTCAACTCAACGTTTTCCCACCGAACAGCGACGAGCCGCGCACGGTCGTGCTGCACCCGATCCCTCTCAAAGACACGAGTGTCGTGCTCTACTTGGTCTACGAGCACACCCAAGATCCCGCGCTGGCTCGTCGCGTCGCATCCATCCTGGCGTTCTTGAGCCGCCCCGCGAGCGATGATGTCTGCATGCTGATCCACATTCAAGATGGCACCGTGGTCCAAGCCACCGACGCGGCGCTCGACGTGTTCGCACGCCATCGAGACTCCATCCTCGGGACTCCCTACCGCTCCCTCGTGACGGCTTTCCGCGCGGATGAGTATCACAATATGGCGGTGGGGCTGACGTACCGCCGTGAGAACACCATCTGCTTGCCCGACAATAAGAGCTTTGTCTCTCGGGTGGACGTGCAAAAGCTCTCCGTCGGTGACATGGACCTGTTCTTACGCACCTACTACGACACGGCTCCTCAGACGCCATCCTCCACCACCACGCAGCCTTCTTCGGATGTCACAATGAGGCGATTTGCCGGCGGCATCGCACATGAACTGAACAACGTGCTCACCGTGATGGTCGCGGCCTTCGAGGAACTCCGCGAATACGCAGATGAACCGAGCACAGTTCACGAGATCGCAGATGAGATCGAGACCGCCACGGGGCGCGCGAAGAGCATGTCCCATCGACTCCTCTCGTTGTCAGGTCGCGATTCCAGCCGGACAGAGACGATTCAAATCTCGGAGCGAATTGAACGCTGCGTCATGGACCTCCAGAACTCGCTCTCATCCAAGCACAAGCTCTCGGCGGTCCTCGATACAAGGACCGCTTCGATTGAGATGGATCGACTGAGGTTCGATCAAATCATCGAGATACTCGTCTCCAACGCGTGTGAGGCCATGCCCTCCGGAGGCTCGATCCTCATCGACGTCGCGATCGAGGAACTGCCAGGGGCAAACACCAACCGCGCGACGATCAGCGTGAGTGACACCGGACACGGGATCCCTCCCCACACCTTGCCCCACATCTTCGACAAGTTTTTCAGCACTCGTCCACACGGGATGAACGCTGGCCTCGGCCTCGACACCGCGAAAGGAATTGTCGAGTCTGTCGACGGGAGCATCTTCGTCTCCAACTCCGACAGCACCGGAACCACGATTTCGCTGCGGCTCCCCTGCTCTTCCGTTGAGGTCATCGCCTCAACAGAACAGGAGGACTTCCGTGTGGACACGAACCAAAATCACCTGGTGATTGTGGTGGATGACGAAGAAGCGGTCCGTAAGTACATCCGTCGATGCCTTGAGCGGGAGGGCTATCGAGTCATCTCCGCGCGTGATGGACAAGAAGGATACGAGCTCATCTCTCATTATGAGGAGCTTAATCAACCAGTGAGCGCGGTCGTCAGCGATATGCTCATGCCGCGAATGGGAGGACCCGAGATGGCTCGCAAGCTCAGCGAGGCCTTCCCGAACCTCCCCTTCCTCTTCATCTCTGGCTACACCAACGAGCGGGTGCCAGACTCTATCTCGGCCGATGTGGCCTTCTTAAATAAGCCATTCGCTCTCTCAGCGCTTTCGGCGGCCCTGCGCCGCTTGATCGCAAATCGAACTCTGAGCGCGATGACGCCGGAGCCGCACCGCCGGTGACCCGGGATGTACGGCCTCTACTTCACGTCGATGGAAATGGAGAAAGTCTCAGTGACGGGCGAACATGACGTCTCGATACAGATGGCGAACTTTAGCTTGCCGTCGAGCTTCTCTTTTCCCGCTGCTTTCGCTTCGTAGTCCACCTGAAACTCAAGCCCCTTGTGCTCATCGAAGCGCTTCGCGTCCTGAAGCTTCAGCTTGGTCTTGTTGACCGCCACTCCGGTGGACGGCGTGACGCTGAGCGAGGTTGGAAACTCACGATTGAGGTGCCATTCACCCTTGGGCGTCACGGTCACCGTTGCCGCGGCCGACTCCCCTTTTTTCGCCGCTGGCGCGGTGTACGTGAGGGTGTAGCGATCGTCTTGCTTGGACTCCGCCGCGGCGCCGTGAGACAGCTGAGGAGCGGCGAGGTGGGCTGCAAAGCCGAGGGACATGGCGAAGGCACTGATGGGGAGGAGCTTGGATCGCATGACAAACCTGGGGCGCCTGATGGGGTGCGCCGCCGATGGACGTTAGCCTATGACGCCGCATTCATCCGTGGCATTTCTCAAATCCCAGCCGGCCCACGGCCCTAAGAGTCGAGATTGCGTGATCTGCGCAACCGCCCATTCGGGTCCGCGAGCCGCGGCGCGCTTCCAGAGAAGGTGATCCGCGCCGCGCCAGCACCTCGCGGCCGAAGCTACTGGGTAAACAACAGCCAAGTGAGTTCGTGCAGCCCCTCACCAACCTCCGTCAGCTCGAGGCTGTTGCCGTCGGCGCTCACGACTCCGCTGGCCACCTGATGGATGGCCGCGTTGTCTTTTTCGATCTCGAAGACGTTAACGGTCTCCCCCGCCGCCAGGCCAAGACCGGAGTTCACCTCGAGCCCAAAACTCCCCTCCGTGATTTTGGTACCAAAGGGATACAAGGTCCATGCCGCGATAATCGGGCCAAACTCCGGGACCTCCGACAACCACCAGCCGCTTTGAGGCACCTCGGAGGCGCCCACTTCCGCCGCGGGCGTCGCGACCAGGCCAACCTGAGTCAAGGCCGGATCAAAGGTCAGCGCGAGCGTGCCGTCGAGGTCGAAGGTGGTCGTGCCCGTGACCCCGGTCAAGTCCGTCACCGAGGCGACCTCAGGCACCATGATGGAGGGCGGAGACAAGGAGATGTTGTCGTCGGCGGCCACCTGCTGCTGGAAGGCCTGGCCGGTCGGGTATCGATCCTCGGCGGCACCCCCGAGCACCTTGATATTCCACAAGCCTTCGGTCTTCACCTCGATCTCGAAGACCCCGGTGGCGGGATCCACGGGAAAGGGGATGCAGGACATGACGAATCCATCCATGCTGATCGGCCCGCAAAACTCTACCCGCGGCATCGGGAGGAAATCACCGTTGAGATCCGTGACAACGCCGTCAATGTTGGCGATGACCGGACTCCCGCCGTCGCCGTCGCCGTCGCCGTCGCCGTCGCCGTCGCCGTCACCCGAATCCGTCATGGTATCGGTCCCTTCAGAGCTGCCGTCTTCAGCGGCCGGATCGGTGCACCCGACCAGGAGGGGGAGAGCCATGGAAACCAGCAAAAGTCGATTCATGCGGCAGAGTCTAGCCTGGGCGCGTAGGGTCGTCCACGCGTCAACGACGACCAAATCATGGAGAACTCACACAGCGAGGCGCGAGGTTCGCGAGCACCGCCGGAGGCTATCTCCTAGAAACTCAACACCAAATCGGCTCTGACGCCCTGAAAGTCGGGCAACATTCGACAAGAGCCGTTCACACACAGCAGCCCGCCGACCTGACGACCCGCGAAGACACGAAGAAAGGAGGACGCGAGGAAGTTGATGCGCGCCTCCATGCCAGGCCAAAGGTGCGGCTTGCGATTGCAACTCGCCTCGTCATCGCACGGTTGCTCTTGGAGTTTGGGTTCATCGAGCAGCGGCGCAAACTCGCTCGAGAAGCCCCCGATGAACGCCAGGGTAAAGAAAGGCGATAAGCCGTAGCCGAGAATCGCGTTGCCACGATGAAAGGTCTTCGCGCGACCTTTTTGCACGTGCTCAAATCGCCAATCAACCCGCAGCGAGAGGGAGTGCGACATCCCCCGCGTTCGCCCCACGACCTGGTTGATGTACAGCTCCGCGTGCGGGAGCTTGCGCAGATATGGCTTGACGCCCGGGGCTGGCGCCCGCTGGTAGCCCTCCCAGCGATACCCGGCGCTCGCCTGGACCTCGCTGCCCGTCTCCGGCTCCCGCCAACGCATGCCCACGTAGCCGTGATGCGCCATCTCGCCCTCATTGGGGTCAAGCATTTTCTGTTCGTTCGTCGTGCCGAACGCGTACCCGAGATAGTTCGCGTACAAGGTGACCCGCGATTTCTTGAGCGTGTGATCCACCAAGATCCGCGCGCCGGCCGTATTCCCTGCCGCAGGAATGATCTGATCCGCGCGCTCGAGCGTCGGCGCCTCCGCGTATTGAATCGTGGTCGCGGAGGGCTCTTTCGCCACGATGTAGTTGTCGTAGTACTTGCCCTCGATGAGCACCGAGGTGTCGCCGAAGGTCAGCACGTTGGACAGGTACGCGGCGATCCCGTTGTCGACGTAGGACGGGTAGTTCTCCCGGTGATGGTAGTTGCGCATGAGCCCCGTGACCCCCGCGAAGATGTCCCAGTGTTTGGCGATTCGCTTGCGCCCGATGTCACCCCCCACCAGATGTAGCCCCTCGTATTGGTCACCGAGCAGCTCGCCGAACCACATGAACACGTAGTGCCCGCCCACACGCACCTTCCCAGGCAACTTGCCCTCCACCCGGGTCCCCGCGATGATGTCGGAGCACATGGTCCACAACCGATTGCCGTACTTGTTGCGGGCGAGCCCTGGCGTCTGGGCGCACAGCTCATGGGGATAGCCGGGATCCGTAAAGAGTGTCCGCGTCGCAAAGTCGGTTTGTTGGCGATTCGCCACGCCACCGATGGCAGACATAGAGAATTTCTTCAGGTCTAAATCGAGGCGAGTTCCCTTGATTGTGGCGTCCACGCCGATGTCGGCGATCTTCCGAATCGAGAGGGCGATGCCGCGACCGTAGTTCACGTTGAAGTCGCCGATGGTCGCCTTAAATTTACGACTGTCGACCCGGAGTTGAAATCGCTCGATGCGGTAATCGCTGCCATATCGACACTGCTCCGCTTCGTTCTCCGACACGACCCCGTCGGCGTCAAAGTCGCACAGCGCCTGGGGCTTCGCGTTGAATACGTTGTGAGTGTCTACCCGCATCGACGTCGAGATGCGCCACTTTTTCAGGCGGGTGTCGGCGCCAAAGTTGACGTAATTGACCAACGCCATGAACCGGTCATCGTTCGTGACCGCGTTGTAGTTGTTGCCAAAATAATCGAAGAAAGACGTGGTCCGAACCCACGCTTGGGTGTTCTTGATGGGCGGGATTTTGGGATTGGGCAGGTGCGCGGACTTCTTCTTGTGGCTGTCGTCCTGCGTCGCCTCGACCTCAGACACCTCTGGACCTTCCGGTCCCGCGTCCTCAAGCTCCTCGGCCATGACATTGGGCATTTTGGAGTTCTCCGCGTCGTCCAACGTCCTCGGATCGATGGGCGCCTCCTCCGTCGCGGGCGCCGCCTCCTCCGTCGCGGGCGCCGCCTCCTCCGTCGCGGGCGCCGCCTCCTCCATCGCGGGCGCCGCCTCCTCCATCGCGGGCGCGGCGGCTTCCTCCATCACTGGCGCGGCGGCTTCCTCCGTCGCGGGCGCCGCCTCTTCCGTCGCGGGCGCCGCCTCTTCCGTCGCGGGCGCCGCCTCCTCCGTCGCGGGCGCCGCCTCTTCCGTCGCCGCAATCATCGACGCCACCGCGCCGGTGGGGCTAAGCACCCACGCTATCGAAAGCGCCACGCCGAGATGTCGAGACGTCCGCGCCATCCGCATCGCGAACGCACCTTCGATCAACGAGCACGAGGCCCCTGCCGTACTGCGACCCCGCACGTTTCTCTCTACTCTGCGGCAGCAGGCAATCGTTGGTCGAGGAACTGCTCAAGCTCGATGACGTCACCTTTCACGTAGCCTTGGTGCGTCTTGATGATGTTCCCCTTCGCGTCCAACACCGCGTAAAATGGGATGTCCCCTTTCGGATTGTAGCGAGCAAGAATCTGCGTATCCGAATCGTAGAGCACAGGAAAGCGCCAACCTTCTTGCGCCGCGAACCCTGGAACCCGTGACATGGTGTCGGGGCCGTCAATGCTCACCGCGTAGATCTCGAGACCGCGGGGCTGAAGGCGATCGTACATGCCCTTCATCTTCGCGAGTTCCGCCGTGCAGGGAACGCACCAAATTGCCCAAAACGCGAGGATATGGACCGAGTCCGCGCTCGCGCTTGTGATGGTCACGTCATCGTCTTCGAGATCTGGAAGCGTGATGTCAAGCTCCGCATACGGGCCAGCGTTGCCGGCCGTCTTGGCGCCAGCGTCTGGAGACGTCGTCTCCCCCGCTGGTTGATCACATCCGAGGACAGGGGAGAAGCCCAACGCGAGTGCGAGGCTCCAACTGAGGGTGTTGCTGCTAGTTGCCATAGGGATCGTTGATCAGCTTGTCGAGTTGTACCTGCAAGATGCCGGAGTCCACGATGCCTCCGGTCTTCTTGAAGATGATTTGCGCGTTCGCGTTAAACAAAAACGTGTAGGGGATGGGAGCTCCAGACTGGCCGTCGAGCTTGGACTGCAACGACATGACCTCTGGCGTAAACAAAATAGGGAACTTGTCTTCCGCGTTGGCGGCGCTCCAGCCGACGCAAAGCTCCATCGTCGCCGCAGAACCCGACAACGCTCCGTCGTCGAGGGCTTGCAGAAATTGAATCCCTTGCGGCTCGTACTCGTCAACAAACAAAGACGACCACTCCTTCGCCTCCTCCGCGCACGGAGCACACCATCCCGCACCGACGCCGAACACGACGCCGCGTGTCTGCACCGAGGGCAGCCCCACCTGTGGCAGGTACTGGGCGATCTGTACCGACTCCCCAAGGCAGTTAAACAGCTCAAGGTTCTCGAAGACGTCGCCCTCGTTAAACGCGTAAGGACCGGCTGGGTATCCGCATTGCGCCTCGCCGTCGCCGTCTCCGTCTCCGTCTCCATCTCCGTCGCCGTCTCCGTCTCCGTCTCCGTCTCCCCCGGGGAGCGGGATGTTCGCGCAGGGCGCCGAACGATCGAGGAAGTCAAAATCAGGATAGGGACCCGCCCCATCGTCGCCATTTCCGCAGGTGCAGGGCGGGTACGACGGAATACACGCCAACAGGACAGCGCTGCTCACGAGAGCCACGCCGGCCATCCACGCAGCGCGCGCCGGGGAGGCCCCTAGAAACATCGATGGTGGTGGCGGTGACATGACGAGCAAGCCCCTTCCGGGCACGCCTTTAGTAACGGATCTGCGGCGCGAATAAAAGGTTTCGAGGGGGGCGTGGTGGCGCGTCCATCACTTACATCCCTACGAGACGGGACCCCGATCTGTGTGTTTGCACACGCGGAAGGTTCCCCCAACGTTCCGCGTGCGTCGATGCGCACACGGCGTCGCAGCACGTCACCGGTCCAAACTCGTTCCAAACGTTACTTTTCCGAGGAATGACCGGTATGGATATCTGGCCGTGCTACGTTCCTCTCGCAGCCAACCCCCGCGTCTCACGACGGCTTCGGGGCTTGGCATACAGATGGAGCTACCACACAGATGCAACAAAGATCACTACTTCTGGCGCTGGGTTTCGCGCTCGCAACCACGGCGTGTGAGACGGACAAAGACACAAACACGGACACCGGAGCCGACACCAACGATAGCGGCGAGACCGGCGACGGCGACGGCGACGGCGACGGCGACGACGAACCCATCGACACCGACGAAGACGGCCTCACGGACGAAGAGGAGGCCGAACTCGGCACCGACCCGACCAAGAAAGACACCGACGACGATCGCTACTGGGATTCGTGGGAGGTCACCGAGGGCACCGACCCGCTAGATCCCGAGAGCCGTATCTACGCCGGATTTTGGCCCTACAACCCCAACAAGGACAACCTTGATCCGGGCGACTGGAACGTGATCGGTAAATGGGCTGGCACCCGATTCCCTCGCAGCGCGTTCCTCGACCAGTACGGCGAGCTCGTCGACTCCTACGACTTCAGCGAGTACCCCAGCGAGAACGCCCCTGAGGGCACCTACATGATCGCGGACATCTCCGCAGTGTGGTGCGGACCGTGCCACAACGTGGCTGACTGGATCGCCAAAAATAACAATCCGACCCTCGAGACCATGTACCCCACGGTGCGGGCGAAGATCCACGAGGGCCGCGTTTTCTGGCTGACCTTCCTCGTCGAGAACGCGCAGGGTCTCGCCCCTGCCCTCTCCGACGCCGAGGCCTGGGCCCAGCAACACCCCGACCCTTACGTCCCAATCTTGGTGGACGAGAATCAATACACGTACGTCGCCTACGGCGTCGGCGCGATTCCCCACTTCTTCTTGATCGGGCCGGACATGCTCTTGGAGTACTTTCCAAACGACGCCGACGGCGGCAACGACGACTGGTACCCCGCGGTGGGACTCGTGGACAAAGCCAACTTCTAGACGCGAGCGAGCGTCGCGAAGATGGAAGGGGGGCCACATGGCTCCCCTTTGTTTTTGGCGCATCGCCTGTCTCGCCTCGCGCCGCGGCGAGACAGGCGATGCAGGGCGCGTTACAGTCCGCGCGATGTCGACTTTTGAAGCTCCTCGCCTACACCGACGCGACGGCCACCAAGCTCGCTCTCCTCGCCTGGCGCTCGTTATGAGCGCCGCCCTCTTGGTCGCATGCAACGCGGGAGACGTCGGAGACAAGACCCCACCCGTCACCACGTCCGCAGCCGACCCAGCGTCCTCGACGAATACGCAGACAGCGAACGCGAAGAAAAAAACAAGCGCGAAGAAAAAGCGTCGCGCGAGCCTCGCCCCCATGCCCAGCGACATCGTCGCCACCGTTGGGGAGCAGGCCATAACACGGGCCGACTTTGACGCCCTGTACGAGCCAGGCGCCCAGCGACTGATGAAGCGCCGCGGAGATGGCATCGTCCCCGACGCCTATCAAGCATCTCAACGGGCAAAGATCTTGGAGCAGCTCATCTGGTCCAAGCTTCTCGAACTCGAGGCGGCGCGACTCGGCAAGGACTACGACCCCGCCACGCTCGCAAAGATGGAACGCGACGAGCGGACCGACGTCAAGGATTGGGACGCGCGTCTCGACGCGCTTGGCCAGACGCCAAAGACCCGTCGAGACATGAACATCAATTATCTTCGCGAGCGTGTGCTGCTTGAGGCCGCATCCGGGCCCCTCGCTCCGACCGACGCGGAGTACCAGGCGGCGTACGAGGCGAACAAGAAGCGATTCATCGCGCGCGAAGAGGTCGCGCGCGCGTCCCACCTCCTCTTCGCCTTTGGACCGCGCGCGGAGGGCGAGCGCATCTTGCCCGCACCCAAGCCGGTTCGAGACGCCGCATCCAAGGAAGACCTCGCGGCGTGGGACGCCGCGTCACTCGCCCGCGCAAAGGCCATGCGGGCCGAGGTGCTTAAACCGGGGGTCGACTTCAACGAATTCGCGAAGAAGTATTCGGAGGGGCCCGGTGCGTTCCGTGGAGGCGACATGGGCATCTTCCCGAAAAAGCAGATGGTGCGTGAGTACGCGGAGGCCGCCTTCTCTATGAAGGTCGGCGAGATCAGCCAGCCCATCCGCTCCTCCAAGGGCTATTACGTCATCCGGCTGTTCGGGCGCTACACACCGGGGCCGCTTCCGCTCGAGGCGGTGCGCCCCGACCTCAAGCGAGAGATTGAGTCGTCGAAGTATCGCGAGGCGCGGGCGAGCCTTCGCGCCGCACTTGAGGAGCGCTACGGCGTCCAGAGCCCGGCGCTCGA
>JBDQGY010000090.1:0-15401 GCA_040265175.1 Nannocystaceae bacterium
CCTCCAGACTCATCGTCTTGACGGAGACTCGCGCCTGCTCGAGTCTGAAACGCGACTGTTCGACGCGCTCACTCGATTCCCCGGCGCCCACGTAGACGTCTGGGACGCAGGCTTTAGGGCGCGCCTCGATCCAAACGACACGGGGCTCGACGAGGACGGGCTTGAGGCGCTGCTACGCGCGATGGTCCACTGGCTTGTCGCACGCCCCGCCCTCGACGAGCAGCCTCCTCACGGATGAGTCAGCCCCGGCGCTACAGCTTTTCTTTGCCGCGCAGCGCGGGCCGGTAGCGCTTATTGATGCGCAGCGCCATGTCATAGTAGTGCCGCGCCTGCCGTGAGTTGCCCTTTTTCCGGTAGCCATCTCCCAAACAGGTCAGCACGTCCAGGTCGCGTGGGTTTCGGTCAAAGGCTTTTCGCAACGTAGAGATCCCCTTGGAGAGATTCCCCTGGCTGACATAGCGGCATCCTTGGTCCACGAGCGAGCCCCCACCCCCGGAACTTTTTTTCTTCTTCTTGGATGTCGACGCCGTCTTCTTGGTCGTTGTTTTCTTCGGCGCCGGTTTTTTCGGGGCCGCCTCCGCGATCGGTGCTTTGCTCTCGCCGCCCGTCGTCCCCGTGCTGTCTCCGTCCGTACCACCCGTTCCCGTAGACCCCTCCGCCGACCCCGCGCCGGTCGTCCCCGTGTCCGTGGTCGCGCCATCCGTCCCCGTCTCTGCAGCGACTGCCGCTAGCTCGACGGCCCCTTCGTCTGGCGCCGTCGAGGCATCTTGCGCCAACAACAACGGGATCGCCGCTCCCGTCGCCTCGCGTACAGACTGGTTCACGGATGGAACGAGCAACGCCGAGACACAGCCGGCGAGCCCGAGCACAAAGATCGCCCCCAGCACCTTTTTGCCCCCGCCCGAGGTGTCCTCAAACTCGTCCAAGAGATCGTCTTCGAGATCGTTAAAGAGTTCCTCCTCTTCGAGCCGAGCCTGCTGCGTCCGACTTTGTGGTCGGGGTTGAGGCTCCGTTCCGAGGATTGTAGAGACCGACGGTACCCGAGCTACGGCAGCGTCAGCCTCGTCCGGCACTTCCGCTACTTCCGCCACCATCGAGGTGTCCTCGTCGTCGTTGTCTTCGAGGGACTTCTCCACCCCGAACACTTCGGTGACCATCGCGTTGAGACTCGCATCATCGGCCGGTGCGTTCTCATCGTGCTGGCTCGATGACGCGCTTTGCGACGGGTCACGTGGCGCCTCGTCCGAATAAAGCGGCGTCTCATCGTCATCTGTAAACGCGCGTGAGAGTTGCAAGTCCGCGTCCGCCGCGATCCCGCTTGGGGTCTCCACTACCGTCTGCGGAACACCGGCGGGCGTCCCCGAGAGCCCTGGCGCGGGTCCTCGCGATGTCGTCGGCGGGCTCGATACTTCGGGTTCCGCCGCGCGCGCCATCTCCCCCGACGGGAATGGCATCCCCGGCACAGCGATCGAGGGAGTCGCCGCCGCCGGACGCGGCCCACTCGCTGCCGATTTTTCGTTGTTCACGGCGGGAGAAGCGGGAGTGGAGCCCTCCACGGGGACGAAGGGACTCGAGGGGCGAAGCACCGCTCGACTTCCCGAGTCTCCGGCCTTCCCCGGCTGGACCGGGGTGAATGGCGGCCGCGCCCTCGGGGCCACGGGCGCACCTCGTCCGGGCACGCGGGCGGTCGGGGGAGCGAAGCTGGGCGCGCCCGGAGCTGGCGCCGCTGCCATCGGCGCCATCGGTGTCCCTGTCCGCGCGGTCGGCACGGGCACACCAGGTGCTTGTGGCGCGGTCCCCCCTGGAACACCAGGAACTGGCGGCGCGGACATCCCAGGCGCTTGCGGTGGAAGCACCGGAAACGAGCCCGACCTCGGTTGAGTGAGGACCGTCGGCGCCCGCGCCGAGCCTGGCACGCCCGGGACAACAGGAAACGCTCCGCTCGGAGACGAGGCCGGCGTTGGTGCGCTGGGGACCACTGGAAATGACCCGCTTGGAGGCGGGGCCGGCGCATGCACTGCGGGAGCCGCACCCTGTTGCTGCCCATGGGAATGGAGGGTCGGCGCGCGTCCCACCGGCGGCGTTCCTCCGAATGCCGGCGGTGGCGTCAAGACCGCCGCGGGCGTCGGCTGAAACACCGACGTCATTTGCGGGAGGTCGCCGAGGCGAATCCAAGTCTGTCCGGTGCGAGAGACCTGGTCGTCTTGTTGCAATCGCCCTTCGTTCGCCCACTGCCGCAGAGTCTGGACGTCATTGGCGGTGAACAGCAGATCGTCACTCGTTCGAATTTGCCAGCCCAAGTCTTCGTGCGGCGGGACACCAGGCCCGACCCGGAAGACGTGCTGACAAACCGTACACCGTACGGAGAAACCCTCTGGCGGGGCCTCGCGCTCTTGAAGCGAAAACGGGGCTTCGCAGTTTTCACAAGACACGTGCACGAGTTCGTCCGTAGACTACCTCATCTGGCATCCTCAGGGAACCAGGATTGTGCTGGTATCGCCCCCTCTTCCAAGATGCACAGTGTTCGTCGCTACACCACAGCAAACGCGATCGCGGAGCCCGCGACGAGCACGGCGCCTGTGAGGCATACCGCGAATAGCCGCATCGCGAATGGTGTGGCGACCACTTCTTCGAGCCCCGCCTCCGCACCACACTTCGCGCAGGCGTGAATCTCTTCCCCGTCCGACTGTTCGATACGGTGGTGGCATCTGCTGCACAAACGCGCCATAGCAAGGGGTTACGCTGCGCGGCCCCCGATGTCAACTGCGCCCAAGAATCTAAGCCTTTACAGCCGGTTCACGCCACGATCACGCTCCGTGGCTCCCCATCGAGAACCGCTCATGGCATGATCAGGGGGTGCGCGCGCTCCTAATCGAGGACGATTCCAAGCTCGGTGATCTCACCCGTGAATACCTCCAGCACCAGGGCATCGACGTCACCTTGGTCGGAGATGGAAACCGCGGACTGCAAGAAGCGCTCTCGGGACACTACGACGTTGTCCTGCTCGATCTCATGCTCCCGGGCATCGGCGGGCTCGAAATCTGCAAGCGGCTGCGGCGCGAATCCGCGGTCCCGCTGCTGATCCTCAGCGCCCGTGGCGACGAGGTTGACAAAATCGTCGGGCTCGAACTTGGCGCCGATGATTACCTCTCCAAGCCCTACAGCCCCCGAGAGTTGCTGGCGAGGATCAATGCCGTCCTCCGGCGAGGCAGCGCCACCGCGCGGCCAACTGAGGTCGTGCGCGCCGGCCCCTTGCTCATCGACCGCACGCGGCGAGTCGCCTCACTCGTGGGCCAACCACTCGAACTCACGGCGTATCAATTCGATGTTCTGTGGATCCTCTGCCAAGCGCCCGAGCGCGTGTTCAGCCGCAAACAAATCTACCAGCAAGTTCGCTCGGCCCAAGAGCTTCCGCCGGAGGCATTTGACCCGAGCATCGATCGTTCGGTGGATGTTCACTTAAGTAAGGTTCGCCAAGCTCTCGATAGCACCTCACCCGGCGCGAGCGCCCTGGTCAAGACCGTCCGCGGCGTAGGGTACGTGTTCCAACCGGAAGCACTCGGTGCGGTGGAGTCCTAAGCGGTGAGCCTCCCCCCTCCAACGCAACGGCGGCAGCGGCTCTTCGTGCAGGTGCTGCTCTCCTTCGTCATCACATTGTTCGGCGCGGTCACGATCGCAGGGTTCCTCTCGTTCAAGCTCGCGAACACTTACGGGCCAACATGGTTGGACAAGGTGACCGGTGAATTTGAGCTCGCGCGCCCGGCCCTCGAGGGCGCGAGCAACCCGGTCGAGCTCGAAGCGGCCGCCGACGCAATCGCCTCCAAGTTTGGTGCACACGCGCGCGTCGATTCGCGGCCACGCTCCTTTATCAAGGCACATCGGAAAATGCATGTAGGAGCGATCCGTCGGCTCCGCCGCGGCAGGCTCGTCGTCCTGCCTCCGCTAGGACCGTTTAAAAATCCACAGGTAGTGATCCCCCTCCTGTCCGACCAGACAGAGCGCCTCAGCGCGATCATCGTCGTGAACCCGAATCGCCCGAGGAGCACGTTCATCGTAATCAGCGTCCTCGGGGCGCTGATGGTGGTGATCGCCGGCGCTTGGGTGTTGAGCCGCTCGCTCACTCGACGGATCGTCAGGCTCGAGGCGGTCGCTCGTCAGCTCGCCGGTGGGGATCTGTCCGCGCGCGCAGGCTCACTTGGAGAGACATCAACCACCCGACTCGATGAGATCGATACGCTGGCCTCTACCTTTGATGATATGGCCTCGCGGATCCACAACCTGGTTCGAAGTCAAAAGTCTCTCCTCACGAATGTCAGCCACGAGCTTCGCACCCCGCTCGCCCGGATGCGCGTCCTCTCGGAACTGATGAGCGAGCGCATAGGCAGCGACGACGTCAACGCCCGTCGCAGAGACGTACAGCGCCTCGAAGAAGATGTTCAAGAGATGGAGCGACTCGTTCGAGACCTCCTTACGAGTGGACGCCTCGACCTCGGAGGCTCGTCCGCTCTCGTCTTGATCCCCTGCGATCTGCGAGCGTTGAGTCTCGAGTGCGCGGCGCGAAGTAACGCGCGGTGCCACCTTCCCGACGACCCCCTCACCGTGCTCGGTGACGCCCTCCTGCTCGAGCGGCTCCTCAGCAACTTGCTGGACAACGCCCGGAGAGCCGCCGGTGATGGCGAGGTCACGCTCGATATTCAGGTCACTGGTGACACGCTGAAGATCGCCGTTATCGATGATGGCGCGGGTATCCCCCAAGAGCATCGAGAGACCATATTTAACCCCTTCGTGCGTCTCGATGAGGCGAGAGCCCGGGACGCTGGGGGGACAGGCTTGGGCCTGTTCCTCTGTCGTCAAATTGTCGAAGCTCACGGGGGCTCTATCCGCGCAGCAGACCGGCCAGATGGAGCGCGAGGCGCGTGCATCGAGACCAATCTCCCCACCGCGCCGGAGCCCTCCGCCCCCGACGCCGCCGACCTCTGATAGGTTTCGACGCATGGAGTCCTTCCAAAAAGATTTCATCGAATTGCTCGTCCGCTACGAGGTGCTTCGCTTCGGACACTTCACGCTGAAGTCCGGCCGCACCTCGCCGTACTTCGTGAACGCGGGCCAGCTTCGCACTGGACGCGCCATCGCCGGTGTCGGTGCGGCGTACGCCGCCGTCATTGACGCCCAAGGGGTCCCCTGCGACCTGGTCTTCGGTCCCGCTTATAAGGGAGTCCCCCTCGCGGTCGCCACTGCCACCGCCCTCTCGTCCGCGACACGGGACGTCCCGTTCGGCTTCGATCGTAAGGAGGTCAAGGATCATGGTGAAGGCGGCCAGTTCGTCGGGACGCCCCCCGCGTCGGGCATGCGCGTCGTCCTCGTCGATGACGTCATCACGAGCGGGCTCTCCCTTCGTGAAGCAGCGGCGCTGCTGACGGACAACGCCGCTGTAGAGGTGTCCGCCGCCGTCGTCGCGGTCGACCGACAAGAGCGGGGGCGCGGGGATAAAACCACGCTCGAAGAGCTCCGAGACGATCTCGGGATCCGGGTCCTCCCAATTGTCACAATCCGGGAAGTCGTCTCGTACTTGCATGGTCGGGAGATTGACGGTCTCGTCGTCCTCGACGATTCAAAACGTGAGGCCATCGAGGCCTACCTTTCAGAGCACGGCGCGTAGCTCGCGTTCCGAGCTCTAGTGAGTGTCGGCGGAGCCCTCCTCGCGTCCGTGTCGCGCACGTGAACAAGACGAACCATCCCCCGTGCTACGCTCCCCGCGTGCGGTCCTACCTCCTCACGCTTGGTGTGTTGATCTCCGCGTTCGGGTGTGAAGTGCAAGATCCGCTCGATCCCGATCTGTTGCAACGTATCGCTCGCAGAGTTGGAGATGGCAGCGGAGACGTCCTCAGTGGCGTCTATCCCATGGCGGCGACCACTCCGCTCCGTTGTGAGTGCAGCGAACTCGACACCTCGGTCTTTGCTGAGGTGTTTGACGGCGCCCCCAGCGAGGCGATCTGTGAAAATGTCGCCGCGTGGATTTTCCTTAAAGAGATCCGGCTGGACGTCCGACAGTACGATGGGTTCATGTCGGCAGAGGACCAGGTACCCGGTGGGGTCCTGTATTTTACGGGGGCGCGGCTGAGCCTCACTGGCGCCACCCATGCAGACCGCACCGCTGAGCTCGCGAGTGTCATCAACATATCTGGCGACCAACTGCAGCTCTTGTCACGGGCGAGCCTCACGTTTGCCGTCGTAGACGGCGCCCCCAATGGCGCCTCGGGGGTTTTGCGATCCCGTCTAACGTCCCGCATACCGGACGCGGCGGTCGAGTGTGACATCGACTTTGTCCTCAATGGCACCGCCAACGTAGAAGATAACCCATAGCGGGGGGGCACCCGCTTTACCGGCATTTTACCCGGGCTTTGCGGTCTTCAGCGGGCGTTCGACACATACTCCTCCTGGCGCGAGTAAATCGCGGAAAGAAGCAACATCGTATGAAACATCCCAAACTTTTCTCTTCCATCTTGCTCGGTGGTCTCCTGCTGTTCTCCTCGAGCGGCGTCGCCGCCCCCAAAGCATCGAGGCAGTCCAAACGCTCGCCGGCAGACCGTATATGCGCGCGCCTCGACTGTTCAGACGCTCAAAAGGACGAGATTGGCGACATCGTTAAACAGCTCCGGCAGCAACAACGCAGCGCGATGGCGAGAATGCACGCGCTCTCCCAACGAGTCACCGAAGAACTCAAGCGGGCCCGACCCGACGAAGCGGCGCTGTTCGAGGCCTACGGCGAGATTGATCGCCTGCACCTCTCCTTGCGTGACGCCATTCACGATACGGTGATAGCGATCCATGGGACCCTTAACGCGCGTCAGCGGGAGATGGCCGCTCCCATGCTCGCCCGAATGCTGCTCTCACCGCCCCGAGACAAGAGCGCGAGAGGACGCGGACATCGTGGCATGCGTCCTCCCGGCGCCGACGGTCTGCGCCACGGCGAGCAGCACCGTGGCGCGGGCAGGCGCTAGCTCGCAACGTCAGTTCTTCTCCGCGACGGGTGCCGCTCGAGCATCCGTCGCCTCCTCTTCTAACTCGGGGAGGATTCGCAGCACCCGAGGTGTGACAATCTCGCGACGACGCACCCCGAGTCGCAGACGACTCGACACCACCAAAAACGCCTTCCCGGGCGCGATCACAGGCTTTCGATCGTTGAGTCCGCTCGACGCGAGCCGCTCCTCCCGGAGCGCTCCTCGTCGGGCGGCACGAAGGTCGATCCCTCTCGTCTCGTACCGCCGAGACCGGACCCCGTGGTCGTCTCGAAACTCGTCTCCTGCAGCCGCGAAGACCAGCAAGTCGCCGCCAGCAGAGACGTCGAGATCGTAGCTGTCATCACTCGACCACATCAAGGACACCTCCTCCACAGGGTGCACCACACGACGATCTCTCACGCGCTCCGGGTGCGTTCCCGTCGCAGCCGGCGCCGGCACTGCCGCGGACGCGTCTGGAAGATCCCCGAGCCTCGCCAGATACAGATCCGTCGGTCCACGGCCTGAAGACATCACCACCTCCCGCTCCCTCGCGTTCGAGATCACCACGGAGGACACTCCTCGACGCGCGATCTCCTCGGGCAACTCAATCTTCTCCACGAAGGTCTCGTCGAGCGCGCTAAATACGTACAACGCGGCCCCAACCCCTGGCTCGAGGGCATCATCACTCCCCGGGACCAACACGTGGGAGTCGTCGAGCCACACCGGGCTCCGCAAGGTCGCGCGCACCACGGGGCTGACCCTTGTCGTACCGTCCAGCGCCCGAAAGGCCACCCTCGCCCCTTCTCCCGCGAGCTCCGTCCCCGCGAGGACGCCGCGGACGCCGAGCACACCGGCGTCGACTCCGGGCTGCACCTGGTGCTTCCCGGCGAGCGTATACCGGCACACTGCCGAAGGAGCCGAACGATAAAACTCAACGCGCCCGTCCCGGCGCTGGAGCGCCAAAAACTCATACTCTGGCGACGCGCGCAGGCTCTGAAACTCGGCCGCAGACAGGCTCCCCCCCACGGTGGGCGCACAATCCTCGCGAGACACCACGCGCCCCGCTGCGTCGAGGTCCACGCGGCTCAAGGACAGCGTATCCTCGAGCACGTCGTCAAGGTTCGAATCGGGCGCGATAACAAAGTTGACCGCACGCGCCGTAGTCAGCAGAGACCGCGGCCCCACTGGGAGAGCCCCTCCAATATGTAGGGGCTCAAGCACCGGGGCAATGTCGGGGTCGCCCGCCAAGCGCTCGGCGAGGCGCAACTCCATCTCGACGCTCAGCCTCCGCTGGGAGGTCGCGCGATCCAGGATGTTCATGCCCGCCTCCAGCCGCGCGTTGAGTAACACCTCGTCCAGCGCCGGACGGCGGACCAAGGACTCCCGTTCGCGATCAAGTCGAGGCTGCGCGAAGATCATCTCGAGCACGCCGAGAGACGGTCCGCCCTCGCTCGAAACTCCGGCTGATGTGGCCGAGAGATGCGCGGGGAACGCCAGATCCCCGACGCTGATCGCGACCCAGGAGTCTTTCTCCGGCCACGTCTCTCCCTCAAATTCAACCGAGCCCGGATCGAGATTCGACGCGTCATCGACCACGAGAAATCCGAGCCCGCGATCGTCCGCTTGATCCAGCAAGTCTTCGAGCGAGACGGGCCCCGACGAGGAGGATGGGAGCATCTGCACCTCGACCTGGAAGCCCGCGTCCCGCAAGGTCTGCTCCACGTCTACTCGCTCCGATGAGAGCGCCAACAACACGTGGTCGGGTCGCTCGCTCTCACCGCTGCCCACGGGTCGTAATTCCAAGCCAATGACGGCCGCCAGCGCGACGATCGCGAGCCCCGCGAGCACGTTTCGAGGGCCAACGAAGGCGTCGTTGTTGCTCGCCGCTGATGTCCCACCCGCCATCGGCCTGAGCATGACACGGTTATGCCGAGAATCGAACCGGCGCCGTTTGCCGCGCCCCCAATCGACGGCTGAGGTCAGGCTTTCTCGCCCTACGACCAGGGGGACGCGGAGGAGTGCGGCAGTGCCCCCACATCTCTCCCGCGCTGCAGCAACTCTTCTACGGCCCGCACCCCCTCGTCGCCGAGGTCTTCAGAATATGGGTTAACGTAGAGATCGATGTGCGCCTGGCACACCGCGCGATCCATCTCCTGTGCGTGCGCACGCACCCACGCCTCGGACCGCTCCGGATGCGCCCACGCGCGGCGCACCGACGCAGCGAGCGCCGCCTCGGTGCGCCGAACTTCACCGTCGTCGAGGCTTCGCTTCGCCGCGATGATTCCCAAGGGCAATGGAAGGCCCGTGTCCACTTCCCACCGCTCACCGAGATCCTCAACCGCGCGCAAGCCGTGGGTCGAGTACGTAAACCTCGACTCGTGGATAATGAGCCCCGCGTCGACGGCACCCGAGGCCACCGACGCCATGATCTCGTCGTAGCGAACGGGCCGAGGGTCGAGGCACGGGCGCCCGTACAAACGGGTGAGCAACCACGCCGTGGTCATCAAACCGGGGATCGCGATGGACGCCCCACGAAGATCTGACAACCGCCTCACGGAGGACGAATCTCGCACCACGATCAGCGGACCGCACCCACGACCGAGCGCCGCCCCCGCCCGCAGCGCTCGGTAGTCTGCGAGCGCATGCCCGAACGCACATGAAGACAGCTTGGTGTACGGCAAGGAGCGCTCCACATCGAGGGCTCGCCGATTTAACCCCTCGATGTCATCCATGACAGCCTCGAATTCCAGGCCTTCGCAGCAGTCCACCTCGTGAACGAGCGAGTGGAACATGAACGTGTCGTTTGGACACGGGGACATCCCGACCAAGCGTCGGTGGGCCTTCAAACGAGGTCCTCCATATGTGTCACCAACGTGGCCGCCTGCGCGAGCTTCGCGAGGGCCTCGTCAAGCCTCCACGCGTCAGCGGTCCGATCCCCCGTGTAGTTGCTCACGCAACGCAACTGAACCCACGGCACATTGTGGACCCCGCAGACGTGGGCGACGCTCGCCCCCTCCATCGATTCCACAGCCGCTCCGAGCCGCCCTCGCTCCACGGAGCGCGCGTCGGTGCCGCTGCAGCTGCTCACCGTCAGCCCGACCGCAAGATGGGCGCCAAGTCGCTCCGCGATCTTTTTGCTCCGATGCTCACAGGCCGAGAGCGGTACCGAGCCTCCGAAACCAAGATCTTCCATGGTTAAAAATCCCGCCGGGGTCTCCACGCCCTCGTCTCCGAACCCCTCACGTGTCACCACACACAATTCCAAGATCTCTCTCGCCATCGTCGGATTTTGGAGGTGCGCCCGTGGAAATGCGCCACACACACCCACGAGAATTACCACGCCCACGGGCGGCCCCTGTACGAGGCGGCCAGCCAGCGTCGCCGCAGCCGACGTCTTCCCCACGCCGAGTTCGAGGGTTTCAACGCCGTTCGCGGCGTCCCATTCCCCCTCTCTCATGGAAGGGTATGCGATCAGTACCGACACCGGGCCGAGCATAGCCCAGCGCTACGCATCATGTTGTGGTGCCGCTCCCGTGACCATCGACACATGCAGCCAGCACTGTCGCCTGCTCCGTCCCAAATAAAACCGTGGCAAAGGGCGGCTTGGACCCCCGTGCGCGAAATTGTCTCGGATGCGTCGGTTGCGGCCGTCTCGCCCTCAAGCCGACCACCCCGGACGGCGATGGAGAGAGTGTGCGACAAGTGCGCCAACATCTCCCGCGCTGCTCGGGCCCGCGACGACTCGCGCGCGTGCTCGTCCTGGGCGCGCTCGCGCTATTTTGCGAAGTTCACGAAGTCCGCGCCGCCTCCACGCACGCGCGCTTCGGTGACGCCGACCGCCTCACCCCGATCTTCCGAGATGGGTTTAGCACGAGTGGATTTCATGATTTCTATCGGGGGATGGCCAACGCCTCCAACTGGTTCTCGATCGACTCCATGGAGATGCTGCTCGGTCTCGCGAGCGCGCTCGTCGCCTTGCTCGCGCTCCTATTCCTGTCCACGGAGCGTCGCAAAGGGACGAACGAACCGGCCGCCGCGCCAGCCGCGCCGACGCAGAGACCACAGCCCAAAGATCCCATCGAGCAACGGCGAGTACGCCGGGCGGAAGCCAGGGCTCGACGCAACGCTCGCGCCGCTGCGGAGACCTCGTCGCGGCTCGGATCATAGGTACAACCTCGCCTACAAGGTGAGGACACAAGGTTCTTCGATCCGGCGCAGACAATCCGCCCGGCGTGAGGCTATGCTTCCGGCATCATGACGGACGAGCGCGCCCAACCATTAAGTGTCGACGAGCAAACCATCGACCACACACAACGAGTCGCCGCTCGTCGTGAGACCCTCGACGAGGCGGCACTTGAACTGAGTAAAATTAGAGCTGTGCAAGACGCCACGCTCTCTCACGACCTCAGCATCGCCGAGCGCATCACAAAGCTGGGTTTTGACGAGCACACCGCCAAGGTTTTTGACCTCGTCCCCTTGATCCACGTGGCGTGGGCAGACGGCGAGGTGCAAAAACAAGAGCGCGCGGCGATCTACGAGATCATGTCGGCGCGCGGGTTGGACACCTCATCCGAAGGATGGATCATGGTGGATGGCCTGCTCGCCTCTCCCCCCTCTGATGCGCTATTGACCGAGCTCCTTGAGGTCTTCCGAGATCTCGTCCGAGACGACACCCGGCGGATCGAGGTGATGGTGGACCTGTGCGTGGTCGTCGCCGAGCAACACGGCAAAGTCCTCGGCATTTTCGGAGATCCAATCGACGCCAAGGAGCGCGAGTCCCTGTCTCACATCGCAGGCTTGCTCGGTGATCGAGCCACCACTTGGCTCAAAGCTAAACTCGGAGAACTGTAGCCTCCTGCGGTGGTGCTCCCGCGCGATACGTGGATGAATGGCTCTGCGCTCCTCAGCGTGCGTCGGCGCGTTTCGATACGTCAACGACCATTGCGCTGACCTCGAGCGGCGCCTCCTCTTGTACGAAGTGGTTCATCTCCTCAAGCTCGCGAATGGTCACGTCTTTGAGCCCCTCGAGCGCCCGCAGTTGACGAAGTTGTTTCTCCCCATCCAAAATATCGTCCTTCATCCCCCAGACGACGCCGATCGGTCCAGAGAAGGAGATGAGCGACGTATGGTAGGACGCCAGCCCCTCACACATGGTGTGAAAGCGGAAGATAAACTGCTGAACGCTGAACGCCGCCCCTGTCGAGAGTGGAGCCCGGTAGCCTTCGACCAGCCCCTCATCTTTCCGAATGGCACGGTCCTCTGTCCCCTTGGCCACCGTGAGCCTGGCCCAACGATGGTTGTGCGGACCGGAGAGCGCCTTGAGCACCATCCTGCCCATCCCGCTGCCCTCCTTGAACTTTAGCGGGGGGTTCCATCCCTTCTCAAACAAAACCGTGTTGAGCAGCACGAGCCCGCGAACCCTCTCTCCCGCCTGTGGGAGCATGGCGAACGACCACGGCCCCCCCGCATCGTGCACCACTTGAACCCAGGACTCGATCTTGAGCGCGTCCATGAGCGCGAGGAGCCGCGCGCCTTGACGTTCCGGATCAAGCTGTTGACCCGTGGTCGCTTTTTCACTCGCGCCGTAGCCGAACAAGTCTGGCGCGATGACCCGGAAGCCGCGCGTGGCCAGATCCGCAGCGACCTTTCGGTACGCCCATGACGAAGTTGGGACCCCGTGCACGAGCAATACGACCGGGCCCTCTCCGACGTCCAGATACGCCAGCTCACCGTCGTCCACAGCCACCCGCTGCAAGGCCTCAACGTGTTCGACGTAGCTCGTTGGCGCGTAGCCAAACGCCTCTGCGCCTGCGGGTGCAGCGGTGCTCAAATCAGGTTGCGCGCACGCGCACAACGAGAGCGCAAGGAACACCGGAACCACGTTTTTTGAGGACCTATCACCCATGGAAACAGAGTAACAAGTCCCCCTTACGTCGTCTCTATTTTTCCACAAACAAGTGGACTCTTTTGCCGTCGAAGGCCGGCGGCACAACGAAAACCTGCCGTCCGGAGCGCGCCTTCGCCAGCCAGCCTTGGAGCGCCTCAAGATCTTCCACCGGCACCGTCACGTTCGCCTCGTGATGACGCTGCTCACGCTGAAGGTCAATCTCATAGACGAACGATTGCTGTTCGAGAGCGTGCCCAGATGGGACGGCGCCCACCAGCCGCATCGGACCAATCCTGGCGTGGCTGCGGAGCGACCAGTTGGACCATTGGGCCACCCCACGCTGAACTCGCGCCCGCAGCGTACGAAGCGTCATGGTTTTCGCGATGCGACCCAAGCCACGCCCTGGCAAGAGGCTAATGAGCGACACGCCCACGAACATCTCTGGGGTGAGCGTCGGGGCGGCGTAGTAGGCCGCCATGATCGCCCGCTCTTCCACGCCTACGGCCAGCGCCTCCCGCATCGCGTCCTCCAAAAGCGCGGCGGGTCCAGTGATCACACCGATCGCGGCTGGGAGCACAAATAGATCGCAAAAAACCCAGCCTGGCAGCGCCAGCGGTCCGGGGAACCTCACAAGGTTCGCGGCGCGATACTGCCTCGCCATCTCCGGCGAGTTCTCAGCCTCCCAAAACTTCGCACCGGGATAGGCGCCGAGGTCCAGGCGGTCTCGATGAGCCGCGCTCCCAAACATGCCGAACTCGAACGGTGACGCCAGTTCGACAGGGGACACCTTCATGCTCATCCGTCTCCTTCGATCTGCGCGCAGACCGCCGAGAGCTTCGCGTGCTCCGGGACGGGATGACGAGTGAGATCGATCGTCGCCCGCGACACCAAACATCGAGAGGCTCCCCCTGCTTTGTCACACAGCTCACTCAAGTCCACGCGCACCACCTCCACGCCGCGTGCAGCCAGCGGGGCGAGGGCCTCCATGGACGTGACCGTGGGCGCGAGGAGCTCGCGCCCCATGGGCAAACCGTTCGTCACGTACTCTCGAATTTGCGGCTCCGAAACTTCAAGTAACGCGTCGCGGCCGAATCGAGACGCGAGCCGAGCGAGCGAGTCTCCCACCAACACCTCGGGACACACGACGAGCGTATCGACTGCGTCGAGGGGCAGCGCCGCCATATTTCCATGGAACGCGGGCTCTCTCGTCTCGATCAACAAGACCTCTCCGTGAAAGTGGTCGCGCACCGCGTCGAGCCCCTCTCGCGTGGTCCTCCCTCCAAAAAATAGCAACGTCACCCCTTGGAACCACGCGACGTCCCCTTGCGCCTCCCAAAGACCCGCGTGGGGCGCCTTCACCGCGAGGTTCATGTCGCGCGCCAGCGCCTCCCAAACCACACGCTCGTTGCGACGGTGGGGCGCCCACATCGACGGCAAAATAAAGGACCAGCCACGCGCCGCGTCCCCGACAATCTGACCGCACTCAGCGGCGTAAGGCATCCCCGTGAGTTCAGGAGAGGGGCTCTGCGCGACCACAACGGTGCCCCCACGCGCCTCAATCAATCGCGCCAACTCAAGCCACTGCCGCCGAGCCGCCCGTGGATCGACCGCCCCTGCCTCACGGCTACGAAAGTTGGCCCGACCGCGAAGGTGCCAGTCGACACGCGGCGGCGACATCAGAAATATCTCGGTGTTCATGGTGTGGGGATTCGGTGCAGCATGCGAGTCCGGTGTGATATGAGGAAATAACTCGACGCCGGCACGGTTCTAGCCCTAGAACGTCGGCGCGTCCACATCCTGGCCGTCAACACGCTCTCAACGCCCGAAGGACCCCCATGAAAGATTCGGAAACCATTGATCTCCAAGAACTCCTTCGGCAGCAGCCGATCAACCCCCAAGCAGGCTGGCGAATTGCCGCGGGCATCGCCGTCCTCGGCTTCGCCTTTTTCAGCGTCGCCAGCATCGAGCCCGGTGAGGCCGCCGTGCGCGTCAACAATGTCAGCGGCGCCATGGAAGACGTCACCCAGCCGGGGTGGGTGGTCGCCCTGCCCGGGTTCCACTCACTGCACATTCTCGACGCAGCCCCGCAGACCTTCACCATGCGCGGCGAACGGGACGAGGACATCCTCACGGTCCGCGAGCTGACGGTTCGCGCGAGCGACGGCTCCAACTTTCACTTCGATGACGTCTCGCTGATCTTTCAACTCCAGCCGAGTCATGCCATCCGCGCGGTGACAGATGCAGGCCCCACCGACGGCTTCAAGCAGTGGCTGCGCCCGTTCGCGCGGTCGGTGCTCCGCGACGAGTTTGGCAGGGAGTCGACTCTCGATGTCTCCGACCCTACGACCTACGCCGCGGCGACCAAACGCGCGCGCGACCGCCTCAACGAGGTGCTTGAGCCCCACGGCGTGACCGTAACCCAACTCGTGACGCCCCGACCGCGATTCAACGACGACTATGAACGCGCCATCGAAGAGCGCAACCGACTCGGGAATGAGATTTCGGTGATTAAG
>JBDQGY010000091.1:0-15361 GCA_040265175.1 Nannocystaceae bacterium
CCCTTGCACCTCCTCGCTCCAGAGCGCCGCGGCCTCCTCCGTGACGTAGGCGCAAGGGTCCGCCGCCGAAGTCCCAAATACGCGCGCGCCGAACACCACCAGTCCCGCCGTCACCGCGGCGCCGAGCGCAATCCGACGAAGCCTTGTCGGACGCGCCTGCACCCGCTCTAGCTCCTCAATCAGAACCGCCATGGACGGCCAGCGGTCGTGCGCCTCGATCGCCAGCCCCCGACGCAGCACCCGGCGCACCGCGAGTGACATGGAGTCTCGCACCCCGCCCTCTTGGATCTGACCCTCGCTCACAGCCATCTCCAAACTCAGGAGGCTGTCCGCCTTAAACGGCCGCTCTCCCGCGAGCCGCTCCCACATCGTCACGCAAAAGGCGAACTGATCGGTCGCCTCCGTCAGGGGTTTGAGCTGAAATTGCTCCGGCGCCATATAAGCGGGCGTCCCCGCGGCGCTCCCTGTCAACACCGCGGAGCGTGAAGCCTCCCCCCCTTGAGCTGGTCCAGGCGAACGAAGAACGGCGGATTCGCGCTCCTCTTGATTCGGATCGGTGACAGATTCCATGCCCCGCGCCAGCCCAAAATCGAGCACCCTCGCGCGACCGTCCTCGGACACCATCACGTTGTCGGGTTTGAAATCACGATGCACCAAGCCCTTCCCATGCGCGGCGCTCAGGCCTCGTGCGGCCTCAATGAAGACCTCGAAGACCTCCCAACGCGGGGCGTCAGGGCTCCACTCCCGGAGGGTCTTCCCCTCGACAAACTCCATCGCGATATAGACTTGCCCCTCATGCTCCCCCGCTTCAAAGACCTGGACCACGTTGGGGTGACTCAACTTGGCTAGCGCCTGCGCCTCCGTCAATAGCCGCCCCTTCTCCTGGGATCCCGACAACGAATCCTTAAGAATCTTCAGCGCGACTTTTCGATCAAGTTGCGGATCGAACGCCGCGTAGACCACCCCCATCGCCCCTGCCCCGAGACGCTTCAAAATGGTGTAGCGACCGAAGCGCACGGGGTCCGCGCTCGCACCAAACAGCCTCGCGCCGATGGAGGCCCGCATTTTCTTGGCGTCGAGCGCGGCGACCACCGGCCCGGCGTCGAAGCGTGTCGACTCGATCTGCAAACGCTGGGCCGCCCCCGAAGCAGCCGTCGCTGCGACCTCCCCGTCAGAGGCAATTGATGACGTCCCTGCCGCGAGACTGTCTTCAGGCTTGTCACTCGAGTCCACCATGCCGCGATGGCACAAGCATCGCAGTAATCACCGGTAACTGCTACCATTTTAGGCGTGCGAGAGGACTTCGACTTACTCGACGCCTGGCGACGCGGCGATCAGAGTTCAGGGAGTGAATTGTTTAATCGCCACTTCGATTCGATCTGTCGGTTCTTCGCGAACAAGTCCGACTCTGACGTCGAAGACCTCGTCCAGACCACCTTCCTCGCCATCGTGGAGAGCGCCGATAACTTTCGTGGGCAGGGATCATTTCGCGGATTTCTGTTTGGCGTCGCCCGAAACATCCTCCGCCGTCACTACCGAAACAAGCGCCAGAACAGAGAGCGATACGACCCACTCCAACAGTCTGTCGCTGACTTCGCCCCCAGCCCGTCGGCGATCATCGCGGGGAAGCGCGAGCATCAAGTGCTGCTGCAGGCACTCCGAAAGCTCCCCATCGATCACCAAGCCCTCCTCGAGCTTTATTACTGGGAGTCGCTCACAGCCCCAGAGCTCGCGACGATCTTTGAGATACCAGAAGGCACCGTCCGTGGGAGAATTCGCCGGGCCAAACAGCTCCTCGAAGAGCAACTGAACACGCTCGTCAAGGAGCCGAAAGTTTTGGAGAGCACCATTGGAAACCTCGATGGGTGGGCCGAGTCGCTACGAAAATTCGTCGGCGCCCGCGGTCATGATGACGACCGCGGCGAGGATTGAGCGCGCTCTCGCCGTAGTGAGCCACGAGAGCGCGCGTTTACGCCGGGCGCTCGCCGCTGCTACACTCCGCCCGATGCTCGAACGATCGGCACCCATCCTCTTCACTGTCGCCATCGCGATGCCCCTGCTTGGATGTAAGGACCCGGGCGCGGGCTCCGGTCAGGACGCGAAGACTGACGACGCCGCGCCGTCACCTCGCGAACAAGGCCCAGCCGAGGCACCGAAGGACGAGCCGCCAGCGCTCCCCGAGCCCGACCCCCTGCCTCCCGAGGTTGATCTTTCGGGCGCGACCGCACCGGAAACCTCCGCGGTATTTTTCTCCGTCGAGGGTGCCATGATTCCCATGGCCTGCTTCGACCGCGGCGCAAAGAAAATTAGGGCTGGCACGGCGTGCCTACGCTTGGTCGCCGACGGCGCGACCGTCCTCCTCGCCTCCGAGTCGGGCCGCATGCTCGACACGATCCAGGGGAAGCGAAACGCGCTGTGCGAGGTGAAAGACTCCCCGACGAGCCTCTCTACGCCCGGCCTGGCCTCCGGGAACACCTACACCTATGGCGCGTATCCAAAGGCGCTCGGCCGGAGCGTATCCCTCGTACCGGCCTCGTCCGAGTCTGATCGCGCGACCGAGATCGACGATGAGCTCCGCGACGTGCTCATGGCCGCGGTCAAAACGAGCAACCCTCGCGTCAAGAATGGACGACTCCGGGTGACGCAGCGCGCCACCCACGACCTCGACGGGGATGGCGCCGCCGAAGAATTTGTGTCCGTGGTCGTCACGCGCGAAGACAACGCGGACAAAGGCCTCTTTAGCGGCCTCTTCCGGCTGTCTTCCACTCCGGGCGGCGCCCCCTCGCTCATCGAGCAGGGTAAGGGCCTCGACGTGATCCGAATTCGAGGCTCCCTCGACTTGGACGGAGACACAAACCGTGAGCTCTGGCTCGGGCTCGCCTACGATGGTGGAAACGCCGACCGGATCTACGTCCGTGGAGACGGCGGGTACAGCGCGGTCGGTGCGTGGACTTGTGGCGCGTGAGATGAAGCATAAGATTCGCACCATCGTTCTCTTCATCGGCGTGGGCAGCGGCTGTCAGCCAACCACCGCGGGCAACGACAAGCCTGGCGCCACCCAACCCGATGCGCCCTCCTTCGCCCGCGTTCGACCTCAAGTGTCCTTGGCGAGCATTGAGGTCAAAGGGCTTCGCCCGAACACCGAAGTTCGATCGAGTCTTGAGGTCGCGATGCCGAAGATCCAACGCTGCTACGAGCGGGTCGCGAAGGAACTTCCTCGAACTCCGGGTCGCCTGCTCGCGCAGCTTTCGATCTATCCGAACGGAACACCCGACTCACCAAGAGTCTTGGGCGGTCAGTTCTCCCATCGTGGGTTTGAGCGTTGTCTTCGAGCGGAGCTGAAGGAGCTCTCCTTCCCGAACACGCCGCGCTCTGGAGTGTCTGAGGTGATGCTGGCGTTTGATCTCGCGCTCGACGTGCGCGAGATCAAAAAGATCGATTAGGTCGCTCCCCCGCAGTCGTCTCTCCACCGAGGGAGAAAGCACATACGCCAAGAACGTCTCGGGAGAAGACTGTGAAGCCTAGGCCACGTCGTCGCCGGTGGTAGTCGCGAGATAATCTCGGTAGGTCACGAGCCGTCCAACGAGCCATGAAGGTACGGGCGCCCTGCTCCCGCGAGCATTTAACAACAAAATAATGTCGGTTAACTCTTGCGCGAGCTCGTTGGTTGAACGCGATCCAGACATGCGCGGGTTGGTCGTCCTCGTTGAAGTCAGAATATCTCCTGCAGCCAATGGTGTCGCCGACTCCACTTGTATCTCCCCCGCTCTAATCTTATCGACCATCTACTAGTTAGTGTCATCGACGCCTCCACTGAATGCAAGCAACCGCGCCGATGAAATCGATGTTTTCATCACACGGTAAGGAAGCGTGCTGGGTGGAATGGTGAGGAACAAAGATCTGCACCATGAAACAACGTCACACGCTCTTTCCCTCGCGTTCGATTATTTTTTTCGGCTGCGGAGAACACCTGCGATTTAATCATGTCTCTTCTAGAGACATCGCCGCGAAGACTCTCGCGCAACTCCCACAATCAGCGTTCCCCTAGGACCGACGCGAGCCAAACAAGAGGCGCGAGGTTGAGCGTCAGCAAGACGCTCACAGAACGTTCAAGGGCGACGACAGGGGCGATCTCTTCAAGGTGAGCCTCAATCCCTACCGTTCCCCACATGCTGTACACGCCTCCGCTGTAGCGCACACCTACCGGCGAAGAACCCTCTCGGAAGGCGATCGACGCCCCCACGTGCGCCGCCCCCATCACCAACCAACTGCCAACGCCGAGCCCTAGGTCCCCAAACAGGCCGGGAACAGAGGCGCTGCGATTCGTGTCGATCTTGGTTCCAATGCGCGGCCAAATCCAAAATGAAATTCCTCGCACCGATGGCGCGACCGGAGCGACGAGCACGCCGAGACTTCCCTCAAACCGAAAGGAAGAGGGACCTCGATCGGCGCCAAGGTTCATCGCCGCACCGAGGCGAAGACCAATATCGGGGACCAGCCGTCCCTCCCGAACCATGGGTGGAGGCGGTCTTCGCCGCGCCGCTCGCTCCATCCGTTTCTCCTCCACCTCCGAAAGCGTATAGTGGACATCCTCTCGACGAATCGTGCCGTCCAACACCTGACGCTCGCCAGCTGTTGTCACCACCACCAGCCGGCTACCATGATGTTCCGTCCAGACCGATCCCACGCGCCCATGCGCGTCTCCTCGCCACACGAAGCGGTCCATCTCACGGGAAAAGATGGACCGTCCGCGCGCGAGCAACAGCTCATACCCACCCGGCTTTTCATAGCCTGCGATTCGCCATTTCTCCCCGAAAGCACTCGCCGCAATCTCAGGAGCGTCAATCGATGCTGGAAGACGCCAGTCACGTGCCGTTCCACCCTCGAGATCAATACGCCCCAAGAATCCACTCTGCGTCACAAACCAAAGGATGTTCTCGCTGGCCTGATACGCGAGGCCGTCGACCTCGCCGTCCATCGCCGCTGCGCTGATTCCACCGTAGACGACGCGATCAAATTTTCGCCCGTTAAACGTCCATACAACATCCCCTCGCCGTCCGAGGTACAGTCGCCCTCCGGGAGACGCGACCATGGCCAATGTTGTCTCACGCAATGGCGTGGGGAGCTCGAACGTGCCCCATCGCTCTCCATCCCACGTGAATAGCTGCGTCGCGCTCGCTCCGAAAATCTGACCGTCCGCGGACACCGCCAATGCACGCATCGATTCAACCGCGGCTGGTGCGATGGTGCTGACAGCCCACCTCGTGCCATCGAAGCGCCATAGAGCCCCGGCCTCATCCGCCAACGCCGCGACCACAGACTCCCCGACCGCCCCGACCAAAATCCTCGGTCGCGCCCCCGCGTCTGTCTGGCAGACACGCTCAACGCGCGGAGCCTCGACGCAACGCCCCGCCCCGTCTGCCGAGATCATGGTGCCCACGCCATCCGTCCACAACAGCGAAGTCCAAGGCGAATCTTGTGCGGCCCCGTCTTCTCCGTCAGGTCCGGGGGGGGGAGCACCATGCGCGGTCACGCTGAGCATGAGGAGACAACTGCCCACGAAGAGGCCGACGAGCAGTCGTCTGCCCCCACGCCTCACGATTCGTAGACCTCTGGTTTCAACTCTCCAATGTAGGCCAAGTTTCGGTATCGCTCAGCAAAATCGAGGCCGTATCCGACGACAAATTTATTCGGGCACGGGAACCCTACGAACTGAGCCTCCACGTCAGCGACACGCGCCTCTGCCTTATCGAGCAAGGTGCAGACCGTCACCGACGCGGGGTTTCTCGTCTCTAGGTTCTCGATCAGATAAGAGAGCGTTCGACCGCTGTCCACGATGTCCTCAACAATGAGCACATGACGGCCGGCGATCGACCGGTCGAGGTCCTTGGTGATGCGTACAACCCCAGAAGACTTGGTAGATTTCCCGTACGACGAGACGGCCATGAAATCTACCTCCATAGGTATGTCGATGGTCCGCGCGAGATCCGTCATGAACACGAACGAGCCCTTTAAGATCCCGAGGAGCAGCGGGTTCTTCCCCGCAAAAGACTCAGAGATTTCGCGGCCGAGCCCCTTAACACGGGCCGCGATCGTCGCCTCATCGAGGATGACTTCGAGAATATCTGTGCATGGCCCGCGCTCCCAACTGCTCATGCTCCGTATGCTATCAGGCTCTGCCGACTTTGGAGCGGACGACTTTGAATCTCTGCGCCGGATGACGCGGGCTCCCCATCATGCGAAGATTGCGAGGTGCCACGTCACAATTTTAGCGGACTGCGAGGTACTCTGGACACACTCGAGATCTCGTCCGTCCACCTGCAGGCCAACCTGCTCGGGGATCCGGACCGACGACAGATCGCGGTGTATCTTCCCCAAGAGCTCGCGAATGTGCGCGAACGAGTCCCGTTGTTCGTGGCGCTCGCCCCATTCACCGGGAGTGGCCTCAAGCTGACGGCGTGGCAGGCCTTCGGTGAGAGCCTGCCACTCCGCGTGGATCGATTGATCGCCGAGGGAAAGATGGGCCCCATCGTGCTCGCCATGCCGGACGCATTTACGTCCCTCGGCGGTAATCAGTACGTCGACACCCCGGTGCTCGGTCGATGGAGCAGCTTCATCCACGAAGATCTCGTCCCAGCCCTCGAGCGCCGCTACCCCGCCGGGTCTTCGCCAGGACGCCGCGCGCTCTTCGGCCGTTCGAGCGGCGGCTACGGGGCCCTCGTCAACGCGATGAAATATCCCGACTTCTGGGGCGCAGTCGCGTCCCACTCGGGAGACGCCGACTTTGATCTTCTCTATCGCTCCGATCTTCCCAAGGCCGCGAGCGCGTTGGCGCGGTTCGATGGTGATCCGGTCGCGTTCATCTCCCACCTCCAGCAGCAGCCAAAGGTCGACGGCAAGGACTTCTACGCCCTCATGATCCTCGCCATGGCGGCGAGCTACGATCCCCAGCCCGAGCAGCCGCTCGGGATTCAGTTTCCCGCCGACGTCCGAACCTGCGCCCTCGATGTCGAGTCATGGGAGCGGTGGAGACGCTGGGATCCGCTCGTGCTCGCGGAGGATCCCGAATGCGTCGCCGCCCTTGGTTCCCTCAAGTCCCTGTTCATCGATTGTGGCTCCAAAGACCAATACAACCTGCACTTCGGGAACCGACGCCTCTCCGACCGCTTGAGGCGCGCCGGCGTCGAGCACGTCTACGAGGAATTCCCGGACGGTCACTCCGGCGTGGACTACCGCCTCGATCGCTCGCTGCCGCTGCTGTACGCGGCGCTCCTTGAGGACACCCCGGCGACCTAGGTGGCGTCGATGATCCAGGCGCCGTAGACCTCGAGGTGTGCGGACTAGTTCCCGCAGAGGTCGAAGTTAATGTTCTCGCGGGGGTAGTACATCATCTCGTTCCAGCACATCTCATCGAAGGTACCGAGACCACCGTAGGTCGGCTCGGTACGCTCGGTGGAATCATAGACGCAATGGTTCTCGACGAGGTCGCCCGGCTGGATCACGAAGTTGTCGATGGTCTTGTAGTTCTGGGTCGCGAAACTAAAGGGGTCATCTCGATTGAGCTCGCCCACAAACTCGCCCTGCCGATACACCTCGGTCCACAACACCGAACCAAGCTCGTGGGCGTGCAGCATCGAGCCAATCACGGTGATCGGCCCGTTGAGCATGGCCTCGGACTGGTTGGGGAGACAGTCGGCGACGTGCTTGTACGCGGGCTCTCCTGGCGGGATCGTGATGCCGAGGACGTCCGCAAACACCACCGAGCCGGCGTTGTTGGCCCGCAGCTCATCAGAGTAGACGACGCGAACACCGCTGGAATCCACGACGCCCTCGGTGCCGAGCGGGTTGTTGTAGTGGATCTGTACTCGCAAGGTGACCTCTGTTCCAGTGTCCCCCACGAGATACCCAGCCTCGGGGGGCAGGTCGTAATCTACGACGCCTGGCGCCCACGCCCACATCAAGTCTCCATTCAAGTCGTAACACTCCGAGCCCTGCGGGTCGCCGCTGGGTCCTGGAGACTGGGTCAACACAAAGTGGTGGACGTAGGCCGCCGCGTTCGGATCGATCTCCGGCCGAAATCCAACGACGTGCTTGAGCGCATCCACCGGTACGGTCACTTCAAAACACGCGTAGAAGGTCTCCACCGTCGGGACGGCGAAGCCCTCCGCCCCAACGCGCCAGGACGCCTCATCGCCGTCACCATCGCCGTCGCCATCGCCACCGGTCTCCGCGCTTCCCGTTTCGGACGACGACGCGACCTCCGTGTCACTGCCGGTGTCATCGCTCGAGGAACAACCGGCGATAGCGGCGCACACACCGATACTGAAGCACGACCGACAAAGATATCCCCACGCTGAAAAACTCATGACGCTTTCCTAACACATGCTAGTTTTTCATCAAGGTTTCATCCGGACGAACCACTTTGAGCGCGACCAACAGGGACATTCAAGCGGGAATACCGAGTCAACGGGGGCGGCGACGGGGTGTTCCGCTCTGGGCGACCAGCCTCGCGACGGCGATCTCGGTGATGGCGTCACCCTCCGGCGTGTCCCGTGGAGACGACGGCGCCAAAATTCCGACCCCGGTCGCGTTCTCGTCCCGGGACTGCCTCATTGAGGTCGACCGCACGCAGGACCCGATGGTCCCGCTTCAGTGGACGATTCCATTTGAAGACAACGTACTAGGTGTGCATGAAGTCCCCACGAGCCGGCGAGTTCAAGCGTTCGCATTTTGCCGAGACCCGCGCCCCGACGAGGTGCTCCCCAATTGGATCAACCTCGAAGAAGCCCAGGGCGCCGTCACCCGCGGGGAACTCGAGGCGTTGCCCGCACCGGAGGAGATCCTAGAGAGCTCTTCGTGGGCGACGGAGCCGGGACACAACGGGATCGCGGGAGATTGTGTCTGGCCGATCCAATCCCCGGCCCAGCGCACACGTCTCACCTGCGAGGCCACAGCCGCCGGCATCGCGTGGGACACCGCGGGCGTCCCCGAGGGCCCCTATGTGATCCGTGCCTACACCTACGCGCCCGTCAACAACCTATGGTCTGCGCGGGCGGGCGTGATCCGTGTCGGCGACACGCCCGCCGTAGCGCGCCCTCCACTCGCTGCTCTGCTCGATCCCTCGCGAGAGGCCAAGCTCGGCGCCGATGGCCCGTTGTCCCTTCGCGCGTGCCTCTCCGATGAGGCGGCCGCCCCCATCTCACTTGAGTGGGCGCTGACCTCAAGCAACCTCTCCGACCAGGCAAGTTGGGCGCCGCTCACGACTCAATCCATGGACTTCACCGGGACCGGAGAGGTGACGTTCGGGCCCCCTCCCCAAGCCACGAATCAGGCGATCTATGTCCGCGCGAGCGCGACCTCCACCGCATCCGGCGAACCGTGGTGGTCCTATGGCGCCGCACCCATCCTCGTCGCCGACTCCTTCGCGACCTCAACGACCGAAGATGGCAGCCCCACCTTTGACCACTGCGACCACGATGAGCCCGGGCTCACGGGGACCGCCACGGGCGGCTGCTCGGTTCAACCCGGCCGGACACCGGCGCTTGGGCTCTGGCTGCTCTTGATGAGCATCGGCCGGCGGCGTCAACGCCGACGCTAGGGCAGCGCCCCGTCCAAGATCCACGTCTCGATGGTGTCGCGTTTTCCGGCGGAGAGCGGCCCCGTCGGTGGCATTACGGTCCCAGAGCCGCCCGCGTCGATGTGGGTGTCTGTGATCTTGCGCCACAGGTAACTCGCGTCCGGGTCACCCGGGGTGACCCGCGCCATGGATGGGAGCTGGGTCGATGGGGTATCGACCAGCTCGGCGAACGCCGAGTCCGCGTTCAAGGTCAAGGTGGGAGCGACCATCGTCCCGCTGCTCCCCTCCATGTGGCAAAGACAACTCTCGTCGAGCAGCGGCTGCACGTCATCGGCCAGGGTCAGCGGCCCAGACTCGGCGCAGCCAGCGAGCAACATGAGGGACAAAACCGCGCAGGCGGTGGAACTCCATCGCCGACCGCGAGCAACACAACGTTCATGACTCATCGACGAGACGGTAGCTGATATGATCGGCGCTCGCTATACTCCCGTCCATGAGGTCCCCCATCAACCTGATCGCATCGTTGTTGTTATTCGCCAGCGGCGGCGTCTACGCCTGCATGTCCGCGGATAAAACTCCCGAATCCGGGCAGGCGGGCGCGGAGGCTGCTTCCGCGAAGGAAGCCGCGCCCGCCGACGCGAACGACGCGAACGACGCCGCGCCTGCCAAGGCCCTCGAGGCGCCGCAAGGACCGCTCGCGGAGGTGCTCGCCCCGTACCTCAAGATTGGCGACCAGCTGTCACGCGACAGTGTCGAAGGAATCGACGCAGAGATCGCCAAGCTTGACCAAGCCCTCGCCAAATTTGAGAACCGGCCCGAGCTCGTCGGCGCGCGGGCTCAACTCGAGGCGCTCAAGAGTCCCGAGTTGGAGGCCGCCCGGGCAGCCTTCCTCCCGCTCAGCCGCGCGATCATCGTCGCGACCAGCCGAGACACCGCGTCACAAGCCGGCATGATCAAGGTGTTTTGTCCCATGGCCTTCGCCTCCAAGGGCGGCCGCTGGATTCAGCGGGAGGGGAAGACCCGCAACCCCTTTGAAGGATCGCGCATGCTGGCGTGTGGCGCTCCCGAGCCCTGGGCCCCCCCTGCCGCACCCGCGGCCACTCCCTAGCACGCACCTCGGTGGAGCCGCCAACCGCGCGCGCGGCGCAGTTTGACCCCACCGACGAGTCTTCCTATGTTCTCGCTTCCGGGCCTATAGCTCAGTTGGTTAGAGCGGCCGGCTCATAACCGGCTGGTCCCTGGTTCAAGTCCAGGTGGGCCCACCCCTCCAAAACAGAAACGCATACACCGCATGGCGGCCAGCCAAGAAATCAACGCACTCCGTAGGCTTCAACGTGAAGACCGACGCCTCGTCTCCATCGAACACCGGCTCGAGGAGATTCCTCGACGCATTCGGGAGATGAACGCCGACCTCCAAAAACTCGAGAGCATGCTCGACGGCGAGCGCGCCAAGCTCGACGAGAGCGCCTCATTTAAGGCGGAGCAGCGGCACCTGTTACTCGAGGAAGAGGAGCACATCAAAAACGCCAAGGTGCGTATGAACACCCTCAAAACGCCGCGCGAGTTGAACGCGGTGACACGGGAGATCGAGGGCACCCGGCGAATGATGCAGTCCCGAAACCAAGAGATCGCGCGAATCAGCGAGGCCGTTTCGGAAGCCGAAGGTCGCATCACATCGATGACGACCGCGCTTGAGCAATTCCGTGAGCAGACCACCAAAGAGCAGACCCGCCTCGACAGCGAGCGCGAAGAGCTGACCTCCAAGTTGGAGGCGGCCCAGTCGCGACGACAAGAGTTCAAGGACAAGATCGAGACGGAGCTGCTGCGCACCTACGAGCGGATCCGCAAGCGCAACGGTGGACTCGGCTTCGTCGCGGCCCACCGCCGACACTGCCTCGCCTGCGAGATGCAGGTCCCGCACCAGCTGTACGTGGTGCTGCGGCGGGGCGATGAGATCATCGACTGCGACGGTTGCGGCCGCCTGCTTTACTGGTCGGGTCACTTCCCCAAAGAGCGTGATCGACTTGACGCCAAGGGTGACCAGTCCGAGGTCAAGCGGCGTTCGGCCACCTAGCGCACACCGACGCCAGTTCGTTTAACATCGAATCCAGGGAGGTCTCGCGCCTTCGCCGACCGACCTCGGCGGTGTCTGAGGCCACGGGGACTGCCCTCCCGGCGGCGTTCGGGACCGCCAGATCCCGGATCCCTTCGGGATGCGTCGGCATCCGTTGTGCCGTACCATCTCGGGCGTGCCCGGTCAGTGCGACAACCACATCTCCGACGCCGAATCTCCGACGTCTCGCGGTGACATTGGTCGCATCTTCACGCGCTGGTGGCCCCTTTGGTTGTTCGTGGGCGCCCTCGCCGTGCGACTTCATTGGACACTGATCGTTCACCCCATCGACGGCTTTTTATATTCCGATATGCGCGGTTACAACACCCGCGCCAACGCCCTGCTCTCCAACCCCTTCCGAGTACAAGAGTATCGAGCCTTCTACCCCTACGGGACCACGTGGCTACTCGCGGGGACGAAGTTGGTGTTTGGTAAGGAGAATTTTTCGGCGGTCGCAGTCATCCAGTCGCTGCTCGGCTCCTTCTCCGTGCTTTGGACGTACTTTTTGTCCTTGCGCATCTCGAAGATGCCGACAATCGTCGCCCCGGCCGTCGGCGCCTTGATGGTGATCTACTACCCGGTCCTGTCGCTCACGGGTTACACCCTCTCCGAAACCCCGGCGATCTTCTTGTTCACCGCGAGCGCGCTGCTCACAGTCCGAGTCGTGGATGAACGAGCCCCTCGGGACCTCTGGCTGCTCGGTCTGACCATGGGCGTCGCCATGATCTTCCGGCCCCAGCTTGTGCTGGGCTTTGTCCTCTTGTTTGGGGTCGCCTTGTGGCGACGGGACGCGCTCCCCCTCCCACGAAAAATTTGGTGGGCCTTCATCCCCATCCTCGTCATCCTGGTCTTCTCCAGCGCCCGGCTGCACTACCACACTGGTCGAATCGGCACGATCTCCGAGAACGGGGCGGTGAACTTGATCTTCGGACGCTGTCACAACAAGGGAATCTACTCGCGTCCCGACGGTAAGGGGCACGGCTCCGTACGGTTTGGCCCTCCCCCGTTCATCCAATTAGAGCGCCACAGCGTTCGACAACCGGATTCATGGATGCATCTGTCACCCGCATTCGGAGACCTACCCGAGGGAGAGGAGGTGACCATCGACGGTGTCGAGGGTTTCGCCGTCGACACCTACGGGTGCCGCAACAAGGGCTCGTGCAATCTTCGCGGCGCAGAGCTTCAATACAAGGGCTACATCGGAGATCAGGCCACCCAAAAGAAGATCGTGGCGGCCTGCATCGAGCGGACGGGGTGGAAACGACAGCTCCAGTACTCGTACACCCATCTCGTCCAACTCTGGGCGTTCAATGAAATGTGGCCAGAGCAGGCAAACCCAAAACCCCGCGCCGTGGACCGATACTGGCGCTGGGGTCGGATGACGGCGAGTTGGAAGGTCTTCCACAACCGCTTCCTTCTCGCGCCGTTATTGCTCTCGCTTGTGCTCTGTTGGCGGCGCCGCCACGCTCGACTCTGGTTCGCATCCGCGCACCTGTTCGCGCTCCTGCTCGTCGCGACCTTCATCTTGGGTGGAATCAGATTCCGCGTGGTTTACGACCCGCTGATCCTGGTGTTGGCGCTGGAGGTCTATGGACTCGTCGGCGCCGCGGTCTGGCGCAAATACACACGCGCGCGCCGCCGGTAGCGGACGCGCAGGGAAAGAGCCCCCCCGCTCCTCTCGGGAGTCGGCCTCACGGGTCGATGGTTGGCCAACTCTCAAAAAGACACCCCACAAAGGCCGTGTCTTGCTATGACCTTGTCTGTCCACGTGTCGCACCTTCTACATCCCGCCCTCGAGCCCTTCCTCGATCTTTTTGTACGAATCGACGACGATCATATGGTTCGCTTGACAGGGGTCCAAAAACAGATCGTTCAGCAGCAACGCGCTGAAGTCGAACAGATCATGGTAGCGCTCGAGCCCTTCGAGGACCTGCTCCCTCGTTTGGACAACGAAGCCCTCGCGCGACTCACAGATCAAGAGGAGATCGCCATCGAGTTTTGGAGGCGGTGTTGCGTCTCCCCCAAGCGCCTCCCACCTGCGTTCCAGGTCGACCCGGCGCCAAAGAACTGCTCAACTCCTCCGAGTAGCGACCCCGCGGTGACCTCCGACAACCGCTCGAACGACGACGACGACGACGACGACGACGATGAGGTGTTCGTCCTGACCATCGATGAGGACGAGCCCAAGGCTTCCTCGGTCAACGTACAAGATGCCGACGAGTCGATGGACTGGGGTGACATGTAGCCCGAGCGCCACGCTCAGGGGTCGACAGACGTCCTCGTCGCTGCATCAAAAATAAACCGAGCGCCACCTTGGGCGCTCGGTTCTCAGATAGTCATCCAATGGGATGAGTGACTACGCCGGGATCGGCGTGCAGCAGCCAGTCAAGCAGAAGTGCGTCAGGTTCGGATCGAGTCCGGGGGTGCCTGGCGCGCAGTCTGCCGCGTCAACGCATCCGACCATTGTTCCGCTCGTGCAGCCGACCTCTGTACAATCGGGATCGAGAGGATCGGTCTGCCCAAAGCAGATCTCGCAGTCCTCTTCCACACAGGGGTTGTAGCAGTCTTGCTGCAGCGTACAGGTGGGGCAGTCGTCGGGCGTGTTTACGTCGCACGCGTGCGTGTCATTGCCAAGGTAGATGTTCTGCGGCACGAAGCCTCCCATGCCATCAGAGACCTGAATCTCACAGCAACCGAAGCAGTCACAACCATTGGGCGTGAGTGGCTCACACACGTCGAGACAAGTCTGCGACTGCGGGGTGTTCGGTGGCAGACAGTTCGAGGCGACCGTGCAGTTCACGGGGTCGACACTCGCGCCTCCCTGAATGCCACACCCAATCTCACATTTGTCTTCCCACCCTGGGTTAAGCGGGTCGCAAAGCAAGCTCCAGTTACAGTCGTCATTGCCTGCGCCGCTGTCTCCATCCCAGTAGCAGTCAGAGTTACAGTCGAGATTTTGACCCGGCAGGCTCGTCAAGAACGTGCCCTCGGAATCATCGCATGGGCTGGTGCACTCAAGGTCATCGAGATCGACAAGGGTGTCCCCATCGTTGTCGATCCCGTCCTCACACTCGACGGGCTGCCCGCCAAAGATGGTGCACTCCACGGTGTTGTTGCCACCGCCCTCATCTAGACATGCAGCGTCGCATCCATCACCCGCGGTGAGGTTGCCGTCGTCACACTCTTCGCCAGCGGTCATGTTCAATACGCCGTCGCCACACACGTGGAACGTGCAGTCTGCGTTGCAGTTCGCCGACTCAACAAGGTCGTCACACTCTTCGTTGCTCTGGGTCACGCCGTCACCACAGCTGCCGGTGATGGTCGTGCAGTCTGCGGAGCAGTAATCACCATCCACCGTGTTGCCGTCATCACAGACCTCTGCTCCCGTGATGACACCGTCGCCACAAACGTCTCCGTCTCCGTCTCCGTCTCCGTCGCCGTCGCCCTCACCGTCTCCGTCTCCGTCTCCCGTGGACGTCGGCTCTCAGTATCCGTCTCCGTCACCGGCACAGTCAAAGACTCCGGAGCAGGAGACTCGACGTGCTCGTGAGCCTGTGACGGAGACGGAGACGGAGACGGTGACGGATACCGGACGTCCTCGGGAGACGGAGACGGAGTCGGAGACGGCGCCGGCGACGGAGACGGAGACGGAGACGGAGACGTTTGTGGCG
>JBDQGY010000092.1:0-15267 GCA_040265175.1 Nannocystaceae bacterium
CCGCGCCCGCAGCCACCGCGCCCACCGCCACCGCGCCCGCGCAGCCCTCCGTGGTAGGCAAGGACGCGCGGCTGGTGATGCTCACGAGCCTCGGACTCCAAGAGCGTGGGGGAGCGATCGTGCTGGACGTCAAAAGCTCGGGGCGACCCACGGTCAGCATCGCGAGCCAAGCCACACGAGGCCGGGTGACGTTTATGTTCGCCAACGCGGGCGCGCTCCCCCCGGTTCGCCAGGCGAGGCCAGAATTGGCGGGGGTGCGGGTGGTCGAGGTCCGACGGGGCGACACCACTGTGCAGGTGACCGTGGAACTCCAGGAGGGGTGGCGGACCCGACGCCCGGCGGCCACGAATGGCGGGGTCCAGGTGCGATTCCAGAGGGACGCCGGCGACGTCCCCTGATGAGAGTTGGTATGCTGCACTTACCGTGACCTCTCTTCCGCACGCAGCGCCCACCAAGACGGCGCAACTCTCCACCCAGGTCGACGCGGCGCGAGAGGCGGTGCGCGAGGCGTTGGGTGGAGACGCGGGGGGCTTTGCGATCGTGGGGAGCTACTCCTCGACTCTTCGGACCCTGCTGACGCAAGTGGTGGATCGCGCCATGGGCAGCTGGGACGGGGCGCTCGGCGCGGTGAGCGTGCTGGAGACCGGCTCGCTGGCGCGAGACGAGCTGTGCCCGTACGCCGACATCGACCTCGTGGTGCTTTGCGAGCGCCCGTTGGACGGGGAGGAGTCCTTCGCGCATTGGATGCGCGACCTGCTGCATCCGCTGTGGGATTGCGGTCTCAAAATAACGTCGGTCGCCCAGACCCCAGACGCATGGTTCGAGGGGTGCGCGAGCGATCTGAGCCTGTGCACCTCGCTGCTCGACGCGCGCGTGCTCGGTGGGGACGACGCGATGCTCGACACGCTCCGGGCGAGGATGATGCACGCCTTCGCCGGTGAGCGCAGGCTGGGACTTTTGATGCGCCTGCGCGAAGAAATGGAGCGGCGCTTCGCTCGTTACGGGGGCACCGTCTACAAGCTCGAGCCCGATCTAAAGCTCGGCGCGGGAGGCCTGCGTGACCTGGCGTCGCTGCGCTGGGCGTTCGCGCTCACCTACGACACGGGGAGCCTCTCGGCCTTGGTGGGGCGGAGCGTCTTGCGTAAGCGCTCCGCCCAAGTGCTCGAGGCATCGGCGAATGTGCTGCTTGAGCTGCGCTGCGCGCTCCACCTCGCGGCGGGTCGGGCGCAGGACCGGCTGGTGTTTCGGTATCAAGACGGGTTGCCGGCGATCTTGGGCGAGGCCGACGAGGACGCGAGCGACCAGGTGACCGTGGCGGCCATCGAGTCGTTCATGCAGCGCTTTCATGAGGCGGCCAACCTCTCCCTTCGCTTTGGCCGCCGCGAGTTTCGACGCTGCCTCCCTCCGCGGCTCGGACCGCGGCTCGACCGGAGGATCGACGAGAGGTTCCGCGCGGTAGATCATCGACTCGTCCACGACGGCGGGGCGTCGTTCGCCGAGAGCCCCGCCCTCGGGCTGCAGGCCATCGCCATGGCCCGCGACCACGGGTTGTCGATCGGCGCGCGGGCGGTGGACTCCATCGTCGACGGGGCGGGGGACCCTCGCTCCTCGCGCATGGCGGAGGACCCGGAGGCGCATCGCTGGTTTTTGAACGTGCTCACCGACCCCAAGGACGGCGGGAGCCCGACGCCGCTCGAGCGCTGTCACGAGTATGGGCTGCTCGAGCGGGTCATCCCGGAGTTCGGTCCATGCCGGGGGCGGATGCAACACGAGAGTTTTCACGCCTACACGGTGGACCAGCACAGCCTGTATGTCGTGGAGTTTTTGAAGGCGCTCGTGCGCGGCGAGTATCGCAAGGACTATCCGCTCGGGACGGCGGTGCACCTCGGCATCGACGACCCGCGACCGCTGTACCTCGCGGCGCTGTTGCACGACGTTGGCAAGCCGCACGGTGATCAGTGTGATGTGGGGGCTTCGATCGCCTTGCAGGTGGCGACGCGGCTCGGCTTCTCCGCCGACGACGCGCAACGAACCGCGCGGCTGGTGGCACTTCATCTCGAGATGCCGACGCTGAGCCAACGCCGAGATTTGAGCGACCCCATGCTCATCCGCGGGTTCGCGCAGCAGGTGGGAGAGCGCCGGTTTTTATCGGAGCTTTATTTGTTGAGCATCGCGGATATGTCCGCGGTAGCGCCCGACTATTTGTCCTCATGGAAGGCGACCTTGCTCGATGAACTGTATTTGCTGACCGCGGCGGAGTTGAGCGGGGAGGTGCACCGTCGCTCCCTCGGACAGAGGGCGCGGGGGGACGAACCCGAGGGGTTGCCAGAGCGCTACTACGCGCTGTACGACGTGACCCTTCGACGCGCGCATCGAGCGATGCTGGAGCGCGTCGACGAGGAGGGAACGCGTGTCGTGATGGACGTGCGCGCCGGGGCCGGAGGGCTCTTGCGCGTGACCGTCGCCGCGCGTGATCAGCCGGGCTTGCTCGCTCACATCGCGGCGGAGTTTGACGAGGTGGGGCTCGAGGTATTGGCGGCGGACGTGTTCCCGGTCCCCGGGGAGGCGCCGGCGGCGCTCGATGTCTTCCGCGTCTCTGTGCGCACCGGTCACGAGCTGCGCGCGGATCAAGAGTGGATGCGCCGGGTGCAGGAGCGGTTGGATGAGCGGCTAGCGCAACATCAAGAATTTAGCCGACCGCCATCACTGCAGCGTGTGCGAAGAGGCGGGCGTCGCCGCGCGGGAGACAGCGTGGTGAAGTTCGATGAAGACCCCGGGCGGGCGCGCACGATCGTGGAAGTGGAGACCGACGATCAGCCCGGGGTGCTCCGACGGATCGCCCAGGCCTTCGCGGTCTGTGATGTGGAGATCGAGCTCGCGCGCCTGATGACCGAGGGGCCGCGGGTGCTCGATATTTTCTACGTGTCCTGGCTCGATGAGCGCGGGAGGGCCGCCCTCGGACGGCAAGTTCAAGAGTATCTGCGAAGGAGGGACCCCTGAGGAGACGACCGCGATCGCGAACCCTGCTGATGTCGCTGCTGATGAGTTCGGTTGTCGGGATCGGAGGCGTGGGGTGTCGCAAGGACCCGGACGCCGCGCGCGGAACGAAGACGCCGGAGGTGACCGACATTGACGGGGATGACGAACGCATCGGCGACGGAGAGCTCGGCCCCAAGGACGCTGTCTCTGAGGTTGCGAGAGCGCTCGCGCGCGGCGAGGCGGCGGCGGCGCTGGAGATCGTGGACGCTGGGCTCGCGCGAGCGCCGGATGACGCGAGGTTGCACCTGGCCCGAGGCGCTGTGTTGCAGGAGCTCCGGCGAGGGGACGACGCCATCGAGGCGTGGCAGCGCGCGCTGACCTTAGAGCCGAGCCTGTTTGGTGCGCTCGATGGGATCGGCACGGTGCATCTCGACAACGGCCGTGCCAAGGAAGCGGTGGTTTTTTTTCGACGAGCGCTCGATATCCGCCCCGACTTTGCGGCGGGCCAATACAACTACGCGCTGGCGCTGCGGCAGCTCGGCGATCTCGCTCGCGCCCTTGAGGCGATGGCGCGGGCGCGGGCCTTGGAACCGGGCGATCCTGAGATCTTACTTGAGCATGCGAGCATGCTCGAGTCCGCCGGGCGGGTGGAAGAGGCCCGAGCGACAGTGCACGAGGCGGCTGCGCGGGCCCCGGGCGACGCTTGGGTGCAGATGATCTACGGCGATGTGTTGACGGCGGAGAGGGCCGCTCGGGCGGAGGTGCTGGGCGCGTATCGGGCCGCGGTGCGTCTCGAACCCACCTTGGGCCCGGCCAGGGCGCGCCTACTCCGAATGCTCTTGCCCGCCGGCGAGCTTGAGGAGGCCGCGGCGGTGACGGCGATGGCCGTGGAGCGGGCTCCAGAGGACGCGTCGGCGTGGTCGGACCAGGCGGCGGTGCAGCACGCCGGGGGAGATCTGCAAGCGGCCCTCGCGAGCCTTGAGCGGTCGCTGAACCTGGATCCAGCCGGTGTCGCGGCACATCGGCGGCGGGTGCGGGTGTACGGCGCACTCGGCCGCTGCGAGGAGGCCCTCGTCGCTGTGGACGCCATGGCCACCGCCGGCTTGGCGGTGGCGCAGGTGGAGCGGGCGCGGGACGATTTTGAGACTTCCTGCCCGTAGACGGAGACCGCCCACGAATGGGGCCTCTGCCGGCCCGACGGGGGAGCGATCGCCGAAGGGTGGGGGACGCGCGAACTTCGGTCGAGGCCCCCTAGTCAAACCCTTCGTGTGCCCTATACTCGCCGGAATCTGGCCGCTGTCCCCTCGGCCATCTCGAACCCATGACCGCCCCTTCGCAGATCGTTGAAGCCCTGACATTCGACGACGTCCTTTTGGAGCCTCAGTACAGTGAAGTGCTCCCCCGCGACGTTGATATTTCAAGTCGTCTCACTGAAGAGATCGGGCTCAAAGTCCCGCTCGTTTCGGCGGCGATGGACACGGTCACCGAGGCCGACATTGCGATCACCATGGCGCGCGCGGGTGGGCTCGGAGTCGTGCACAAAAATCTGAGTATTGAGCAGCACGCGCGAGAGGTGCGGAAGGTCAAGCGCTCCGAGAGTGGCATGGTCGCCGACCCCCTCACGATCACTGCGGCGGCGACCTTGCGTGAAGCCATGCGCACCATGAACACGCACGGGTTCTCAGGGCTCCCGGTGGTGGAAGACCATCGCCCGGTGGGCATTTTGACCAGCCGTGACCTGCGCTTCGAGACCAACCTCGATCAGCAGGTGGGGGACGTGATGACCAAGGACCCGATCACCGTGCCGGTGGGGATCCCTGTCGACGAAGCCAAGCGCATTCTTCACAAGCACCGTATCGAGAAGTTGCTGGTGGTCGACGCCGACGGCCGTCTCTTGGGGCTCATCACGGTCAAAGACATCATGAAGACCGACAGCTACCCCGACGCCAACAAAGACTCCGACGGGAGGCTTCGTGTGGGCGCAGCGGTGGGTACGGGCGGCGACACCATGGACCGCGTGCAGGCGCTGGTTGAGCACGGTGTCGACGTGGTGGTGGTGGACACGGCGCACGGTCACTCACGGGGTGTCCTCGACGCCGTTCAATCCATCAAGCACGCGTTCCCAACGCTGCAGCTCGTGGCGGGCAATATCGCGACGCCTAGCGCCTACGAGGCGCTGGTGAAGGCCGGGGCGGACTGCGTCAAGGTGGGCATTGGACCGGGTTCCATCTGCACGACGCGCGTCGTCGCGGGGGTGGGAGTCCCGCAGGTGTCGGCCATTCTTGAGGTCGCCGCCATGTCCAAGAAACTCGGCGTCCCAATCATCGCCGACGGCGGCATTAAATTCTCTGGTGACGTCGTCAAGGCCATCGCCGCGGGGGCCGACTCGGTCATGGTGGGGAGCTTGTTCGCCGGGACCGATGAGGCGCCGGGCGAAAAGGTGCTGTACCAAGGGCGCAGCTACAAGGTGTATCGCGGGATGGGTTCCATCGGCGCGATGAAGGCGGGCAGCAAAGACCGGTACTTCCAAAACACGGTCAGCGAAGAGCGCAAGCTCGTCCCCGAGGGGATCGAGGGACGCGTGCCATACCGTGGTCCGCTCAACGACAGCCTCTACCAGCTTGTGGGTGGGTTGCGTTCGGGCATGGGCTATTGCGGCGTCGCGAACGTCGCCGACTTTCACGAACGGGCTCGGTTCCGCCGCATCTCGAGCGCGGGGCTGCGCGAGAGTCACGTGCACGACGTGATCATCACCAAAGAGGCCCCCAACTATCGAATGGAGTGAGTATCCCGTGACCGACCACGAGCGACTGATAGTCCTAGATTTTGGATCCCAGGTGACCCAGCTGATCGCCCGACGCGCGCGCGAGGATGGGGTGCTCGCGGAGGTCCACCCGTACGACATCGACCTCGAGACGCTGCGAGCGCTGAAGCCCAAGGGCATCATCCTAAGCGGCGGTCCGTCCTCTATTTACGACGAGGGCGCGCCAAAGGTAGACCCCGAGGTGCTCGACCTCGGGGTGCCCGTGCTTGGCATCTGCTACGGGATGTTCGCGATGGTGAGCGCCCTCGGTGGCGCCGTAAAGCCAGCCACCACGCGGGAGTTTGGGGCGGCGGCGATCGACGTGGGAATCGCGTCCGGTCCGCTCGGGCGATTTGAGGAGGGGTCGAGCGTCGACGTGTGGATGTCCCACGGAGACGAACTCGATCATCTCCCCGAGGGTTTTGAGACCATCGCCTCCACGCCCGCGTGCGCGCACGCGGCGGTGGCGAGTCCTAGGCGGCGGCTGTGGGGCGTTCAATTCCACCCCGAGGTGACCCACACCCCGCGCGGCGCGGAGATGCTGTCGTCCTTTGTGGACGCGTGCGGCTTCTCGAGGGATTGGAATATGGCCTCTTTTGTGGAGGAGGCAGTGGCGAAGATTCGGACGCAGGTTGGGGACAGCGGCACGGTCATCTGTGGGCTGAGCGGCGGCGTAGATTCGAGCGTGGCGGCCATGCTCGTGGAGCGGGCCATCGGCGATCGATTGCACTGTATCTTCGTTGACAACGGCCTGCTTCGGAAGGACGAGCGCGCCCAGGTGGAGCGAATGTTCGACGGCAAGTTAGCCAACCCGCTCATCGTCGCCGACGCGGGGGAGCGATTTATGACCGCGCTGGCGGGGGTGGAGGATCCCGAGGTCAAGCGGAAGCGAATTGGACACACATTCATCGAGGTGTTCGACGCGGAGGCCAAGGGGATCGGCGGTGCAGAGTACCTGGTCCAGGGGACGCTCTATCCCGACGTGATCGAGAGCGTGAGCACGCGCGGTCCGTCGGCCACCATCAAGACACATCACAATGTGGGCGGGCTCCCCGATCACATGAAGATGGACGTGGTGGAGCCGCTTCGGGAGCTTTTTAAAGATGAGGTTCGAGAGCTGGGTATGCACCTCGGGCTGAGTGAGGAGATGGTGTGGCGGCATCCGTTCCCTGGTCCGGGCCTCGGCGTCCGGATCTTGGGAGAGGTGACCAAGGCGCGCTGCGATCTTTTGCGTGACGCCGACGCAATCGTCATCGAGGAGATTCGCGCCGCCGGTTTGTATCGCAAACTGTGGCAGGCCTTCGCGGTGCTCTTGCCGGTCAACACGGTGGGGGTGATGGGAGATGGGCGCACCTACGAGAACGCCCTCGCCGTTCGTTGCGTGGAGAGCGTGGACGCGATGACCGCGGACTGGGCACACCTCCCGTACGAGGTGCTGGGCAAGATGAGCAACCGCATCATCAATGAGGTCCGAGGTATCAACCGGGTCACCTACGACATCAGCAGCAAACCTCCGGCGACGATCGAGTGGGAGTAGATGGCGAGGGTCCCACATCCACGAGGAGACGAAGACGACGGCGTAGAGGACGACGTCTTCGATCCCGAGGAGCTCCCCGAGGACCAGATGGCTGGGCTCGCGCAGTCCGGTGTGGGGATGCTGCGGCCGCAGCGATTTGACGAGTATATTGGGCAGCGAGACCTGGTGGAGAAGTTCAGGGTCTTCATCGAGGCGGCCAAGCAGCGCAACGAGGCGCTTGACCACGTGCTGCTCCACGGCCCCCCGGGGCTCGGCAAAACTACGATGGCGCAGGTGGTGGCGAATGAGATGGGCGTACCATTTCAAATTACCTCGGGGCCAGCCGTTGAACATAAAGGGCACTTGATCGGACTGCTCACGGGCCTCAAAGAACGCAGCGTGTTGTTCATCGACGAGGTGCATCGGCTCTCGCCCACCGTCGAAGAGTTTTTGTACTCGGCGATGGAGGATGGAGAGATCGACATGCCCTTGGGAGAGGGCACGAGCGCGCAGACCGTGCGCTTTCAGATCGTTCCGTTCACGCTGATCGGCGCGACCACGCGGACGGGCTTGCTGAGCGCGCCCCTCCGTGACCGGTTTCACATCATTGAGTCGCTGTCGCTCTATGAAGACGAGGACCTCGCGACCATTGTGGAGAACGCCGCGTCGCGCCTCGGACTGCCCTGCACGGGCCCCGGCGCGCTGGAGATCGGGCGGCGCAGCAGGGGGACGCCTCGGTGGGCCATTCGTCTCGTTCGCCGAGTCCGCGACTTTGCGCAAGTGGAGGGGCTCGACCGGATCGAGCCAGAGGCAGCGGGACGATTTTTGGTGAAGCTTGGTGTGGATGAGGAGGGCCTGACCGCGCTCGACCGTGACCTGCTCACGGCCATCTACGACCATTTCGCGGGTGGACCGGTGGGCGTGGACGCGCTCGCGGCGAGCGTCGGAATCCCCCGAGACACCATCGAGGACGTCCACGAGCCATTCTTACTGCAGCGGGGTTTTTTGTTGAGGACCTCGCGGGGTCGGATCGCCACCGAGCGGGCTGCCCGACACCTCGGCCGGTCTGTTACCGACGGCGACGGGTAGGTTTAGGGGACGGGCAGAGCGGAGGCGTCGCCCTCGAAGACGAGGCGGGCAGGTCCACACATGCGCACGCCCGCGTTGGGATCGCTGGGGATCGTGACTCTCAGGTCGCCTCCGGGGAGGCGCATCGTGAGCGGTCGGTCGAAGGACGCGAGCCCTCCCGCGACAGCGGCGGCCGCGACGGCGCACGCGCCCGTACCGCAGGCGTGCGTGATGCCGCAGCCGCGCTCCCACACCCACACACGGAACGCATCGTCGCGCTCGCGGCGGACAAACTCCACGTTCGTGCCGGCGGGAAAGGCTGGGTCGCGCTCGATGGCGGGGCCCAGGCTGCGCGCCAACACCTCCGGGTCTTCGGCGTCGGAGGTGAAGTGTACGGCGTGTGGGTTGCCCATGGACACGACCCGCAGCGGGTGACTGGGTGCGCTCTCAACCTCAATGAGGTTCAGCAGGGTCGCCGGCGCCATGTCCACGTCTACGAGGATCGATCTCGACGGCTCGGGGGGCTCGGTGATCAGGCAGGCACGAGGACCTGCGTCCGTGGCGATGACGACCGAGGGAGCAGGGGCGGCGGTCGGCGTGGGAGACCACGCTCCGGCCACGGAGGCGGCGGCTCATCTCAGGCCGTTGCCGCACATCTCGGGGCGACTTCCGTCGGCGTTAAATACGACCATGCCGGCGTCGGCGGCGGGCGCGGGGGTGATCGCGAGGATGCCGTCGGCGCCTACGCCGGTCCGCCGGTCGCACCACGCACGGGCGACGGTCTCAAGCTGTTCGAGCGCGCGGGAGAGAGACGCGGACGTCCTCTCCCGAAGGTCGACGAGGATGAAATCATTTCCGAGCCCCTCCACCTTGGAGAATCTGCGTATACATGGAGCGGTCACTGCCATCACACTAGCAATGAACGCGCCGCCGCGCAGAGGCGCAGACCTCCAGCGGTGCGATTGACGCGAGCCAGGATACGCGGCTATCCGTTCAGCGGACCGGGGCTAGGGCCGAGGTTCGGGGTGTTGTCGCTGTTGTCGTAGCGCACGCGGAGGTCGTTGAGTCCGAACTTCTCGAGCTTGCGTCGGAGCGCGTGACGGGTGATTCCAAGGAGCTCTGCGGCGCGGACGACCCGACCCCCAGAGATCTTGAGCGCGAGCTTGAGCGCGGCGATTTCGATCTCTCGAAGCGAGGAACCGGGCAATCGAATGACGAGCTCGGAGCTCTCTGGCTGCGCCACTTGTTGTTTCGTCTGCAGTCCGCCTAGATGCTCCACTGTGATCCAGTCTCCTTGGCAGCGAATGACCGCCTGCTCGATGATGGTGCGGAGTTCGTGGATATTCCCCGGATAGTCGTACTTCTCGAGGAGAGAGATGGCTTGGGGGGAGATGCCCCGCACACGCCTGCCGTAGCGCGACAGCGCCTCGTCCATAAAGCGGCGGGCGAGGAGCGCGAGATCACCGAGACGCTCGCGCATCGCTGGCATCCGAAGGACATGGCGGGTGGCACGCCCGAGCAGCTGCCCAGACTGGAGGTTGCGCGCGCGTAGATTCGACATCGGCTCTGGCGTCAACAGGATGGTGCAGAGCTCTTTTCCGTCGCCTTGCAACGTGACGAGTTCGAGCAGGCTCTGCACGGCGGCTGGCTCCGCAAGATGAAAATTACGGATGGCGAGGGTGCCCGCAGAGGTGGTGGTGTTGGAGCGGAGCTGAGAAATGACGGCGTTGATTTGGGCGTTGACGGAGGGGTCTGCGGCGTCGAGGACCATGAGCGTGCTCGCGCTTCGTGCGGACGCCCGGTGCAGGAATTGGGCGACACGCAGCTTCCCCGAGCCCGGCTCTCCTTCCACCACAATCAGCGGCGAGGTCTCTCCGCTGAGTTGGAGGGCGTGGACGCGGAGGCGCTCGATCGGTTGAGAGGAGCCTTCGAGCCAGCGCTCGATTCCACCGGCGCCGGTCTGGCCCGCGGTGTGGAATTCGATCATGGCGAGTTGGTGGGAGCTGCGTGCTTGAGTCGTCATCGGTGAGGCCGCCGTACGTGAGGTCATAATAGCTCTGTCGTCGAGCCCATAATGGGCCCATCGAAGCTTGTACGGCTTCAGGTTCGCCTAGGCATGGTCAAAATGTGAAAAAAGAGGCGCTTTTTAGCCCCTCCGAGAGTTCATAACCCCCGATTGCGGAAAGAGCGCGCTCCGGACAGCGAAATGGCGCAAAATGCGGAATTTTGTCATCCCGCGACGGGCCCCCCCTCGGAGTTCCCCTCGGGATCTCGAAGTTTCGCGGTCGGTGAGGTCCCTTTGATCAGCCAGGTACTGTGGGGATTGGTGTGGATGCGGGAGCGGCGGTGGCCGCCTCTTCACGCATGGCCGCGGCGCGATCTTTGCTTGGGAGGGCGAGGGCGCGGTTGCCTGAGGGAGCGACCCGCTCATAGTTCACGTCGGCATCTTCCTCGGCGAGGTTGGCCTCGTCTTCCCAGGTCTGGCTTTGGTCCTTGAGGAAGTCGGAACCGCTGTGGGAGCCCGCATACGCCAGGTAAATGGCACAGACCATAAATGCGGTGGCGAGACCTTGAGTAATCTTCGCCATCACATCAGCACCGCCGCCGCCGCCGAATACACTCTGACTCGCGCCGCCACCGAGCGCGCTCCCCATGCCGCCGCCCTTGCCGGCCTGCATCAAAATCGCGAGGATCATCAAGAGACTGACGACGAAGAAAATGGCTGTGACGAGCGTGGTGATCATGGGCAACGAGCCTTTGCGGTGACAGAGACGATATCCACGAATGACGCAGCGTCAAGGGCCGCGCCGCCGACGAGAAAACCATCGACGAATGGGGGCACGAGCAACCCGGCGGCGTTGGCAGGTTTGACGCTTCCTCCGTACAACAGCGGAATACGCGCGCCCTGTGCGCCAAGGCGTTCATCGAGCAGCCGGCGGAGCGCGGCATGCATCGCACCGGCCTCCGTGGCGCTGGCGGTCTTTCCCGTGCCGATGGCCCAGACGGGCTCGTACGCGACGATCAGCCGCGTGGCAGAGGCGTCGTCCAACTCGACCCCGTCAAGAGACTCGAGCAGCATGGAACCAACGAAGGATTCGTGGGTTCCCGCCTCACGGACGTCGAGGGGCTCTCCGACGCAGACGACGGCATAGAGCCCGGCGTTGAGCGCGAGAGCGGTCTTCGTCGCGACCTCAGCAGAGGTCTCGTGGGCCATGGCGCGGCGTTCTGAGTGTCCAAGGAGGACGCCACCTGCGCCGGCATTGGCGAGCATTTGAGGGCCGACATCACCGGTGAACGCACCGGACTCGTGGAGCCCGCAGGTTTGACCGAAGACAGTTACCGGTCGCTCCGCGATGACGTTGGCGACGCCGGCGAGGGTGAGGAGGGTGGGGGCGACGCCGACGTGAACACCGTCGTGGGAGTGCGTAGCGACCTCGGCAGCGAGGGCGTGGGCATCCGCGGAGAGCTTGTGCTGTTTCCAGTTGCCGATGACCCACGGGGTCCGGCGAGCGGGGTTGTCGTTCATTGTGTAGTTCCTTCGGTTGGTTCGATCTCCTCACGGGGGAGGGGCGGGGTGACCGAGGTGAGCACCTCGATACCCGGGAGGAGCTTGCCCTCGACATACTCGAGGGACGCGCCTCCACCGGTGGAGATGTGATCGATTTGGGCGTCGAGTCCAGTGGCGCGGATGGCCGCGACGCTGTCGCCCCCGCCCACAACGGTGTAGCCGTCGGAGCCTGCGACGGCCTTGGCGACGGCCACGGTGCCGCCCGCAAAGGTGTTGTTCTCGAAGACGCCCATGGGTCCGTTCCAGAAGATGGTGCGCGCGCCTGCGAGGGCCGCAGCGAAGGCGCGCTCCGTATCGGGGCCGATGTCGAGCGCCATGGCGTCGCTTGGAAAATCACCTCGGTCCTGGGACCAAGTGTTCGATTCTGTGGCCTCGACACCCGCGCCGATTCTCAGATCGGTGGGCAACAGGAATTGGACGTCCCGCGCGCGGGCGGCCGCCTCGAGGCGGCGACACTCGTCGACCCGCGAAGGCTCCACGAGGGACGCGCCGAGCTTGTGACCTCGCGCGAGCAAAAAAGTATTGGCCATGGCGCCGCCGACCACGAGGCGGTCCCCTGCTTTGAGACGATGGACCAGGGCGACGAGCGCCCCGAGCTTGTCGGACACCTTCGCGCCGCCGACGACGGCCGCGAAGGGGCGCTCGGGGTGGAGGACACGCTCAAGGGCTTCGAGTTCGCGCTGCAAGAGCAGTCCAGCGGCCCGCTCTCCCTTGGCCCGGGCGAGGGCGTCGACGGATGCGTGGGCGCGGTGGCTGACGCCAAAGGCGTCGTTGACATAGGCGTCGCAGTGCTCCGCGAGCTCGAGGGCGAGGGCGTCGTCGTTGCGGGTCTCCCCAGGGTGGAAGCGCAGGTTCTCTAGCAACACGATGGCGGTGGGCGGACACTGTCGGATGACTTGGGCCATGCCGTCGCCCGTGACCTCATCGGGGAGCAAAACCTCGCAGCCGAGGAGTCCCGCGAGGTAGTCGCCCACGGGCTCGAGCGAGAGTTCAGGGACCACCGCGCCGTTGGGCCGTCCGAGGTGGCTCGCCAAAATGATCCGGGCGCCTCGCTCTTTCAAGTGCAGAATGGTCGGGAGCGCGGCGGTGATTCGAGCGTCGTCTGCAACCTTCCCATCCTGCAAGGGCACATTAAAATCGACGCGCACGAGCACGCGTCGATTCTCCACGTCGAGTTGTTCGAGTGTTCTCATCACGCGCGAACTTCCATACAACATTTCCTGCGTGCCGTGGTCCGCGAACCGCAGGCAGAGGGCAGGCGTCGTCTCCAGCGCGGCCCTCGCGAAGGGACCGGTGGGGGGCGTCGATGGGAGAGGTCGCGGCTACTCGGCCACGTGCCGCGTCTCACGCCTCATGTCCGTGCTGACCATGTCGATCAGCTCAGACGAGAGGCTGATGATCTGGTTGCTGCTGAGGCCCTGCTCGCGAAGCTGTCGAAACAGCGCCTTGGCGAGCGTGGGAACGGTGCGAGGATCGGCTTTTGTTTGTGGTTCGGTCGTGACGTGCATGTGCGGTCCTTCGGAACGGCCGAAAACACTGCAACCGGCCTGCCGTCGCGCTCGAGGCGGCCTCACGTGGGCCAAAAATGGTTGGATTCAGCGCATTTGCCCGTAAACCCTCAAGTTCGCGGGAAAACCGCGATGCGCACGGGGCTTCGCGGAATTCGTGCAATTGTATGTGCAGTAGCGTTCACTGTGCAGACCTGCACGTCACGCTTTTGCTCACATGGCACGACCCGCGTCGATCGCATGGATGGGGCGATAACGACCAAAAGTCGGTGCGTCGGACGGCCGACACCGGTCTTCTTGCTCGGTGCCTGGACCTCGTTAATGGGGGCGCGGCCTCGTCGGCACGCGGGTCCTCGGCGCCGGTCGAGCAGTTACAGCTCGCCCCGGAGAAATTTGAGCAGGACATCGAGACGGGTGAGGGTCAAGGCGGGCAGGTCTACACGAAACGCGGCGCCGACCTGGACGCCGCCCGGGACGGAGGTAACCCAGACCGCGCGGGCGCCGATTCGGAGGGGTTCACTGGTCATGTCTCTGCGTTCCAACCTGAATTCAAGCTCGAAACTCTCACCGACCGAGACGGGCTCGGGGCTCTCGACACACACCCCGGACATGGAGAGGTCGACGGTGCGGACTTTGATGCCCGGGCTCGTCTTGGGGGCGCCGTCGCGGAACAGTCGAGCGGCGACCTCGTAGGCGAGGCGCGAGGTGTTTCGTCGTTCGGGGTCCACAGTGGCAGGATATCAAAACTCGACGCCGCACAGGACCTCAAGGGCTTGGGTGAGCTGACGAATTTCTGTCTCCAGCTCCGCGCGGTGTGGGTCATGGGGCGCGGCGAGGGTCCAGGCGGCCACGTGCGCCTGCCGACGTTCGAACAGTGATTGAACCTGGGCGCGGACGGTGGCGCGGCGTGACTGGATGTCGAGGATGGTCTGCGTGACCCGGAGTTCGTCGCTGGAGTAGACCAGCTGGCTCAGGTCCCAGGTGGCTCGGACACGGAAGGTCTGCGTGACGCTGCTGTCGGTGTCGAGCTCGTCGGGGGCGTCAAGTTGGAGGTGGTGATCCCATCCGCGACCGCGGCGGTGATCGTAGCCCGCGGAGACCGCTGGGAGCAAGGTGGCTGCGCGGACCCGCCGGATCCAGGCGCGTCGCTGGGGCACACGAAGGTCGGCGTGCTCCCACGCCGCCTCCACGAGCGCCGAGAGGCTGCGCGCCGCGGGAGCGCGGGTCGGTCGACCGAACGCGGCGGTGAGACGGTGAGTGCTCGCGACACTTTCTCCCCGCTCCTCCGGCGCGGCGGGAGCGACGAAGGAGGAGGCGGCGAGACAGGAGGTGAAGGCGATGGCGAGCAGATGCATGACGTACAGGTCCATTCCATTCGAGGGTGGGACGGGGATTTAGCGGTGGAGTCCGGGAGCGCGGGGGCGCCATCGACCGTGAACCGAGAGCCCCGCCGCGAACTCGCGCAGGTGATGGCGGGGAGGCAGGAGCCCCGCGCCGCGGCGGGTGCGGCGTGCCCTGCCAGCGTGGATCCAAATTGATAAGGACAGACCCAGGTCTCGCAAGCGTGCGCGCCATGGGCTCAACTGAGGCGGGGCTCGCAGCCTCCCAGACAGCGGAGGTCCCGCCACTGCTCGCGGGTCGCCGGGGGATCTGTGGTGGGACGCGACAACGACCGCACGGAGAGGAGTCACTGCGGCAGGGGGAGACGGCGCGAGGAGCAGCGCGCCGAGGAGCACGAAGGACGACGGAGTTGGCATGGGAGGTCGGTCGCCCCCCGTCGCGCGGCGTTGCATTTTTTTTTGCAACGCCTCCGCGACGAGGGCGA
>JBDQGY010000093.1:0-15216 GCA_040265175.1 Nannocystaceae bacterium
CGCATCGCCCGACGTCCCCACATCAGCGCCGCCGGAGGTCGCGTCCGCATCGCCGGTCTGATTTCCCGAGCATCCCAGGGACAGTGACAGGACGGCCCCAAACAAAAGCCCACCAGAGGTGGCTTGTGCGCTGCTCATTACAAGTGACATCTCGCGAGCATATCGAACCACTATTTGCGATCGCCACACACACCCAAAATGTGCTCCAAGGATATGAAATATATAATCTTTTCGAGCCCCGCCCACCTCTCTTAACACGGGTTTCGAGTTGTGCCAGGAACTTGAAGTCGCTCGCGAAAGTGGCCAAAGTGTCGGAGCCTCCCCTCGCGTTTTGGGAGGTCGTAGCCAAGCATCCATGGTCGACCCAAACGACGATTCACTGGAAGGCGAGAGCCTTGAGGACCACGACGCCGCAGGTCTCACAGACGAGGACCGCGCACAAGCGCCCGCGGGCCATGACCGGCCCCGCTCTACCGGCGTCGCACTGCTCATCTCTGCGGGTCTCGTGTGGGCTGGGGTCTTCGCCGTTCGCGTCGTGGTCCCCAACGCGCCGAGCCCCAATCACTCCGCGGCCCTCGACATCCCCGAGGACCTTCCCACGCTCGAAGACGTAGATGACGTCGACAAAGCACCGGAGACTCCGCTCGATCTTGGCGGCGGGGTTGAAGAGCCCCCACAAGATGACGCGAATGAGGACGCTCCCGACGAGACCAGTGAGGTCGCCGACGAGCCACCCCCCTCATCCACCGACGCCGATGGGGAGCAGGCTCGCCCCGTACGGAATATCCACCTGACCGCGCGAGATCCTCGATGGTCGGAGAAATTCCGCGCACCGGATCACGTGCACTACACGATTCGACAAGGCGGGACGCTCAAGCGAGTCGCCAACCTCTATAAAATCTTCCACCACGAAATTGTTGACCTCAACCCGGGCAAGGGTCTCGATCAAGAGTTGCCATCTGGCACCAGGGTCGCGGTGTACCGAAGAGGCGAGAACCCCACGACGAGTCAGTCCATCGACGGCCCCGCACGGGGCGCCCTCACCGGCGCCATGCCGATGCCGGAGGGCCCGGGTCGCATCCTCAAGCATATCCCTTGGAAGGGCTGGGCGACCGTCGAGGCTGTGGCCGTGATGGACGCCGTCTTACGATCGTGGGACGCGCTGGAGACGGGCCAGCCTATCCTGGTGGGCAATATGTCGTCACGCAAGGGAGGACCACTAAAACCGCACCAGTCTCATCAGTCCGGGCGCGACATCGATCTGAGCTACCCGCAGATCATCGACGAGCGAGACGAGCTTAACTGGAGAGAGATGAGCGCCGCCAACTTGGACCGCGAGTTGATGTGGACCCTGCTCGAACTCCTCAATGACACGGGCGCGGTGGAGGTGGTGTACGTGGACACCAAGCTCCAAAAGCTTTTGTATGACTGGGCTATCCAGACCGGGCGCGTCCCTCGGCGAGACCTCGGCCGATGGCTCGAATACCCCCGAAAGCCCGGTCAGGCCAAGTACGCGCGGGTCCAGCACTCTCGAGGCCACTCGGACCACATGCACGTCCGATTCAGCTGCCCCAAGGGCCACCGGCGCTGCCGCTGAGGCCGCCGCGGCCTTCGAAGTCATGGCGCCGCCGTGAATTCCGGTCCGATCACCGCGGCATCCACTGACTCGGCAAGCAACACTCGACCCCGCTCGTCGCCCTTGAGCATCAACGAAAAAAACGCGACCGCGTAGGTCGCCGTGAGCGCGCGGGCACGCGCCGGAGCGAGATAGCCAAATAGTTCAGCAGGATCCGTTTGACGCTGGTCTTCGCCGCAGCCCGTGTCGAACTGCTCCGTGATCCCGCAGATGTCGAGAAAGGAGTAATGCCCTGCATCACGCACATCGATGAACCACTTGTCGCGGGGTACCTGCTCAAACTGGGACAAGATCAAGTCATTGCCCACCGTGCCGATGGTGTTGTCCTCGGTAGAGCGCAGCGCCAGCAGCGGCACCTCGACTTCGTCGGCCGGGGCTTCCCCAAACACGTTCAGGGGGCCCGCGAGCGCCATGAGAGCCGCCACTCGATCATCTGCGCGGTGCACCGTGTTGATGGTGGTCACTCCAAAGCTGTGACCTAGGAGTCCCACCTCACTCGCGGAGACGACGCCCTCAAGAAGTGATCCTGCCTCGGACGGGAGCCCTTCACCATCGCGTAATCCATCGATCACTGCGTCGACATCGTCGACCCGCGTGTTCAACGTCGTCGTGCTGAATCCCGTGGACACCCCTTCCAGCGCGCTGAACAAGTCGCCCCCAACATGATCCGGCGCCGCGACAACAAATCCATGCGCGGTCAGACGCTCCGCGATTTGTACAGCACCCAGCCGCGAGCATTCATGACAATGCGACATTACAATAAGGGGAAACCCGCCGCGAACAGGGGACGCGTCAGCGCCATCAATCACCTCGCCGCGCACGCACTCGGAGGGTGCCATGCTCAACCACTGAGACCACTGCGCGCGTCGCGTGTCGTCGAGCCCAAGCGTGGAGAGCGGCACGGACCCGGCGCTCTGCCTCTCCGCGGGGAACCACACCTCGACCGGCACCACCCGCGCGCCGACGTCGAGGGCGATCCTCGTTCGCCCCACCCCGAAAGGACCTGGCCCATCCAACGCGGCCGGTGGGGCTACCTCTGGCGCCGTACATCCCACGAGCAGAAATACTCCACTTACTGCGGCCGCCCGCAGACCCCATCTCGTCGTCTTGTTCCACCGTACGGTCGCGTTCATCTCGGCGCAGAGTGTACTCCGTCCGTCGATCCTCTGACATCGCTATTTCCGATCCCAGGCGTCAATAAGACCCGAGGTCGTGCTAGATCAAGACGGTCGCCCCGTGGACTCTGCACTCCCACCACCACCTCCTCCTCCTCCCACAGACGAGGAGTTGTTCACCCCTTCGCCCGAGGCGAGAGAGGCGATGCTGAAGCTCCTCGCGATCATTCGACAACGCCGGGGCACCGAGGCGCTGTTACGAGCCCCGCTGCTCGCCCCCATCCCAGATCACTTTCCTGATCGATGGTCGGGTGACGTGCTCAGCGTTCGCCGCGTGGTACGACGGCTCGCGCACTACGCGGGCTTGAACCTCGAGCGTGTGCGCGTGCGGCCGTGGCGGGCGGACGCCGATGGCAACCTCCCCGCCGGGGGACCGGCAGTCGCGGCGGAAGGGAACGTGTGGTTTAGAGGAGTCGACGCCGACGGCACGCTCAACTTCGGCGTCGATGTGCAGCAGGTGGACAACCCTGAAATCACCGCCTCAGCGAGCGCCCGCGCGGTGGCCCACGCCTGGTTGGCCTCTGCGGAGCCCGCGATCCGCGTGGACGCGTCTCGTCTCCAGCTCGCCATCGATGTCACGACCGTGGTGCTTGGGTTCGGCGTGCTCACCACCCAAGCCGCCATCGCCCATCACGTGGGCGCCTCCTCCGGCATGTCGAGTCAACGAAAGACCACCCGACTCGGTGTCGCGGGTCCGGTGAGCATGGCGTTCTTGCTCGCGCTGCACTGCACCCTCCGCAACGTAGGTCCCCGCGCGCAGCGGCAAATCGCGTCCCTTCTTCGACCGAACCCGGCCACGTTCTTTCAGGCGTCGATGTCCGCGCTCGCGCCCTCCAGCGAGGCGCTCTCGGCTCGCTTTGACCTCCCTCCCGCAGACGAGCGCCCTCCGCAATTTCCGCTCTCTGCGTTCACGGGGGCGCTCGCCGAGCCGGAACCGCTCGAAGAGGACGCAGCGATGCAACCCGCCGAGGACCAGGTGCGGGGCATGAACACAGGCAAACCAGTGTTTCGTATCGAGCGCTCCATGGCGACCAGCCTCGGTCGATTTTTCGGGCTAGGAACCATGGTCATCGGAGGCTTCGCGAGCCGGGCCGTCGCGGACGCGGGCATCTCCATGGGTCACGTCACCGTGACGGGTCTTGGCTTGGCGATCGTGGGAATCCTCATCGGTCGATTCATCCCCGACCATCGCTGCTCCGAGGCAAAATGCGGAAACCGACTACCCACCGGTGCGTCCAAGTGCCCCCGGTGCGGCGGCACGGTCGCTGGCTCCATCAAGAAGGCCACCGACCGTCTGAACGCCCAAGAATCTCTAGAATCGGCACACGAAGAACCGCCCCCTGCGGAGTAGGACCCCTTGGTCCCGGCGCGGTCCTGTGCGGCAGCGCCCTTCCCTGGCGCTGCCGCAGGCCCTATGCTCTCGGTCGTGGCGTTCGTGTCGCAGCGGCTTACCAAGCCATTCCCCATGCTTCGACGGATGAAGCACCGCCTCCCCGCGGACTACGAGGGGCCAGTCTTCGTGTGGGACGTGGACAAGACCTATCTCGACACTCACTTTTCTTCGACCGGCGGTATCATCGAGGCCGCGTTGCAATCCGCTCACGACAAGTGGGCCGTCCCCGGTGCGGTGCCCGTGCTCCGTGCCCTGCAGCGGCCACGATACGGCGGGCACCAACCGGGGCTATTCTTCGTAACGGCGAGCCCCCCGCAGATCCGACGAAAGCTCGAACGAAAGCTTGTCCTCGATGAGATCGACTTCGACGGCGTCACCTACAAAGACCAGTTCAAGCTCGCCGGTCGACTGCACTTCGATCAGATCCGCGTCCAGGCGGCATATAAGTTCACCGCCCTTCTCTTGATGTTTCGCGAGCTGCCCGCGGGGTGTCGACTGAACCTGTTTGGAGACGATGTGGAGCAAGACTGCACAATCTTCTGCTTGTTCGCAGACGCGGTATCTGGCCGCATCGACGCACTTGACGTCGTGCGGGCGCTGACTCGTCTCGGTGTCCGAAAAAAGTATGCGGTCAACGCCGCGAATCTCGTGCATGACGTCCCCCGGCGTGACGCGGTCAACCGCGTGTTCATCCACCTATATCGCGATCCTGCGGGGGGCACCTTGCACGACTTTGAAGAGCATGTCGTGGGCTATGCTCAAGGCAGCGCCTTGGCGATCGCGCTCCAACAAGAGGAGCTCATCTCGTCGGACGACCTGGATGATATTCTCACGCGCACGCCGACAGTACAGCCCATCGTTGGACCCTCAAGCCAGCGCACGACCTGGTCACCGACGCACCTCATCGACTGAGAATCTGGTTCGTCAGACGGCTACACCACAAAGCGAAGGAAGCCATCGACGAGGCGCGCGTCATATCGTCGCAGCGGCGTGGGGCTAGGGCCCTCGAGCAGGGTCCCATCGAGCGCGAACCTCGATCCGTGGCATGGACACTCGAACTCCTGCGCCGCTCCCGAGAATCGAACTTTGCAGCCCATATGACCACATACGCGGGTCACTACAATCACCTCGTCCTCCGTGCGCCGAACCGCGATGAGCTCGTCGTCGATCCCCTCGACCTTGAGCCCTACGGAGCCTCCCACACTCTTGAGCGAAGGTATGAGAGCGAGGTCCACCGCCGCCTCGTTCCCGGTGGGCACCACCGACACCCGCGCGCCCCCGCCAGCGCAGCCAAGTCCGCTCGCCAGCACAGTGAGATGGACACCACCAACGAGCGCTTGTCTACGACCAAACCCGGACATACGACATCCTATCGGGTGTGTGCCTCTCTGCGAAGACAAAAAGAAGACGGCGCCGCGTTTTTGCGGTCGCCGTCTTCTTTGTTCGCGAACTCGCCGCGAACATTCACCGAGCGTGTCGCTTAGCCCGGAGCGCAGGTGCTCCCGGTCACGCTGAGCGAGCCGAGGTCAAAGGCGCCACCTTGGCACACCTCGCCCATGCCGCAGTCGGCATCTTCAAGGCACTCTCCGCACACATTAAGCGAGAGGAGCCCCTCGACATCGACGAGCCCACAAAATCCGCTCGCGCACGCGTCGTTGCCCACGGTGCCTTCATTCACGCAGAAGTTGTTGTTAGGGACGCTGCCCGCAGCTTGACACACGCGCTGTCCGGCGAAGTCGATGATGCTGATGTCCACGCCACACACTTGACCGGCGTCACAGTCGGCGTCGGCACTGCACTCGCTGCAGGTGTTGATGACGATGCCCAGCGCACCCAAGTCGAGCACGAGCTCGCAGGTCAAACCATCTTGGCAGACCTCGGTGGTCTCGCAGCCGCCACCAGCTTCACCGGCGTTACACACCGACCCAGTCTCTTGGCCGGGGAGCGGGTTCGGGGGGGTACAACCGCCGTCGGGGCAGTCCGTGTCGACTTTGCACTCACCGCAAAGGTTGGAGAGCACGGGCACTTCATAGCAAGATCCTGAGACACACTCGCAGTCGTCATTGCAGATGCCGTCGTTATCGATGATCGGCTCACACGGTGGATCGCCGTCGCCGTCGCCGTCGCCGTTGGTGTCTCCAGTCTCACCTTCCGCTGCGGTGGTGTCGGAATCGGAGTCCTTCGAACAGCCGGTATCAAAGACAGTGCTCATCGCGAGGACGAGACCAAAAACCATTAAAGCTTGTTTTTTCATATTCACTCGTTTCATAGGGCGGTGTCTCCACCGCAAAGTTGTCGAACGTCGAGAGTGTGCACTAGGCCACGCCAGCACGTCAAAAACCATCCGTGGAGCATTTCGACGACGCATGCATCGAACCAGATTCGCGCATACCGCGGACTCCCCGAGCGGCGTGCTCGAACATGTCATTCCTACCGTCAACAGTGCTTCCCAATGGTGTAGGGACGTGGCTCACTACCTACGTGAAGCACGTTGAACCCCCCACCACGCGTCGACGCCCGGTGGTGTCCATTGTTGGCGCCTCGGAGCCATCCTCTCCACGCGCGGTGCCGCTCGCCAGAGCTCTCGGTGCGGCGCTCAAACGGGCAGGATTCCATCTGGCCTGCGGTGGTCGAACCGGGGTGATGGATGCGGTGAGTGAGGGGTTCGCGGGCGCGGAGGGTCCTGGGATCTCGCTTGGGATCTTGATGGCCACCGACGGCAGCGACGCCAACGAGTGGCTCGACATTGTGCTGCCTACAGGGATGGGCGTCGCTCGCAACGCGCTGGTCGCCCAGGCGGGCCAGGTGGTCATCGGTATCGATGGCGGCGCAGGGACGCTCTCAGAACTCGCGATGGCCTGGCAATACGGCCGCCCGGTGGGCGTGCTCGTACCAGCCGGCGGCTGGCCGGCGAGACTCGCAGACGCTCCCCTCGACGACAAACGCCCCGACAATGTCGAGGCGCTTGAATCCGTGGAGGCGTGTGTGGCGTGGGTGCACCGTTGCTGCGACGCTGCGCCACTCCGTGACTAGAACATGAACTCGGTGTAGATGTTCCCGATGGTGATGAAGGATGAGTAGACCCCGCTCGCGCTCGGCTGCTTGCTCGCCCCGCTCACCTCATTGAAGATGCTCTTGCCGGTGGTGTTCTTGGTGAAATAGATGACCTGCGTCGCCGTCGCGGCCAGCGCGAACCACTTCGCTGCTTGCCATTTTGCCCCGACTGAGACGGTCATTTTTTCGAGGTCGAGTAATGAGGCGTCGAGGGTCTCGTCTGGGACCGCAGAGGAGTCATATCCAAGCCCAAAGTAGGTCTCAAGCGGGTCGATGAACCAATAACTCGCGGAGACGCGTACGCCGCCCCCGTCCTTCCAATATCGAGGGATGTTCTGGACGACGTCCGAGCCTTCAACCTCCGCACCGTAACCCGCGGGGTTGTCGAAGATAGCCTCTCGTTGCTCCTTGCGCGACAGGCTCGGGTCCTCCCCAGTCAGGTCGCACTCTGCGCCAGGCTTCGTGATGCACTGTTTTTGCATGAGCGACCATCGCTGATAATCACCGAAAACCCGAAGCTCGTACTTGCTCGAGGGCTTGTAGCGAAATCCAAAGCGCACGATGTCCGGGAGCGTCTGCGTCAACTCTACATCGTCGACGGTCGGCGAGTTCAAGGAGAGCACCGTCTGCAGCTGCCCTTTGAGCCGCATGCCGCCGGTCACGTTGGGCTGCGACGTATATGAGGCGCCGAAGATAAGCTCTTCCTGCTTGTCCCAAAGCTTGCTGATATCCCATGTGAGCCCCGCGGCGATTCCGTACTGCCATCCCTCCACCTGAAGCCATGCGCGCCCCTCCTTGAGTTGCCCGCCCGCCACGAGGTCGTCGCTCCCGTCTGGGTTGCGGGCGCGGATCGTATCAAACTCGGATTTGATCGCGCTCCCGCTGAAGCCGAGGGTGAGCCCCGCCTGCTTAATCTTGAACGCGAGGGCGCCCGTGACGTACATCGAACGAACGGTGCCGTCCATGGTGTGCCATCGCTGCGTGCCTCCGACCGCCCCTGGCGTTTCGGTGTTGCCTTCGAAGTCAGAGTTTTCATCCCACCTCGCTTGGCCACCGAACGGGAAGTAGAGCCCGAGGCCTCCGTAGATCCACTCGGTGCCAAAGTCACTGGTCACAAACAGCGCCGGTGAGGCGATAAAGTTGGACAAGGACGCATCACCCGCGTTCGCCTCGGGCGCGTAGCCCTCATAGCTAGATGGAGATGCGGCGGAATCGGGTCGGTTGTAGTTGACGAAGCGTCCCACCAAGTTCGCGTCAATGAGGATGTGAGTCCCCTCGGACAGGGCCATCCCCGCCGGGTTATAGTAGACCGACGTTGGGTTGGGTGACGCTGGGTGACCGTGCTCTCCACCAAATCGAGCCACGGAGAAACCGGAGGCCGAGGCCGTGTTGGCGCCGAGGCATAAGCCGGAGGCGACCAGCGCGAGCGAAGAGATACGACAAACAAGGCGACTGCGAGGACGAGATGGAGACATAGCGTTGGGTCCTGGGTAAAGCCGAGGAGCCTGTCCACGATACAACGATTTGCACTGGAGCGAATCTCTTTTCTGTTCTACCATTCGTCCATGCTGACAAAGCACCCGTCCGCCTCCCGTCATCGTCGCGCGACCCCCCTGTATCTCGTCGCGCCGCTGCTCGCACTTGGAGCCTGTGGGCCGGACACCGAGGCGCGTTGGACCGAGTACCTCGATGAGACCAATGACGCACGTGAAGCGGCACAGGCGGCCGGATCTTGCGATGGAGAGGCGTGCATCGCGTGCGACATCTCCGGCTACCACCTCGTCGGCCTAGAGACCTTGCTCGGCCCTGGCGTTCCCATTCAGTTTATGACGGAAGTCATCAGTGACGGTGACTCCGCCACCTTCTCATTTCAACCCCTGAGCCTCGACATGGGATCTACCGACACCCCTCGCGAGGAAGTCGGCGATCCCATCGTCGTCAGCGATGTACCCATCGTCGACGGGACCTTTGTGATCGACTTCGGTGAGGTCACTGTCACGGGGCAGGCCAACCCAATCTCGGGTGGAGACATCGTCGCGACCATCATTCTTGAGGGGCGAGTCCTCAACTCAAACGCGTGGGCGGGCACCGTGAGCGGCACGGCGACCTCCCCGGTCTCCGCAGACCTCGTCGGCTCGACCTTCGGTGCGTACCGAGTGAGCGACCCAAGCGAGCGCCCCGCTTTCCCGTGTGACTCTTCCAGTGGAGAGAAAGTCTGCTACACGACCTGCGGCCTGCTCACCGAGTACATCGACGCCATGAACGGCGGCTGATCGCTACCCGGCGGGGCACCCATGACCGATCCAGAACTCCCCGAACGCTCAGATCCTCGCGAGGCCAAGTATGTTCGTGACAAGCTGCTGCATTCGGCGGTTGTTATCGACGACTGCATCCAAGAGCGTGTCTCCTTGCTGGTCCTCAATCTCGACAGCCGCGCGGTGAGCGGCGGCTCTTTTTATAAGCTTGAGAATGACCACCTCGTCGCCAAGATCTCACCGAGGGCGAACCCCGATCTTTTTCGTCCTCTGACGCCCTGCAGCGTCAGCTTTACCCTTGGGGCTCGGGCACACGTCTTTGTCACCACCGTTCGAGAGATTCGCCCCCCCGCTGCGGAGGGTTCGCGACCTCGCCTCGCGCTTAATCTCCCTGGAGAAATCGCAGCGCTCGAGTGCCGACACTCCTTCCGCGTCCCCATCCTTCCCGACTCTTCTTTGTCGATCCGCATCACCGACCCCCAACCGGCGGAGGACGCCCGCGGGATCGATATCAGCGTTCATGGGCTGCAGTTCGAGGTGCCCATGGACACCGCACGAAGACTCGCCGTAGACCAGCGCATCTCGATGAAGGTCACCTATCAAGAGACGGCGATAACGACGCGAGCGTTGATCCGGCGACGCACGCGCAACCGCGTCGGCGTCATGCTCATCGATGCGGAGAAACCGAGCGTCCCCCTGCACGATCCTAACGTGGAGCAGCTCGTACGCGCACTTGAGCGTGAATGGCTGCGCAATCGTCTGGCGAAGAACGGATGACCCCGCCCGTGTCTTCGCCCTGCGGCACCTAGACCGACGCGGGGGTGGGTGCCACGTCCGTCTGCTGGCGTAACGGACTCCTGAGCGCCCACACAAACGCGCACGCCGAGATCAGGATAAAGAGTGCGGCGGTCGCAAGGGCGGGGCGCACGAGCGCCTCGGGTGCGTAGAACCAGCTCAACCATGCTGTGCCCGCTCCGAGCACCAACAGACGGACAAACTCGCACCCCACGGCCCATCGCTTCGACTCAAGCAGCGCGATCAACACAAGCTGACCAAAGGCGACCGCCGCCGCGCCGACCCCCAGCTCCCACCAAGTCAGCGCGGTCCTGAGTCGAACCAGCGCGGTCACGGACGGCGCGAACACCAAGAACTGTACGACGACGTAAGTCCCGAGACGGACGGGGGCCTCCGGTCGATACTTCGGCGCACTCCTTCGGTCTTGAGCCTTCGCCACGCTCGGCTGGACGCGCCCAACTCCGGGGCGCCACGCGGGGTGCGCGAACCAGACCCAGAGTTTATCCCGCCAGCGCGGCGCCTCATGCATGATCTTCCCACACACTACGAAGTGTTCAAAATTCGCCCAAACTGGGTTGTAGCTCTTGAGCTGGTTGGTGGTCCCGTAGGTAGGTCGCTGGGACTCACGCTCGAAGGTCCCAAAGATTCGGTCCCACAAGATCAGCACCGCCCCGTAGTTCTTATCGAGGTAGGCCTCATCGACCCCGTGATGTACGCGATGATGGGACGGTGTATTGAACACCCACTCGAACCAGGACGGCGTACGATCAATATACTCCGTGTGAATCCAGAACTGATAGAGACGATTTACCGCGTAGCTCCAGAGGTAGACCACGGGAGGAACTCCGAGCACCGCGAGCACCACGTAGAACAAAAACCATGTCAGAGGTTCGAACGCCGGCTGCCGCAGCGCGACCGCGAGGTTGAAGTCCTCCCCTTGATGATGCACGCCGTGTACCGCCCAGAGGGTGTTGACCACGTGGCTCATGCGGTGCCACCAATAAAAAAGCAGGTCCACCCCCAACATGCCGAGCACCCAAGTCCACGGGCTCGACTCGGACAACGACACGAGTGAAAATCGCTCGTACACCACGGCGTAACCCACCAAGAGCGCGCCGTGAATACACACCTCGAGAGCCTGGTAGACGCCACCGACTGAGAGGTCGCTCAGGGCGGTGCCGAGCGAATATCGCTCTGGTGCGCGCGCCCTCGACACAACCACCTCCACCGCAATGGACGCGAGAAAGATGGGCATGGCCCACACGGCGAACTCCGTCGGCGAGACTTCCATGGTGACTCTCTGATAGCGTGAAAGAGCCACGATCTCCAGAGAAATGGTATGACCACTTGACCACATGACCAAAAAGAAGTAGCTTCGAGATGATGGCGCTCACGAAAATTGCTCGTAACTCCGTGTCAGACGCAGTTTATGAGCAATTGTCGCGGGAGATTCTCGAAGGGCGAATTCAGCCAGGCGATACTCTCCCCGCGGAACGCGCATTATGCGACATGCTCGGGGTGAATCGAGGGGCGATTCGGGAGGCGCTCAAGCGGCTCGGCCAAGCGGGACTCGTGGAGATTCGCCATGGCGGAGGCTCGACCGTCCTCGACTTCCGGAGCTCCGCAGGCACCGACCTCCTCTCCGGGTTGCTGCTCAGAGCCGACGGAGGGGTCGACTACGAGGTCGGTCGGAGCATCATGGAGATGCGAGCGGCGCTCGGTCCAGACGTCGCCCGACTCTGCGCGCTCCGACGCAGCGACGATGTGATCCATCGGCTTGAGGACTGCGTCCACGCGATGGAGCGGGATGCGGGAGACATCCACACACTCCAAGCGCTCGACATCGAGTTTTGGCAGTTGCTCATCGAAGGTGCCCAAAATATCGCGTACCGCCTCGCGTACAACTCGCTGCGATCGACCTACGAACATCTTCGAGAGTTACTGGCGCGGGCGCTCACCAAAGAAGTCTCTGACCTCACCGGGCATCGAAAAATTATGCAGGCGATCCGGGAGGGAGATGGGGCGCGCGCGGAGGCGAGTGCACGGCGCCTCCTGTCTACGGGGACCGAAGCCGTGCTCGCGCTGCTCCAGTGGCTGGAAGCGCTGCCCTCCGCGACGGCACCTGCTGCCTCCCTGTCCAACGACTCTGACCTCGAAGTGACCGACTGATGAACACCGCTGAACCACAACGAAGGACCCTTCGCGACAACGACCTCTCGCTCACGGGCGTCGTTCGCAGTTTCTGCACCTTCACGCCGCCACGGCTCATCCTCGCGGCGCTCGTGGGGAGCCTCATCATGCGACTGCGCGCGGGGCCCCTCGGATGGCCAGACCTCGCGATCTTCGTGACGCTGATCGTGGCCCAGCCCCTCACCGAGTGGCTCATCCACGTGTTCATCCTCCACGCGAAACCCAAGCAGGTCCTCGGGCGAACGCTCGACTACCACGCCGCCCAGATGCATCGAGCCCACCACCGCGACCCCTGGGACCTGCGATACACCGTGATGCCGGTCAAGAGCGTATTCAGCGGATTTGGCGTGGTCCTCGGCGGCGCGTGGCTGCTGTTCCCTACGGCGGCGGGCATGTGGACCGTGGTCGTGACCGCCGCGTCACTCGCCCTCGTGTATGAGTGGATTCACTTTTTGATCCACACCAGCTACCGACCTCAAAGTCAGTGGATGCGGACGCTCTGGAAGATGCATCGCTTGCACCACTTTAAAAATGAGCACTACTGGTTTGGCGTGAGCCGGATCGGCGCGGACAGATGGCTCAAGACGTCCCCCGAACCCACAAAGGTGCCGCGCTCCCCCACCGCGCGAACCCTCGGGATCGAGGATGAGGACGAGGAACTCTCCGATCTTCGCCAACCCTCGGGCAGCTAGCCGTCATCCGCGCGTTGTACCCGCACGGTGACGTCGTAGAACGTCGCCCCCCCGCCGAAGTCGGTCTCGCGCTGTAGGGTCAGCTCATTCACCCCGCGGCCCCCCGCAGTGAGCTTTGGCCAGTGAATGCCCTCGATGCATATGGTCCCAGGGACGATGGCGTCTCGCACACGCAGCGTCATGCGCACTCGTCCGCCACTGCCGATCACCTCAACCTCCTCCTCGTCTCCTAAGCTACGTCGGGTCGCATCCGTCGGATTCATCAACGCACGAGGAGCGCCCGTCTTCACGCGAAGGCGATCCACATTCACAAACGTAGAGTTCAAGAAAAGGTGCGCGGGCGGCGAGACACAAACCAGCGCGTCCTCGGTGAGTTCGTCCATCCACGCGGGCTCGATAAATTCTGGCGTCGGCGAGTACCCATCCGTCTTCATCGTCTCGGAGTAGAGTTCGCAACGCCCGGAAGGTGTCGGAAATTTACCCTCGGCGAATGGCATGAACGGCGTGGGGACATCCAGACGCGCGAACCCCTCTTCCGTCAGCCGCTCCCACGAGATCGACGCGAGCGCCGACGATGTCTGCGCGCTCAGATACGCCTTGAGCGTCGCTTCGTCGTCTGCGGAGAACAGCGACGCATCGAGGTTCATCCGCCTCCCGAGTCGACGAAATATTTCTGCGTTGGACAAGGCCTGCCCCACGGGCGCGATGGCCGGGCGGTTGAGCGACAGGTACATATGACCGTACGAAGCGTGGAGATCCCAGTGTTCAAGCTGTGTCGTCGCCGGCAACACAACGTCGGCGTAGTCTGCCGTGTCTGTCTGAAAGTGCTCGAGCACGACGGTGAAGAGGTCCTCGTTGGCGAGCCCCGCGCGCACTTTCCCCAGATCTGGATTGGACGCCGCGGGGTTTGAGTTGTAGACAAACAACGCCTTGATTGGCGGCCCCGCCGTCGCGGGCTCCGGGTCCGTCGGCCGCGGTCGGTACAGCGCGCGCCGCAGTGAGGTCTCATCCCCCGCCAGCGCGTCTCCAAGCCGAATCATGTTCACCGTGCGAGGCTGCGGAGTCGGCATAAGATCCGGCCGCCGCAGGGAATGAGATTCGAGCTCAAACGCGGCGGAGGTGCTCAGCAACACGCCCCCACCGCGGCGCCGCCAATGCCCGGTGAGCGCCGGCAGGCACGCGATCGTCCGAACGGCCATCCCGCCGCCCCGGTGTCGCTGCATCCCATAGTTGATCCGCACCAGCGCTGGATTTGCAGCGGCGAATGACCTCGCGAGAGCCACAATTGCCGCCGAGGGGATGCCGGTCACCTTTGCCGCACGATCTGGCGTCCACGCCTCCACCTTCGCCGCGAGCTCCTCAAACCCCACGGTCCCCTCGCGGATGTAGTCTTCATCGACGAGCGACTCAGTGATGAGGACATGCATCATCGCCAAAGCGAGCGCCGCGTCCGTCCCTGGACGAATCCGAATCCACTCATCTGCCGCCTTGGCGGTCTTTGTCTCTACCGGATCGATCACGATGACCCGCGCGCCGCGCTTCTTGGCCCTCAAGACTACTGGCCAAAAGTGAAGGTTGGACGAGAGGGTGTTGGTCCCCCAAAGCACGATGAGCTCCGAGAACTCGGCGTCCATCGGATCTACGCTCGACGTAGTGCCGCAGGTGTAGCGCATGCCCCAGCTCCCCGCCTCCGCACATATCGTCCTCGCCAGCTGACTCGCCCCGAGGGCGTGAAAAAAACGCCCCGGCATGCCCTCGCCCTGGAGGACACCCAGCGTCCCTGAGTAGGAGAACGGAAGCACTGCCTGGGCCCCATGCACTTCGATCACCTCGGTTAACCGCGTCGCGATCAGAGCGATCGCCGTGTCCCAATCGACAGGCTTGAACTGCCCACTGCCTTTCGGTCCTACCCGCACAAGCGGATGCGTTAATCGATCCCGATGGTAGGTCCGGTCCACATAGCGATCGACCTTGCCGCACAAGCCGCCGCGGGTGACAGGGTGTTCCGGTGCGCCCCACAGATCGA
>JBDQGY010000094.1:0-15189 GCA_040265175.1 Nannocystaceae bacterium
CGCCAATCATCCCCTCGGTACGATCGTCGCGCTGTTTCCCTAGCGTTTCCCAACCCTCGCCGAGGCGTGTCGTCGCTCACTTGGGGGCGGGAGCTGGCGCCGCGGGTTTGGCACCGGGCCGGGACGAGATCGGCGGCGCTTGGGTACCACCTTTCGCGGCGCCAGCTCCCGCCCCCAAGTGAGCGACGACACGCCTCGGCGAGGGTTGGGAAACGCTAGGGAAACAGCGCGACGATCGTACCGAGGGGATGATTGGCGTCGTCCCCTTGAAGACCAAGTAGCGCCATGCCCCCGTCCACGCTGTGAATAGTGGGCAGGTATGCGGCCTGCATATAGTTCGCCCACTTTCGATCTTCGTCCATGATGACCTGCACGTGGGGGTGGGGGTACGCCTGCTCCCACCACTGCGCGTCCTCGAGGGTCACGCCGCCGTTGAACACCTCTCCCTCGCTCACCACCGTCAACCATCGGATCTGTCCAGCGTCGAGCAGCGACTTGATGTCGGCGCCGTAGGGCTCGAGCGCGCCCGTGCCCCCATTTCCGCTCAAGAAGGCCGCCACGTCGTGGCACGGCGCGCACCATAGGGCGCTGATGTCCATGACAAAGGGGATTCCTGCCCAGCTACACACGCGAAAGCTCTCACCGTCGGGACCTTGCCCGCCCACGTCGCGGACTCGCTCCCCGATGGCGAGCGGCGTGTTCCCGGGGGTCTCGTCGCAAGGATCCACGGGTGAGTCGCCGTCGCCGTCTCCGTCTCCGCCATCACCAGCACCGTCCTCATCGCCGGATGCCCCTGTCTCCACGTCGCCTCCCGTATCTGCGTCTCCTGCGTCCCCCTGCGACGAGGATTCCGCGGTATCAAACCCCGGATCTTCTCCCCCGCACGCGGGCCCGAACGCGATCGCTACGACCACACCCCATGGGTGCAGCGCCCCCGCAACCTCTGTCAATCGACCTCGCCTGGACATACAGAGAGGATACCCCAAGTCCGGCGGCGCACACGACGACGCCCACCGCGCTCGAGGAGCGGGCAGGCGTCCAATACCCGGAAACGCCGAGGCGTCGACCGCTACTGCTGCGCGGCCGCGGAGATTGCGGCGGTCGTGCCAAAGCTCTGCCAGGTGTACGCAGCGTCAATGAACGCACCGAACGGCACCCCACCTTGGTGGTGATCCGCGAGAAGCAGCCAAAATGGCTCTTGGGCGTTCTCACCGGGTGTCGTGTCTCCGATCAAGATGATGTCGTCGTTGGGATACGAGGCCTTCCAAGTCTGAAGGAAGTTCGCGTCCACGGGGCCCCAGTCGGCGGCGGGATCGAGCATCACCTCCACGAACTCAAGCTCATCTGCGGCCACCTTGGCTCGGACGGTGTCCAGGTCTGCCCCGTAGCTGTGGCTGTTTCCAGCCATGCCGTCGGCCATGTCTTGACAAGGTCCGCACCAGCCGGCGCTCAGCACCAGCAAAATTGGCTTGCCACACGCGGAGGCGACATCGAGGGCATCGCCATTGACGTCGATGCCCTCAAAGCTCGCTGCCTTGTCTCCAATCTGCGGCGTCGGACCCGCACCTGCGACCGGCAGGTTCTCGCACCCGGCTGGGACGTCGCCGTCGCCGTCTCCATCACCATCACCATCACCATCACCATCACCATCGCCGTCGCCGTCGCCATCGCCGTCTCCGTCTCCGTCTCCATCTCCATCTCCAGAGTTCCCGGAGGTCGACGTGTCGGAATCGGAGGAGGTATCCGAGTCACCTTCACAGGCGGTCAACGAGAGGACGAGTCCCAGAACAGAAAGCAATGCCAACGAGCTACGAAACTTCCTAGCGGGACGCTACCCGATTTTCACCACGCTCACCACTCACGCTCGCCCAAACACTCGCTCTTCGCGACGCCCTAAGACTCCACGTGCGATCATTCGATCGCCTCAGAAATCGCCGAATTCACATGCTTACGCGGAAAAAACGCGCTATTCGCCGTGGGAACGACATCTTCTCTTCATGTGTGAATTCCCCGGTCCACAAGGCCTGATGACGTATTCTCGCGAGACCACCCATCCCCCCGCACCGCCGACCACCCCCGATATCCCGGCTTCCTGATGATGCCAAAGCCGGGTCTCCGTAGTGGGAACTCGAACTCGGTGCCCGTATAGTCTCTGTCTGATGCTTCGAGACGACGCCCTCATCTTCCGCCAGCTCTTTGACCGCACCTCGTGCACGTACACCTACGTACTCGGATGCACGAAGACTCAAGATGCGGTGCTGATCGACCCCGTCTTCGCCCATCATCAGCGAGACATGGCCCTGCTTCGCGAGCTAGGCCTCACGCTCGTGACCGTACTCGATACCCACGTGCACGCCGATCACATCACCGGCGCCTGGTTGGCGCGAGAAGCCACGGGTTGTCGCATTGGCCTGGCGAAAGTCGCCGAGGGAGCGTTGGTCGATCTTCAGCTCAGCGACGGCGATGTCATCTCCTACGGAGAGCAGCGACTCCACGTGCGCGCGACACCTGGCCACACGAACGGCTGCCTCTCCTTCGTCGACGAAAAGGCTCGATTCGTCTTCACCGGAGACGCGTTGATGATTCGCGGAACGGGACGCACCGATTTCCAAGAAGGTAGCCCGGCGGGACTTTATGAGTCGATCCAAACCCAACTTTTCTCGTTGTCCGAGGACTGCGTAGTGTTCCCCGGCCACGACTATGTCGGTCGAGCGACCTCTACCATCGCAGAGGAGCGGGCCTTCAATCCTCGGATCGGTGGTGGTGCCAGCGCGACAGACTTCGTCGGCCATCTCGAAAATCTAGACCTGCCGCATCCCAAACACATCGACGCGGCGGTGCCGGCCAATCTTCAGTCTGGACGTCCGCCTGACGGCGTCTACCCCACCCTCGGAGCGTGGGCGCCGCTGACGATCACCTACGCGGGGATCCCCGAGATCACGTCCGAGTGGGTGGCGGCCAATCGACACCGCGTACACGTGGTGGACGTACGGGAGTCCGATGAGCTCACCGGGGAGCTCGGAGCGCTCGACGACGTTATCCATGTCCCACTCGATCAGTTCAGGGATAGGGTGGAGACTCTCCCGAACGACCGCCCCGTGGTTATCGTCTGTCGCTCCGGGCGCCGATCAGGCCTCGCGGTCAAGGTCCTGCAATCCACTCGAGGGATGGAGGTCGCGAACCTACACGGCGGCATGCTCGCGTGGCGACAGATGAGCGCTCGTCGCTGAGCGTAGCGTTCGGTTTCCAGATCGTTCGCGTAGGCGACCCGCGTGGGCGCTACGAGCCGTCGTTGTGAATGAACAAACCGAGGGCACCCGCACACCCATTAAACTCGCAAGACATGGACCGCTCGAAGGTCGACCACGCCCCGTCTCCGTCGAGATCTCCAAACGCCTGCGCGGTCGCTTGACACGTCCCGTACCCCGAAAGATCGTTGGCGTACGTGAAGTTGTAGTGAAAATAGTGACCTTGTGTCTGGAAGAACGAGAGCCCGTTCCAAACGTCCGTGTCCCATTCGTTGAGGGCATAAGAGCCTCCCCCGTTGCCATTGGGAATACACCGACCATTTGGACCCTCCGCACACACCGCGCTAACCGGTGTCTTGGGTGCATCTCCAGCGGTCACGGCGTTCGAGTTGTGAGGACACGTGTTGGCCTCTGTCCCTGCCGGCGCAGACGACCCTCCAATGAGTCCAATAGCGCCACGCTGGGCAGACTCCGATTGGTAAAAGCCCACCGCAGCGTCGTACATCTTGGCGATTGAAGCGCGCGCCTCAGAGCTCTTTGATTTACGAATAAACTTGGTCAGCGCAGGAATCGCGATCGCCGCGAGAATGCCGATGATCGCCACGACGATCATCAACTCGATCAGCGTAAAGCCCTTTGAGCGTCGAACCTCGCGAGAGTCAGATTCGTAAATAAATTTCATAGTGAATGCCTCTACACAATTGCCACGATTGGCTAACGGCCGGATAGTCCCACATTCGGCACCTACATAACAAGATCCAGTCAACAGCGCTGATGCTCGAACCTAGAGACGGGTTCGAGATCAGATCCGCGTTATCTCAAACTGAGACGATGCCTCAGTTCGGTAACGGTGCCCGCGATCTAACTTCGCACATAGCAGGTGTCGTCAGGCTCATGTCTTCTTATGGCGACGAACAAACCATCCGCGGTCTTATTTCGGCGAACGTAGACGTTTGGACTTATCGTCCTTCGGCGCGGGAGTTCGCTTAGGCGCCGGCTTTGCGACCGATTTGCCGCTGTTTCCAGGCGACGGTTTCGGGCGGATTTCTTCTTTCTTCGCGGGCGATGCCGTGGCCTTACGCTGCGGTGCCTCCCCAACTCTTGTCTCCTCGCACTTTGGCAGATCGTGGCCCCTCGCCTCGCCCCTCGCCTTGTCCTTGTCGTGGCCCTTCGCCTTGCCAGGAATGCAATCCGGTCCCTTGCCCGCCTCCGGGGCGGGATCGATCGGCTGGCGGCCGCCACGGCCTTCACCCTTGTCCTCGGCCTCTGCGCGCGGCCCTCGCTGGGGCTCGCGCGAGGAGGAGTCACCATCTCCCTCGGCGTCGTTGGAACCAGCGCCGCTGTCGCCGCCGTTGGAATCGCTGGACCCGCTGTTCGCAGCACCCTCACCCGAGCGCGCCTTTGGATCCTTTCGTGACTTCCCTTTGCTAGAAGATCCGCTCGTTGCCGAGCTGCTCGGCGACGTAGTCGCGGAACCAGAGACTTGAATGGTGCAGGCGGAAGCCGCGGTCACACCAAGGAGCAGGATAATATTTCGAAGCGCACGTTGAGCCATAGCGAACCTTTGACGGACGTCCGGAGGATAGATTCAATTCAGCCTGGCCAACACTGAATTGTTGAGTCACGATCCCTCAACGCGGGAGTAACGCAATCTTGGGGCAAGGAGCCTCACAGCCCTCGGTAAACGGCCCTCAGAGCACGACCGTGCGGTTGCCGGTCACGAACACGCGGCCCTGCGCCACCAGGCTGATGGCGCGCGCGAGCACGATCTTCTCCACATCCCGACCTCCGAGCGCCATCTCCTTCGCGCTCCAGTCTTGCCCCACCGGGATCACATCTTGGGTCACGATCGGTCCCTCGTCGAGGTCGTCGGTCACAAAATGAGCGGTGGCGCCGATGATCTTCACCCCGCGCGCGAAGGCCTGCGCGTACGGCCGCGCGCCCACAAACGCGGGCAAGAAGCTGTGGTGAATGTTGAGCATCCGCTCCGGATAGCGCGCCACAAACTCCGGCGAGAGCACGCGCATATACTTGGCGAGCACCACAAGATCGGGCGCGTATCCGTCGACGATCTTGCCCATCTCTCGCTCGTGCTCTTGTCGTGACACTCCCTGATGGGAGACGTGATGAAAGGGGAGATCAAAGCGCTCGACGAGACCTCGCAGATCGTCATGATTCCCCACGACGCCCGCGATGTCGATAGGCACCGCGCCCTCAAACCATCGCACAAGCAGGTCACCGAGACAGTGGGCTTCTCGCGTCACCATGATCACGACTCGCAGGGGCCGGGGCACCGAACAGGTCACCACCGCCCCCGCAGGAAGCGCCTCGCGGACGAGGGCCTCGAAGCTTGGCATCTCGCCCTCTCCCTCGACGACCGTCCGCATACAAAATTCACCACGCTCACGATCCACGTGCTCCGCGTTGGAGACGATGTTGAACCCGGCGCGCATACACGCCCCCGTCACCGTCGCGATCAGTCCAGGCGCGTCCAGACACTGGGTTCTCAAAACAGCTCGCGACACGCCCACGATGTAACGCATCAACCGTAAAATAGGAAGCACCCAGAAGACGACGGAATAGGAACTCGGGGTCGACGGTAGCCTCCTGTACACTCCTGCGGTGGACAAGGAATCACGGCTACAACTTGGCCGAGCCCTGACCTGGATCGGCAGAAACATTGAACTGATCATCAAGATCATCGTCGCCGCCTTCGGAGCGACCTTTGTGATCATTCACGGACGGGGAGGTCGCACGATCAAGGATCTGCCGCTGAGGAGTGGTCAAAACGACTCGGTCGCGTGGAATACCGGTGAACGCGTCCGGGATTCAGACAACCCCACAACGCACGAGACGAACATGGTCCTCACGACGCTCGATAACCTCCACGCAGAGCTCCAGCGTATGCACAAAGCCACGAGCGTGGAGTCCCTGCCGGATCGCCTCGGAACCGCATTCTCCGAAGACGCGCTCGCGCCACCGTCTCTCGCCTGCGCCTGCGCTTGCGCATGACCTAATATTTGGCAAGATCCGACGATGGCGTCCCGCGACCCCGCAGAGATCCTCGCGCTCCTCGAGGCCCAAAAACGCGCGCTCATGGAGCAGGGCGACGAGGACCTCCGCCCCTCGCACGGCGCCGATTCCATCGAAAAAGTCGACGACGACGCCGCGCCCTTGTCGGAGATGACCCAAGTGATCGCGAGCCGCCGCAACAAAGAGCGCACCGCGAAACTGCAGGCCATTGAGCGGGCCATGGTGCGCGTTCGAGAAGACCCTGAGATGTACGGCCACTGCGTCACCTGCGAAGAGCCCATCGCCCCGCGCAGGCTTGAGGTCGTGCCGTGGGCGGACCGATGCCTCGCCTGCCAAGAGGGCGGCGAGGAGGACGGCGCGCGGCGCGGATCCCGACGACATCTCCGGGATTTTGACTGAGCCTCCGCGCCGGACGCGACCGAGCGCTACCCACCCGTGCTCACCTAGGGTTCTTGTGCCCGGGGCCCCCGCGCTGCATGATGACCCCATGGCCAACGTGGTCTACGCCACCTACCCCGACCGCTCGACGGCGGACGACACCACCGCCATCTTGCTCACAAGGAGCCAAGGGATGGGACCGTTCTCGTTGCAGACTCACGTGGAGCGGCTCGACCCACTCACGTTGCCCGACGCCGCCACGGTGCTGCGGCGCAACACCTACCTGTACATCATCGGCGGGCTGCTGCTCGGTCTCGTGTCCGGATTCACCGCCGCGATCGCCTTGCCCGAACTGCCTGGGCTCGGCGGCTTCACCTTCCCTGTCGCCGGGACCATCGCGGGTGCCATCGTCGGATTCTTGTGTGCGTCCATGGCGGGGGCTCGTGAACCGAAGGCCGTCATCGAAGAGGCCGCCACGGCCTTGCGCGACGGCAAGGTCCTCGTGACGGTGCTCGTGGATAGCTCCGCGGAGCGTGAGCGCGTACGCGAAGTCCTCAGCGAGGGCGGCGACGCGGTCCGCTGGTGCTAACCGCGACCGTCACGGTGTCGAGTCGCCCGCGTTTGGACGCCACCCCACAGCCACCGCCGCCTCGATCGCCGCCACCGCCTTGGCCTCAATGCCCGCCCAATTTTGAGCCTCAAGATCCGCCGCTCGCACGAGCCATGAGCCTCCCACGCAGCGGACGTTCTCCAGTGTTAGATACGAGCCCATCGACGCCAGGCTGATCCCCCCGGTTGGACAGAACCGAAGCTGGGGGAGCGGCCCTCGCACTGCAGTCAGAACGTCTGGGCCTCCGCTGGCCGCCGCCGGGAAGAACTTGAGCAGTCGATGCCCGCGCGCCCACGCCGACACCATCTCAGACGGCGTCGAGACCCCCGGCACGAGCGGGGATTCCATCGAGGATGCCGCCGCCGAGAGGGCCTCCTCGCTCACCGGGGAGAACAAAAGCTGCGCCCCGGCCTCCACCGCGCGGCGAACATCCGCCGCATCGAGGATGGTCCCTGCGGCGACCACCGCCTCTGGATGCGCCGCTCGGAGCGCCCGCACCACCTCCAGCGCCCGCGGTGTTCGCAGCGTCACCTCGAGCACTGACAATCCGCCGGCGAGGAGCGCCCGCGCCGCCTCGACCCCGCGCTGCGGATCGTCGATTCGCAGCACCGGGATCACCGGGACCGTGGACAGCAGCGGCGGCAGGGGAGCTTGAGACGTCATGTGGAGGTGGACGCTCCTGTCATGGCGACCGCGTGCGCGAACGCTCCGCGCAACCCGGGATACGAGCACGAGATCCATGAGGTCGGAATCAAAGAGACAAACGACCGATGACGTCCTTTCGCCTCAAAGCGATCGCGAAAGGGGCTGTCATTGAGTCGCCAGCGAAGCGCGTCACAAACACCACCGGTGAGCATCACGCCTCCCCGAGCGCCGAACGTTAACGCCAGATCCCCCGCGTGCGCACCGAGGCAGCCCAAGAATCGATCGACCGCCGCGCGCGCGTCCACCTCTCCGTCCCGCGCACGCGCCACGATGGACTCCGTCGACGGTCCTTCGCCCGGCTCGACGAGCGCCCCGCTCTTGATCCATCCAAAAAGCGTCTGCAGACCGCTGCCGGAGAGGATCTGCTCGACGAACGCGCGGCCGCTCCGCCTCCTCAGCGCGGCTGCGAGGTCACTCTCCAGGACGTCTCCAGGGGCGAACCCGACGTTGCCACCTTCGCCCGAGATGACGTGGGCTGCGCCGGAAGGCTCCGCGGTTGTCACGGCCGCGACCCCGAGCCCGGTCCCTGGGCCGACCACCACCCGCGTCCCGCCACCGACCGCCGCGCCGCCACCGACGGGCTCGAGATGAGCGTCGAGATTTGTCGCCACGAGATGAGCGATGGCCTCGCAATCGTTCACGAGGACGCAGCGCGGGGCACCAAGGAACTCACGGCACCGCGCTTCATCGACCACCCACGGTACGTTGACCATGGGAATCGTTCCGCTTGCGACAGGCCCCGCCGCCGCTAAGACCGCGACCGACACCTCGCATCGCAGCTCCAGTCGCGCGAGCGCGTCCGCCAGCAACGCGCCGAAGCTCACGTAGTCCGCGCATCGTAGAACGAGCGGATCGATCGAGTCTCGCAACGGCCGTGAGATCGGCGCGCACAAGAACCGCGCGCTCGTCCCCCCCACGTCCGCCACGAACGCGCAGCTGTCGTCACCTGTCGCCATCGGGTCCCCCTCTAGATCCAGCCGCGTCCGTGGCCTCGCCGAGATCCGCGTCAAACAACATCGTCGCCCCGGATTCTGCGGACGAGATCCGCCGCCTCAACGAGGCGAAGAGCTCGCGCCCCGTGCCGCGATCATTGCCACTCGGCGCGGAGGCCAACGGGCGCCCCTCTAGCTCCGCAAAATCTCCAAGGAACGACAACACACGCGGAGACGCGTCCACGCGCACCCGATCCCCGTCACGCAGCCTCCCGATCAGGCCCCCTTTGGCTGCCTCCGGCGTCACATGAATCGCCGCGCAGACCTTCCCCGAAGCCCCGGACATGCGGCCGTCCGTGACCAGCGCGACCGCGTGACCTCGATCTTGAAGCTCTCCCAGGATCGGCGTGAGCTTATGAAGCTCCGGCATTCCATTGGCGACGGGTCCTTGAAAACGCACCACCAGCACGACGTCGTGGTCAAGCTCCCCGGCCTCAAACGCCTTCAGGACCGCAGGTTGACTAGAGAACACTCGCGCGGGGGCCTCGACGACCCGATGCTCCTTCGCGACCGCCGACACTTTGATCACCGCGCGACCGAGGTTGCCCTCGAGCACTCTCAGCCCCCCTGTATTCGAGAACGGCGCCTCCACGCCCCGGAGCACGGACTCGTCGGCGCTCCGGTTTGGCGGATCCTCGTAGACAAGCGCTCCGCCGCGAAGCACAGGCACCCGCGCGTGCGCCGACAGGCCTCGACCCATCACGGTCTGTACGTCCTCATGGAGCAGCCCCGCCGCGAGCAACTCTCGAATCACAAAGGGCATCCCCCCAAGCCTCGCGAGCGCGTTCACGTCGGCCTCCCCGTTGGGATAGACGCGACACAACAACGGCACCACCTCGGAGAGCGCCTGGAAGTCATCCCACCCGATCCGCAAGCCGCAGGCGCGGGCGATGGCCACGAGGTGTAACGTGTGATTCGTCGATCCCCCCGTGGCGTGCAGCCCAACCACGGCGTTCACGAGGGACTTGGCGGTGACCACATCCTTCAACGCGCCCTCGCCTCCCCGCGCCAGCGTGACCGCCTGGGCCGCGGCTGCCTGAGTGAGCACCTCGCGCAACGGATCGTCGGGGTTGACGAACGAAGCTCCTGGGAGATGCAGGCCCATGAACTCCATCAGCATCTGGTTGCTGTTCGCGGTTCCGTAAAATGTGCAGGTGCCAGCGCCGTGGTAGGCCGCCGACTCCGCGTCGCGAAGCTCCCCCTCACGCGCCGCGCCCGCCGCGAACGCATGCCGCACGCGTCGTTTCTCGTGGTTAGAGATTCCTGAGCGCATCGGGCCCGCCGGGACGAAGACGCAGGGGAGTTCGGCAAACGCGAGGGCACCCATGAGCAAACCCGGGACGATCTTGTCGCAGATCCCCAGGCACAACACCGCGTCAAACATCTCGTGGGAGAGCGCCACCGACGTCGCCATCGCGATCACGTCGCGGCTCATGAGCGACAATTCCATCCCCGCCCGGCCTTGGGTGATGCCGTCGCACATGGCGGGCACACCCCCAGCGACCTGCGCCACACCCCCGTGCTTTGCGACGGCGTCACGGATGATCGACGGGTACTCCTCGTACGGCTGGTGCGCCGACAGCATGTCATTGTACGCGGTCACGATTCCCACGTTCACTGGCTCCACCTGACGCAGTCGGACCTTGCCCGTGGAATCCAGCGCCGCGATGCCGTGCGCAAAGTTCGACGGAGACAAGCCGTGGCGACCCTTGCCTGCGCCATCGCCGGCGATCCCCGCCAGCCACCGCTGCCGCGTGTGAGCGCTCCGACGCTCGATGGCCTCCGTCACGGCCTCAATCTTCGGATGTAGTTTCACCGTCATCTGACGACCCCCGGGCTCCAGTAGACACGCAGCGCGGCCCCTGACAAGGCCGCACGAATCGGCAGCTCGTCCCACGGACCTGGCGTACTCGCCTGCTCGAGAACACGCCGTTTCGCCGCGCCGTTGAGGTGAAGATAGCGGATCTTGGCACGGGTCACCGCGGACCTCGACATGGTCAAGCGCGGCTCTCTGCCGTCCGCGGGCACAACGGGCACGACCGCGGCGGCGGCATCGTCCATGGCCACATCGAGCCCCTCGGCGCCTGGGATCCACGAGGCGGTGTGCCCATCTTCTCCCATCCCGAGGACCAGGACATCGAGAGGAGCAACCGCCGCGACCTCGGCTGCGGCCAGCGCTCCACCCTCTGCGAGCGTGTGTCCACGGCGCCACATCGGCGCCAGCCTCGCCTCGCGCGCCCCCCCTCCCGAAAGCGCCCGCGCGATCATTCCGTGGTTGCTGCGGGCGTCGCCGTGATCGCACCATCGCTCGTCGACCAAAAAGATCTCGACCCGGCTCCAGTCGAGATGTTGCGCCGTGAGGTGCTCAACAAACGGGCGCGGCGTGGTTCCACCCGACAACGCGAGCGTGCCGGTCGCCCCGACCTCGAGCGCCGCCCGAAGATCCCCCGCGACCGCCTCCCCCAATGCCCGAGCGCATGCATCGGCGTCCGCGTGCACGCGCCACACGAGCGCGGGTGTGTTACTCATCGTCCTCATTCCAGACTCGGCCTACTTCATTGATCAGTCGCGCCGAATCCAGAGGTCCGGTCGTCCCGGCGGCATAGGTCTTCGTCACAGTCTTCGCCTCCGTCCAGCGCTGCAAGATGGGCTCACACCACGCCCACGCCGCCTCCACCTCATCCCGTCGCATGAACAGCGTGGACTTGCCGCGCACCAGGTCCATCAGCAACCGTTCGTAGGCGTCGGGAAGCTCATCGCCAAAGGTCGCGGCGAAGCTCAAGTTGAGGGGCGCTCGTTGATGCCTCATCCCTCCAGGACCGGGTATCTTGGTGAGCATATGCAGCTCAATGCCCTCGTCGGGTTGCACTCGGATCACGAGTCGATTGCCCACTTGTGGACCCGCCCCTGACCGAAAGAGATTATGAGGAACCCGCTTAAATTGGATGACGATCTCCGTACGGCGCTCCCACATGCGCTTGCCCGTGCGCAAATAGAACGGCACCCCCGACCACCTCCAGTTGTCCACATGCGCGCGGATCGAGACAAAGGTCTCCGTATCCCTCGAGGGACTGACACCTTCCTCCTCGCGATATCCAGGCACGATCTGCCCCTCTACCGCGCCGCTTTCGTAGCGCCCGCGCACGGTGTGACGATCCACGTCAGCGCCGACGAGAGGCCGCAGGCTCCTCAGCACCTTGAGTTTCTCATCCCGCACCGCGTCCGCCTCGAGCGAAGACGGCGGCTCCATCGCGACCAAACACAACAGCTGGAGCAGATGATTTTGAACCATATCCCTCAGCGCCCCGGCGTGGTCGTAGTAGCTGCCGCGACCCCCTACACCGAGGGTCTCCGCCGCCGTAATCTGTACATGATCGATATCATCAGCCCGCCAGATTCGCTCAAAAATAGCGTTGGCAAACCGCAGCACCATGAGGTTTTGGACAGTCTCTTTGCCGAGGTAGTGATCAATCCGAAAGATTTGGTGCTCTCGGAAGACCTCGCCTACCGCGTCGTTGATCGTCTGCGAGGACGCCAAATCATGGCCCAGCGGTTTCTCCAGCACCACCGCTGCGTTGCCGTGCACGCCCCCCGCATCCGACAGCGCGGCGCAGACTGGACCGAAGATGGTCGGTGTCGTCGCCAAATAGAACACCCGCCGAATATCTTCACGACCATCGAGGGTCGCAACGATCTGCGCCGCCCCCTCGGACGTCGTCGCGTCCGCCTTCACGAAGGTGATGCGCTCGAAAAAAGATGGGAACCGGTCCGCGGCCTCCTCGATTCGCACATATGAAGCGATGCGCTGCCACATCCGCGCCGCGTCCGGCTCTGGAGTCGCGTGGCGACCCACCGCGATGATCCGCACACCGTCGTTGAGGTGACCGCTGACGTGGTGGGCGAAGAGCGCTGGAAAGATCTTTCGCATCGCGAGGTCGCCTCCCCCACCGATCACCACGATCTCAAAGTGCGGAACACCAGCGTAATGAGAGGTCACCATCGGACCGCTCCACCTACGTCATTCTCTGCAGCACACCGCTCCAACACCGCCATTATACAAGGAAACGCTCTCCAGCGCCCCTCGGGTGGCCCTACGCCATTTCGGAGCGAACACGGGCGCGCTCGCGGAGCCAAGCGACCCCCATGAGCACCACGGGGCCGAGCACCGCGCACACGATGGCGAGGTGCGCCGCGTCATGTCCCATGTCCGACTCGATTCCTGGGTGTCCAGGATGGAGGGAAGCCCACGTACCGAGCGCGCGGGTTAAGAGTCCTTGAGTGCCGTAAATGGTGCTGAGCATGGTGTGCGTTCCCGACTCCACGATCGGTGCACCCACGGGGCTGCAGTCGACCGTCCCCCTGTGTCGCCCACCACGGCGACGAGGTCAAGTCTCGCGCCAAGCTCCCCCTGCGCTCCCCAAATCACGCGAACAGAAAATAGCGCCATACACGCACTGGGGCTTCCAGGCTCGAGTCCCACGGCCCTCCAATCTCTGCGCCCGCGTTCGGTCCCCGAGAGCTGGGAGCTTGGGGGCCGTGACCGCGCGCGAGATCGAAATCCGAGGTCAATCGCTCGGGGCACATGGTGAACACAGGTCGCGCCCCCTCGCTTCCGCCCGCTCACAAATACACCGAGCGCAAACCTTCGCACCGCAGTGTTGAACGCGACAACGCCATCGACTCGGATCTTGCCCATCGCTGCGTTCAAACAAATGACCACCGAAATAATTGAATCCAACTAGACCGGAAAAACATCGAGTGGAGACGATACCGGCCAAACAGATTTTTTGGATTCCCTTGACGTCGTGGTGGTCCTCGGTCTGACCGCGCATTTTTAGCGTTCGAGCGAACGGTCATTCTCAATTCGAATCAACAACGCTTTTATAAGCTCCCGTCGGCTCGAAATCGTGAAAAGGACGTTTCAACGATTTCGGATGGAGTGCTCCAAGTTCGCGAAACCGGCCAGTCGGACCGAGATGGTTAAGCCCCTCGAATGCACGCTGTATTGATCGTCGCAGGTAACCATCGGTAGTTTCGGGTCATCGCTTGAGCGACGTTGATGAAAAATACGGGGATGGCCAGTCCGCCACCTCCGCTTTGGATGACAACAAGTGAATCTGGCTTCGGTGCTCCATCACCGAAGAACTCGCACCGCGCGACCATAGAGCAATCAAAGTCCAGTCGAACTCCAAAATCGAGCCGCTCTTCGCTACGACACACACAACCTTTTACGTATTGACACCACAACTTCCGCGACATTCCAAACGTTCGCGTAACACCTTTTTCGGAGACACAACCATGAAAATCAAGAACCTACTCTCAAGTCTCAGCGCAGCATCCTTGCTCGCGCTTGTCACCATGACCTCCACCGCCGCGAACGCAGAAGAAGTTTGGTCGAGTCCTAGCGCGTCCGGCGGACCCTTCACCGATGTGGGTGACTGGGCGGTTACTCGCGGAGGAGCGACCTACTTCACAGTCGCCATTCCCGACGACTTTGATGAGTTCCTCGGCGCCTCGGTCCTCGCCATCGGCTCCGGTCTCGGAGGTGGTGGAACCCAGACCTTCGACGTTGAGATTGGTGTCTCCGTGGCCTCGAGTGGTGACAGCAGCAGCGCCGCGACCTACTTGACGCAGCAGACCATCACGGTCAGCGAGGGCGTGCTCTCCGACATTGACTTGTCCGCGGCACTCGACCTCGCCTATATCGCGGGAGCGGATTACGTCGCCGTCTCCATCAACCCTCCCAACGGGAGCAGCAAGCACCTCAACCTCGTTGGTATGCGCTTCCAGTTTGGCTCCACCGACGGTGATACGGATCCGACCAACGAGCTCAACACGGCCTTTACCTACGCGGGCACCACCATCTCCATCACGGACGCAGGGGGCACCCTCTCCGCGGATCTGAGCAGCCTCGAAGAGTCTGCGGACATCGCAGCCAACGCCGCGGACATCGCGACCAACGCCGCGGACATCGCGACCAACGCCGCCAACATCGCGTCCAACGATTCGGAGATCGCTGCCAACACTGCCGGTGTCGCGACCAACGCCGCCGACATCGCCAACAACACCTCCGACATCGCCAACAATGCCTCGGATATCTCGGACAATGCCGCCGGCATCGCGACCAACGCCGCCGACATCGCCAACAACACCTCCGACATCGCCAACAATGCCTCGGATATTGCGGACAATGCCGCCGGCATCGCGACCAACTCGGCAGACA
>JBDQGY010000095.1:0-15135 GCA_040265175.1 Nannocystaceae bacterium
AACGTCCGCGACCTCCCCAACGAGAGCATGGCATTCGCCGCAGGCCTCGCGGACGGCTCCATTCCCATGCCCAGCTTTCGCAGCGACGCCGCCGCCGTCGAGGTTCACACCGACGTCGCAACCACCAACGAGGCCGGTGTGCCCCTCGACGCGAAGCTGCGAGGCCTGCGGCGAATGCCATGCTCTCTTTGGGGAGGTCGCGGACGTTCACGAGTTTAGAGACAAAGCCCCACTCCGCGGCCTCCTCGGCCGTGAACCCGTGGCCGGTCAGCAAAAGCTCGTTGATGCGCGCGGTGGCGTCGGGTGAGGACTGTCGGTGGATGAGGTGGCATCCGCCGAGGCCTGGAATGACGCCCACGGTGGTCTCCGGTTGGCCGAGGCGCGTGCCATTCGCGGCGACGCGTGCGTGGCAGGACGACGCGAACTCAAGTCCTCCCCCGAGGACACGTCCGACGAGGGCGGCGACCGTGGGTTTGCCTTGCCGAAGCTTCGCGAGGGGCGCCTTCCATCCGTTGATGAGGGCGAGCGCGCGCTCGTGGTTCCCGAGGACCTCCACGAAGCAGTTGGGGTCAGCGCCGTGTCCGAATTCTCGGGCGAAGGTTCCGTCTGGGGCGAGGACCATACTCTTCACGCTGTCGTCGCTGGCGAGGGTGTCGTAGGCCGCGTCGAGCTCCGCCACGAACACGTGATTGAGCGTGGTCCGCTTGAGGGACAGCAGACCGACGCCGTTGTTCGAGGAGGTCGACACGTACAGATTCCCCCATCCGGGCTTTCCAGTATCGAGGGCGCCCAGCGGCGCGACCTCGTCGGCCCTACTAATATGCTGCTGATCCAGGAATCGTCGGGTGATCGAGGTGGCCTCCTCCGTGCCGAGGAGTTGAATGAGCGCCGGCACGCCGAGGCGGAACGCCAGCGCTTGCTCGCACAGGAAGTTGAGCGTGTCGTGGCCGGTGACTTCATGCTCGAGCATGTACGCTGTCAATGCGAACAGCATGCCGTACATCCGCGTGCGCACCGTGTCCATCATGTCTGCGGGGCATTTCTCGCCGCGGGCGTACGGCCACTGCATTTGTGGGTCCTTGGTGAACGGGACCCAGGCGTCCGGGATGGCGAAGAGGGTCGAGTCAACCTCTTCTTTCATAAGTTCCATGCAGTGCGCCGAGAGATAGTTGGCCCCTGGGATCAGGTTGTGGACGAAGAACGGTGAGGTGCCGAGCAGTTTTTTGCACGCGTCGTCAATCTGCGCGGGGCTCAGCCCGGTGTCTACGTGAATCCGAACCGCTTCGAGCATCATGCCGCAAAACAGTCGGTCCGCCGCGAAGGCGGGGACGTCCGCGACTGCGAGGGGGCTCATGCCGAGCGCCCCGAACATCTTGCCGATCACCTTTTGCGTCTCAGCGCTGGTGGTCGCGCCGCGGACGGGGAGCTCCCAGAGCTTGTTCGTGAGGTGCGGGAAGAAGGGGTGGAGGACGCCACTGCGATCCGCCCCCGCGATCCCCTTGAAGAGTTTCTGGGTGGTGATTCCAGAGGTCGCCGAGAACACGTAGGCCTCTGGGTCTCGCGCGCGGATGGCCTCGTAGAACGGTCGCTTGATATCTAGACGTTCGGGGATGGCCTCGAACACGAAGCCGAGGGGGAGCGTCGCGGGGATATCGTCGAGGGTGCCTTGGACCACGACGAGTTTTTCGAGCATGCCGTCGATTTGTTCTGGCGAAAATTTCTTGGCGAAGGCGGCGCGTAGTTTCTCGGGTACATCGTTCACGCTCGGGGACAGGTCGAGGGCGATGACTGGGATGTCGTACTTCGACAGAAGGCGCAGAAACTGGCCCGCCTTGCCGAAGCCGACGTTGCCGCAGGCGCCCGCGACGAGGGCGGCGCGCACTGGCGCGTCGGCGGTGGGGTGGAACACGGCGTTCAGGTGCGGCGGTAGTTCTGCGTTCATCGCCCGCAGCATAGGTACTCTCGGCGGCGAGGTGTGCGGCGTTCTCTTTGAGGAAGTTCACTGTGGTCGGCGGGGAATCGACAAAGACCTCTGGTGGACTTTTGCGCCAAGCACGTTGACATTGTGAGGGCGGCGCGGTCGCGGGAAGCGGCCGAAACGGTCGTAATTGACCGAGCATTGGCTCCTCCGCCGGTGGAAAATCGACATTTGCGCGGCGATCTTTTGTGGTCTTGAGCGAGAACTTCGCCGGCGGCTGTCCGAGAGGCCGTCACCGCCCATGGCTCCACAAACCCCGGAACAACGGTTATCGGGGCAGAACAAGGTGTCCACTGGGGCCTGTCACCATCGCGCGAGATGCGCCGGTGCGTTTTTTTTTTCGCACCTTGGCGATGTTCAGCGTTGCAGTGAAGTGCGGAGGTTGGATAAAAGGCAGGACGTTTCGGGCCTCACCGAACACCGGAAGGAAACACACTCATGAAGTTCACCAAAACCCTTTTCGCCGCACTCGTTGCTACTGCTCTTACCGCTCCTGCTTGCGGTGGTGGGGCCCCCAAGGCAGACGCCAAGGCAGACGCCAAGGCAGACGCCAAAAAGGCAGACGCCAAGAAAGCTGACGCTCCTAAGGCAGACGCCAAGAAAGCCGACGCTCCCAAGGCAGACGCCAAGCCCGCAGCAGCAGCACCCGCAGCAGCCGCAGCACCTGCAGCAGACGCCAAGCCCGCCGAAGGCGCGGCAGCAGCACCCGCAGCGGACGCCAAGCCCGCCGCTCCTGCAGCAGCAGCACCCGCAGCACCCGCAGCACCCGCAGCAGACGCCAAGCCCGCTGAAGGCGCCGCCAAGTAAATCAACTCGAAACACGTCGCCTTCGGGCGCGGGTTTCCAACACAAAGAAGGGGCGAGGCCTTGGCCGAGCTCCTTCTTTTTTTTATTGGTTGGGCACGCCGGCGCTCGAGAGCAGTGCCGATGGCCCCTAGGAACAACGCGCTGCTTTGGGTACGTTGCGGGCATGCGCATCGACCAACGAGAGTCTGCCGATACCCTTCGGCCTCACGCCCTACACCCCCACTTCACCCGCCAGGCGATGGGTTCCGTGCTCGTCGAGACGGGGGGCACTCGGGTGCTGTGTACGGCGAGCGTCACGAAGACACCCTCGTGGCTGAGCGACGGAGGCTGGGTCACGGCAGAGTACGCGATGCTGCCCGGGGCCACATCACCGAGGGGTCGTCGCGACGCCGGAGGGCGCGGCAAAGAGATCCAGCGCTTGATCGGGCGCTCGCTGCGGGCGGCGGTGGATATGTCGGCGTTGGTGGGACCCAACGGGCCGCTTTCCATGGTGATTGACTGCGACGTGATTGAAGCTGACGGCGGAACGAGAACCGCCTCCATTACCGGTGGATTTGTTGCGTTGTCCATCGCGATTGAGCGGCTGATTCGCGAGGGCAAGCTTGCGGCATCACCGATCGTTCGGCAGGTGGCGGCGGTGAGCGTGGGGCTCGTCGCGGACGAGACCTCGAAGGAGCGAGCGGCACTCCTCGACCTTTGCTACCTCGAAGATCGCGATGCGGTCGTCGATCTAAATGTGGTGATGTCGGGGGACGCCGACGGACCTTCAGGGCTCATCGAGGTCCAAGGCACTGGTGAGCATGGGGACTTTAGCCGCGGCGAACTCGACGCCATGCTCGATTTGGCAGAGGGGGGCATCGGTCGCTTGATGGCGATGCAGCGCCGCGGTATCGAGGAGTCTCGGGCGTGACTCGGCGACTGATCTTGGCCACGACCAACGCGCACAAGGTTCGCGAAATCGCTGGGATGTTCGCGGCCACGGGCGACGCGATCGAGGTCATGAGCGCCGCGGAGCTCGGGACCCCACCCAAGGTCGACGAGACCTCGGACAGCTTCTCGGGCAACGCAGTATTAAAAGCGCTCGGTTTCGCGGCTTGGATCCGGGGACTCGCGGGCGCCTCGCCCGACGATTTTTGCGTCGCGGACGACTCCGGAATTTGCATTGACGCGTTGGAGGGAGCTCCCGGGGTCCGCTCCGCACGGTTCGCGGGCGAGGACGCCACCGATGACGCGAACAACGCGGCCATGGTCGGCGCCCTGCGCGGACTTGGACTCGACCGGAGCGCCGCACATTACGCATGCGTGCTGGCTGTGGCACGGGTGGACGGGGCGCCTTTGGTGCTGGCGTCGCCCCGGGCTGCGGAACGTCGGAGCCATCGCGAGCTTGACGGAGCCCTCTTGTTCGAGGGTCGGTGTGAGGGGGAGGTTCGAGTCGCACGCCGAGGGCAGGGCGGCTTTGGCTACGATCCTCACTTTTGGATTGACGGAGGCGCCCGCACCTTCGCAGACTTGAGTGATGAGGAGAAATCCCACCGCTCTCACCGTGGGGAGGCGCTGCGTGCGATGATGGCGCGTTGGCCTGAATTCGGCGGCTGAGGGGCCTGGAGAGCACATGAGGGCGGCTTGTCAGGGACGTCAGGACGTGTCGGTTCGCAGCCCCGTGCGCCCCCGCGGCGCGCTGAGAAGGGGGGGCATAAATACTCGATTTTTCGGCTAGCCAACCGGGGGGGGCATGGATACACTCGGCAGCCTTAACGGGGTGTGGCGCAGTTTGGTAGCGCGCCTGCTTTGGGAGCAGGAAGCCGAAGGTTCGAATCCTTTCACCCCGACCAACCCAACTGCGCTCGTAGCTCAGTCGGATAGAGCGACGGCCTTCTAAGCCGTTGGTCGCAGGTTCGAATCCTGCCGAGCGCGCAGCGCCCGTTCGCCTCCATCGTTGGGGGCGTTCGTTTCTGTTAGACTTGACCCATGGGTTGGCTACAACGATGGTTGGACAGGTATCCTGTGGCCCTCCGTGTGGCGATGTTCGTCGGCGCTAGTGGGGTGGCGCTTGGCTGCGCACCGCCACCCGGGATCCAATATGTGAGTGTGGCCGCGGGGGACCGGTTCGCCTGCGCGCTCGATGTGGATGACAACGCGATTTGTTGGGGCAGCGATGAGTTTGACAAGACCTTCGCACCGCCAGATTCATTCGTGGCCATCTCGTTGGGCACCGATCATGGCTGCGGTCTGACCTCATTCTCCGCCTTGAGGTGCTGGGGCAACGACACCTTCGGTCAGGCGAGTCCGCCGGAGGGGTCGTACGCGGCCGTCGCCGCCGGTGCGTTTCACACCTGCGCCCTCGACGAGTCCGGGACGGTGGCGTGTTTTGGGGCGAGCATGGCAGGCCAGGCGAGTCCGCCGAGCGGGGAGTTCGTGGCCGTGGCCGCAGGCAGCGAGCACTCGTGTGGTCTGCGCCCCGGGGGGACGGTGGAATGCTGGGGAGGCAATGACTTTGGAGAGTTGGACCCGCCCGCGGACACGTTCTCGGAGATCAGCGCAGGGTTAAACTATACTTGCGGCGTGACCCAAGCCGGCGTCGCCAAATGTTGGGGCCGTAACGACGAAGGTCAAGCGGCGCCTAGCTCCTCGGAACTCGTGAGCGTCCACGCGGGCAGTGATTTTTCGTGTGGTCGACGTAGCAACGGCGTGGTCGTCTGTTGGGGAGCGCTCGGGGAGGAAGGCGTGCTCACCCCACCGCCCAGTTCATTCGCACAAATCGACGTGGGGCGAACCCATGTGTGCGGGGTACTACAGACGGGGGCCCTCAAGTGCTGGGGGAGCAATGTGTTCGGGATCTCTTCGCCGCCGTGAGCACCGCGAGACACCTTCGCTAGAAGCGGCCGCGCACCACGACGTGATAGCCGGAGACTTGACCCGGTGATGCGCGCGGGTCTCGGGCGAGCCCGATACCGAGGGCGCCGGCCGCGAGCGGAACGCCTGCGCCGATGGCTGCGAGTCCGGTGAGCGCCGCAGGCGAGGTCCAGCATGGTTGTGACGAGCACCCTGGCGTGGCGCCCACGAGCACCGCGCCGATCACGACAAGCGCGCCTCCTGCGACGCCGAGCGCGAGTGCAGCCCTCTTCCGAGCGCGGCCATCGCTGACGTCGACCGCGCGCGTCGAATCGCCTTCTGCTCCAGCGAGGTCGTCGCTGTCGAGCGCTCGGGATTTTTCCGGAGGTGGCCATTGGAGGATCGCTGGGTCTGCGCCGTCGTTCTCCACGACCACGGTCGTCCGCGACCGCGCGGACAAGGAGGCCGCGGAACCAGGATCTGTCGCGGCCGCGAGGATGATTTCGTAGTGACCGAGGGGGACCCGAAGTGACTGAGGGGCTCCCTCGGTGTCGAGTGGGACGATGCGTCCTTGCATGAGCACCACGCACGCGCTCGCACAGATGATGGCCGGGGGCTGTCCCCGCTTGGGATCGAGCGCCTCGGCGAGGGCTGCGAGGCTGGGTCCCATGGCCTCGAAGTCGACCTCGACGCCGATGTTTTCTCGCTGGACAATTTCGAGGGTGCGCAAAGCAGCCTCTCGGTCGCCGAGCCCAAGCTGGGCGCGGGCGAGTGTGAGCCCCGCCCGGCGGATTTTATCAAGACCGCCCTCTTGACGAGCGAGCTCTAGCGACCGCGAGGTGCTTGTCGTGCGGAACTCTTTCAGCAGCGCCTCGAGCCGGGGAGCGTACTCCGCTGGCTCCTCATTCGTTAAGATTCGGAGGTCTTCGAGCCTCTCCCAAGAGGGAGGATCCGCGCGGGTGTTCACAGCGTCACTGGGGGAGGGGGAGGCCGCGGCCATCGACATTGGCGTGATGCAAATGAGGGAGGCGAGGGCGAACCTGGCTGCGCGTACTCGGCTTGGCTCACGCCGGGCGTGAGGGCGCCCCGCGGAATCGCGGGGTCGTCGTGACTCCAGGAGGGTCATGTCGGGAGTCCTCCGGAGTCAGAACCCGCCGCGGTCCCCTGCTGCTCGCCTTCTAAGGCGAGTTGACCGCATGCGGCGCCGATATCGTCGCCGCGCGGAGTCCGGAGGTATACACGGAGGCCTCGACGCTTCGCGACGTCCATGAAGTGACGAACCCGAGTGGAGGAGGGCCTCTTGTACGGGGCGTGCGGATGCGGATTGAACGGGATCACGTTGATGTGGCAGTCGAACTCACGGACGAGCTCCGCGAGTCGGTGGGCGTCTTCCTCAAAGTCGTTGACCTCCGCGAGCAGTACGTATTCAAAGGTCAGATCCCGCCGTCGAGCATCTGGCAGCGCCCGAACCGCGTCGAGCAGTGTGGAGATCGACCACTTCAGGTTGATGGGCATGACGTCGTCGCGCACGCGGTCGGTGGTGGCGTTGAGACTCACCGCGAGTCCCACCTGCGCGCTCAGGGGATCTCGCGAAAAACGTTCGATGGCGGGGACGAGGCCCGAGGTTGAGATTGTAATTCTCCGAGCCGTAATCGCTGCACCCTTCGGATCGGTCACGATGTCCACAGACGCCTTGACAGGGATGAAGTTGTGGAGAGGCTCTCCCATGCCCATATAGACCACGTTGGACAGCCGGTAGGGCCAGGTGTCGGGATCATCGCTCACGCCAAACTCGCGTCCCTCGTGCTCGCTGGCTTGGTCGAGGAGGTCTTGCGCTTGTTCGATTTGATCGACGATCTCCCACGCGGCCAAGCTGCGCTCGAAGGGCAGGCTCGCGGTCGCGCAGAATCGGCACGTCATGGAGCACCCCACCTGCGAACTGACGCACAGCGTAAAGCCGCGCTGGTCATTAGGGATGAGGACGCTCTCGATGTAGTGACCGTCCAGCGTCCTTAGCCGTAGCTTTCGGGTGCCATCGCGCGCCACAAAATCGCCGTGCCGCTCAAGACGGCTCAGGTCTGCGTGCTCGGTGAGCAGGTTTCGAAGCTGCTTCGGGACGTTGGCCATCTCGTCCACGCACCCGACTCGGTGCTTGTGAATCCACTCAAAGATTTGGTCGGCGCGAAATCGGGGCGCGCCGAGTTTGGAGGTCACAAAGGCCTCCAACTCTCCGCGCGTCAGTCCGCGAAGATTTGGGCGAAGCGGGCGAGGGATTCCCCTCGCCGGCTTGCGGATGGGCACGAGCGCGTCCATGTGCGCGCTACGATACTACGAGGTCGTGGCACGCCACAGCGGGCGCCTAGAGGCCTGCGAGGTCAAGGCCGCTGAAGAAGAAGCCGAGCTCGAAGGCGGCGGTGTCGGTGGCGTCCGACCCGTGGGTCGCGTTGCGCTCGATGTTGGTGCCGAACTGACCCCGGAGCGTGTCTGCGGGCGCGGCAGCCGCGTCCGTGGGACCCATGAGGTCGCGCCATCGGCGGATGGCGTCTTCCCCCTCGAGGGCCATGGCCAGGATGGGTCCCTCCGTCATGAACGTCACGAGGTCCCCGAAGAACGGACGCTCAGCGTGCACGTGGTAAAACCCCTCGGCCTGAGCTTTGCTCAGTCGCAGGGACTTCAACGCGACGACTCGGAGACCTTCGCTTTGAATGCGGGAGAGAATGGCGGACTGGTGGCCAGCGGCCACGGCGTCGGGTTTGATAAGGGCGAAGGTTCGCTGCATGACGGCCGGGACGCTAGGCCGGACTCGCTTCCGTGTCTATAGGTAGAGGCCGGCGCCGAAGGTGAGTTTTCGCGGGGACTCCTGTCGATCACGCCGAGGCCCTCCGAGGAGGCGAGAACTCGCGGTGTTGGCGCGGTTTGGGAGCCTCGGTCCACTGAGGGAGGGGATCTCTCCTTCCTCCGAGAGAAAATGGCCAAAGCACCGTGATCGCTCGTTTCTTTCTCGCCACAAGTCCCATGCTGCAGAGCCGGCTGCGCTAGATTCCGATCCATGGCGCTCGACGGAACAGGCGATGTCACGGGGACCTCCGACTTCGCTCACCTCCACCTCCACTCCCAATACTCGCTCCTCGACGGCGCGATCCGGATGAAGGACCTGTGCGGAAAAGTTCGCGAGCGGGGCATGAAGTCCGTGGCGGTGACCGATCACGGCAACATGTTCGGCGCGGTGCAATTTTACCAGACCGCCAAGGCCCACGGGGTCAAGCCTATCTTCGGATGCGAGGCGTATATGTCGGAGGGGGAAGCGGCGGCGAAGACCGATCGCCGCAACTTTCACATTGTCCTCCTTGCAAAAAACGAGGTTGGATTTAAAAATCTACAGCGCCTCGTGAGCTTCGGTCACCTGAGGGGCTTTTATTACAACCCTCGAATAGACCGACAGATGCTGCGAGAGCATAGCGAGGGGCTGATAGGGCTGTCTGCGTGCCTCGGCGGGCACATCTCCAAGCTGATCAACGAAGATCGAATGGACGATGCCCGCGAGACCATCCTTGAGTACAAGGACATCTTCGAGCCCGGCTCTTACTTCCTCGAGCTGCAACCGAATCGTATGGCGCAGCAGGAGGTGGTGAACGCGCACCTCGCCCAGTTTGGGCGCGACCTCGACGTGCCGCTGGTGGCGACCAATGATTGTCACTACGTGAATCGCGAGGAGGCCTACGCCCACGAGATTTTGATGTGCATGGGGATGGGACGAAAGTTCGACGACGAGAACCGCCTCAAGCACTCGTGCGATGAGTTTTATATCAAGAACGAAGCACAGATGATGGGCTACTTCTCGCAGTACCCATCGGCGTTTGAGAACGCGTGCCGCATCGCGCAGATGTGCAACGTGGAGCTTTCGTTAGGAAATCCTGAACTCCCCAACTTTCAGATCCCTGACGAGGACAGCCTCGACATGGCGGGCTACCTTCGAAAGGTCGCCCGAGAGGGCCTCGGACGCCGCTTCCTCGAGCTGCGGGCGCGCGGCATCCGTCCTAACGAAGACCTCTATCGGGAGCGACTCGAGACAGAACTCGACATCATCGTCTCGATGAACTTCCCTGGGTACTTTTTGATCGTGTGGGACTTCATTCGAGAGGCGAAGAATCTCGGCGTCCCGGTGGGGCCGGGTCGAGGTTCGGGCGCGGGATCCATCGCGGCCTACGCCATGGGGATCACGGATATCGATCCCATGCAGTACAATCTCCTCTTCGAGCGCTTCTTGAATCCGGAGCGGGTGTCCATGCCGGACTTTGATATCGATTTTTGTATGGACCGCCGAGAGGAGGTGCTGCAATACGTGACGGAGCGGTACGGCGCCTCGCGCGTCGGCCAAATCGCCACGTTTCACAGCCTGAAAGCACGTGGGCTCGTTCGTGACGTGTGCCGAACGCTGGGCCATCCGCCCTCGTTTGGAAACGAGATTGCGAAGCTTGTGCCTGAAGGTCCGAAGGTCTCGCTTTCAATGTGCATGACCGATCCGGCGCCATTGAAGAAGGCGATGCGCAAAGACAAGAGCAAGGCCAAGGACTACAAAGAGGTAGTGGAGGTGGCCGAGGCGGCGAAGAAACTTCGAATGCGTGCGGACCTTGACGGTGAGGTCGCGCGAATCCTTGACGTGGGCTGCTCGCTTGAGGGCTTGAACCGGCACGCCGGGATGCACGCCGCGGGCATCGTCATCGGCAACCGCGACCTCTGGGAGCACGTGCCCTGCTTCAAAGCAGACGGCAAGATCGTCACCCAGTACACCATGACGGACGTGGAGACCGCCGGGCTCGTGAAATTTGATTTCCTTGGGCTGAAGACACTCACGGTGATCGCCACCGCGGAGCGCCTCATCCAGCGTCTCCGGGGGAGCGGAGAGTTTGAGATCGCCGCGGTCGCCATGGACGACGCCGGCGTCTTCGAGATGATCAGCAAGGGGGAGACGACCGGCGTCTTTCAACTTGAGTCGAGCGGTTTTAAGACGCTGCTCAAGCGACTCCAGCCGGACTGCTTCGAGGACATTGTCGCTGCGGTCGCGCTCTACCGACCAGGCCCGCTGGAGGGAGGGATGGTCGACCAGTTCATCGAGTGTAAGCACGGTCGCCAAGAGATCGAATACCCCCATCCTCTGCTTGAGCACGTCCTCAAAGAGACCTACGGCGTGTTCGTCTACCAAGAGCAGGTGATGCAGGCGGCGCAGGTGCTCGCGGGGTTCACCCTCGGGGGCGCGGACATCATGCGTCGGGCGATGGGGAAGAAGAAGAAAGCAGAGATGGACCGGCAGCGCGCGCTGTTCGTGGACGGATGCCTCAAGACGCACGACATCTCCGACACCCTCGCGAACGAGATCTTCGATCTCATCGATAAGTTCGCCGGCTACGGTTTCAATAAATCACACTCTGCGGCGTATGGCTTGATCACCTACCGGACGGCCTACCTCAAGCACCACTACCCAGAGCCGTTTATGGCCGCGCTCATGTCGTGTGACAAAGACAAGAGCGAGAACGTTGTCAAATTCATCGCGGAGTCACGGGCCATGGGAATCGAAGTGTTGGCGCCCTGCGTAAACGAGTCGGACAGTGATTTCTCGGTGGTCGAGCGCGGTGACGACAACGGAGGGGTTGTGCGTTCCATCCGGTTCGGGCTCGGCGGCGTGCGGAACGTCGGCTCGAACGCTGTAGAGTCGATTATGGCCGCGCGGGAAGATGAGGGGATCTACGAGAGCATCTTCGAGTTCGCGCGCCGGGTTGATCTCAAGCGCGTCAACAAGCGCACCCTTGAAGGGTTGGTGATGTCGGGCGCGTTCGACGGGGTCGCCAGGGACCATTGTCGAAGCGTGTTGTTCTCTTCCATCGACGCTGCCGTCGAGCAGGGACAGTCCGCTGCGAGGGATCGCGGCACCAACCAGGTCAGCCTGTTCGCAGCGCTGGGAGACCCGAGCATTGAGTTTGTGGAGAACTACGCGGACGAGCAGCCGTGGGATACCCGTACGCGCCTCCGCAACGAGAACGAGGCGCTCGGCTTCTATCTTACGGGCCACCCCCTCGACCGATATCAGATGGAGATAGCGCGCCACGCGACGGTTCGCACAGACGGTCTCGGTGTTCACCTTGCGGGCAAAGACGTGCGGGTGGGGGGCATGGTCTGCGAACTCCGTGAGGTGCAGACCCGCTCGGGGAGAGGTCCGATGGGCTTCTTTCAGCTTGAAGACCAGGTGGGACGCGTCGAGTGTGTCGCGTTCACCCGCGCTTGGGGTCAGCCGCTCAAGAGCGCGCAGTCCGGGAGAGAGGCGGAGAGCTTGGGAGAGTTTTTCTTGGGCCTTGACGAGGAGCCCGTGATCGTAACGGGCCGCCTCGAAGTGAGTCAGATCGAAGGGAGCGACGAGATCGAGAGTCGGAAGATTTTGATCTCGGATGCGCAGGCCCTGCGCGACATCCGGAAGACGAAAGCGCGGGGAGTGCTCGTTCGGGTCGAAGCGCACGAACTGACGGACGAGCGCATTCTCGGATTAAAACACCTGGTAGCGGACCATCGCGGGGTCTATCCCATGCATTTTGATGTGGTGGTAAAAGAGTCTTTTCGGACCCGCGTGGTGTTTGGGGATAAGTTTAAGGTCGCTGTGGACGATGACCTCATGATCGCCCTGGAGCGACTTTTTGGTCGCCGGGTCGCCGAGGCGCTCTAGGGGTAGGACGCCTTTGGGCGCGTCAGCCGGTACGGCTTCCCTCCCGGAGCGGACTCGGGCACAATGGTGCCCATGGAATTTTCCGGCGCTGGCAAGACGGATGTGGGGCAGGCGAGAGGTCACAACGAAGACTTCTTTATCTGTGATCAGGAACAAGGGATCTTCATCGTCTGCGATGGCATGGGGGGACATGCGTCTGGAGAGGTGGCGTCACGGCTCGCGGCGGAGACCATTCAACGGGAGATCACAGAGCGCGCCTCCGAGATTGAGGCCGCCGTCGCGAAGGCGGACTCATCCACGCTGGAGCGAATCCTCCGCGTCTCCATTGAGATTGCTTCTCGCGCAGTGTTCGATGAAGGGGCGGCTCAGTCCGGGCGGCACGGAATGGGCACGACGTGTGTCGCCATCCTGGCGCGCGACGGCCGGGTCCATGTCGGTCACGTGGGAGACAGTCGTGTGTACATGTGTCGAGCGGGCGCCGCCTGGCAGCTGACGGACGACCACACCTATCTCAATGACGCGGTCAAGGCGGGCTGGATGACACAGCAAGAGGCGGAGAAGAGTCCGCACGCCCACATGATCACGCGGGGGGTCGGCGTGCAAGCGTCAGTAAAGGTGGACACGCTCACGGTGGATGTCTCTGAAGGCGATCGATTTTTGCTGTGTTCGGATGGCCTGCACAGTTACACGGAGAATCTCGACGAACTCGCGGTGCTGATGCAGCCGGAGACCTTGGAGCAGGGCGCGCAGGTGCTCATCGATCTCGCGAACCAGCGGGGCGGCTCCGATAATATTACGGCGCTGCTTGTGGCGAGCGAGCCCTCTGGTGACGCCGCGCGGTCGCAGCGATCACTGGCGATCGACTCGGACCTTCGGGCGCTGCGGCACCTGTCGCTGTTTGTCGATTTGGAGATGCGCGAGCTTATGCGACTTGGCGGGCTGCTGAAGGCGGAAACCCACGAGGAGGGGAGCGTTTTGGTCAACGAGGGGGCGCGCGACGACTCGTGTTTCATTCTCGTGGAGGGGCGGGTACAGATCCGTAAGGGGACGTCCGTCGTCGCAACGCTGAGCAAGGGGACCCACTTTGGTGAGATGGCGCTCCTGTCGCGTCAACCGAGGACCGCGACGGTGTCGGCAGCGTCGAAGGTGCGGGTGCTGCGGCTGGAGCGGAAGGCGTTCATGAACCTAGTGCGGACAGAGCCCACCATCGCCGTGAAGTGTCTATGGACAATCGCGCAGTCTCTAGCGACGCGGCTCGATGACGAAAAACTGATGGTTCCGGCACCCGATGCGAAGGCAACGGCAAGCAAGAGCGGCACGCGAGAGCTGGAGATTTTGTCGCCCTTTCGCTCGCGAGGGTAGCCCCGGCGATCAGTGGGATCGACCCTTACCAGGTGTTCCTGGCATGGCAGGGAGGCCGAGACGAGCCCGCCGCTCCGGCGAGAATCCATGGAATGCGGCGAGCTCTTCAAGGATCGCCTCACCGATGACATGAGGGAGTTGCTCGATGGCAGTGGCGCCGCGGAGCACGTTGCGGCGATAAATGACGAGGGCGGTGATCTGCGGCGTTTTGTCCTCCGCCTCGGAACGGTGGGCCAACAAGACCGCCGGCACCCGAGGGTCCATACCTTCGAGGATCAGCTCGTCGCTGGGGAGTTCCCGGCATAGCAACGGCGTGGGCGACTCCTCGGAGATGAGCTCCCTCAATTCCGGCACCTTGGACTGCTCGATAAATTCTCGCGCCGCAGCGTGAAAGAGGACATCGCTAGGACACCACGGCGGGAGTTCTTGGGCGAGATCGAGTCGCCGGACGCGCAGCGAGGAGGTCATCGCCTCGCCGACTTCACCGAGTCGCAGTTGCGCTTCGGAGAGCAGATACCAGGCGTCGGCGTCTTCTTGGTCTCGAACGACGACGCAGTCGAGCCACTCCACCGCAAAATCGACCTCGTCGTATTCGATGTAGATGCGAGCCATCCGAAGCGCTAGATCGCGGCACCGACGGTCGAGGGCGAGACGCTCCTCGTCGTCGAGATCGTCGTCCTCCACGGCGCCGCTGAGGATGCGAATGGCGGCCTCTGATTCAGCTGCGGTTCCGGAGACCGCGGCGCGAAGCAGCGGCGTCTCGTCCGCGTCGTCCAGATAGGCCCGGGCGGCTTGTTCGTCGTGCTCTGCGTTGGCGGCCTCGGCTGAGAGGATGCGGAGGTCGAGCCGGTCGATATGGGCGAAGTCGCCGCCGCCGAGCGCGCGGTCGCAGAGCTCTCGGGCGCTGGAGGGGGCCTGCATGTCCAGCAACCAGATCTGCGCCAGGGGGATCAGAGCTTCAGGAAGCTCCCTGTCAATTTCGAGCGCTCGTTCGTAGTGCTGGATCGCCGCCTCAGGTCGGTGGTTCGCAGAGGCGATGGCACCCAAAAGGACCGGGGCATCATGACCATCAGGGAAGAGCGTCTGAGCGAGCAAGGCTGACTCGCGGGCCCCGTCGAGGTCCCCTTGTTCAAACAGGCCCCACCCGCGATCGATGTGGGCTGCGAAACGGCTCGCTTCACCGCGGAGTTGCTCGTTGTTCGGGTCGTCGTCGCTCTGTATTCGAATCGCGTCACCCTGCTCATCATAGTTCCGAACGCCCCGGACCCCAAGCCTCACGTGCGAGCCTCCCCGCACATCTCGTTGAGCGCCCGCTGCCCCAGGTGGACTCCCCCCGCATCCGTCCCCCGTGATATCGTCCGCCGCGGTGAGCGACGACGACCCGAACAACGAGCAACTCCGCGGTGAAGCGAGCCGTTTCGCAGCCCACATCGATCGCGGGTGG
>JBDQGY010000096.1:0-15127 GCA_040265175.1 Nannocystaceae bacterium
GTCCATGGCGGTCATCGAAGCCCCCGCGGCGGCGAAGGCGGGTGACACGGTGACAAAACTCCCGACGAGGGCGCGGGCCACGAAGAAAAAAGCGACCTCCCCCAAAAAGGTAAAGGCAAAGAGCGGCGCAAAAAAAGCTAGCGCGAAACAACAGCGCATGGCGGCGCGGAGGCTCGCCGATGTGTGGCTCATTCACCTCCGCGCGAGACTGGCCGGGGAGCGTGGGCTCATCGATCCAGCGCACCAGAGCTCCCGCTCTGCGCCGCAGCTCGCCTCCCAGGTCCAGACCCTCCTACAATTCAGGGACGGAATCAGCGCCAACCTCAACGTCCGTATGAGCGTCGAGCAGACCTTACTTGAGCTCGGGAAGTGACGATCGATGTTTGGACCTGAACCATTATTCCCACGGCTGTCGTTGGCGGCGTCACTCCGAGACCTCAAGGCCCGTTCCCCTCGCGCCCGGGCGAACGCGATTCGAGCGCTACCCGACGCCATCGCCGCGGACTGTGTCGGCCCACAGGAGACCGAAACACTCGACCTGCCCCAGTTGGGATTCTCGCGCCTTGAGGCGCACGCGCAGCACGGCAGCGCGTTGATCGGCTTGCGCGAACTCGACGGTGACGCAGATGGGTTCGTTCGTGGACTCGCCATGATCGCGCGCGGACGGCTCGCGGACGCGACCTTGCTTCGCGATTACCGACGCGGAACGCTCGCTCCTCACCCGCAAGACCCAGCGAAACAGTGGATTAAAGAGAGCGCCATCCTCGGTCTCGGGGAGCTCGCCGCCTTCGCACCGCCGCCCCCTGGAGTCGAACACGACGACATCTTGCGTGCCCTTCTGGAGGCGCTCGACGATCCCGCCCCGGAGGTGCGCTTCCAAGCCATCGCCGTGGTGGCCGACGCCGCCCCCTCCATGGCAGAGGAGCTTTTGCCGCCACGCCTGGCACTGGAGACCCAGGCAGAGGTGCGCGCCCAGATCTACGCCACCTTCCTCGATCGCGGTGACGCTCCGAGCCTCGTGGTGGACGCGGCACGCGCGGCGACCGGTGTTGGGCGCGACGGCGACGGCGAGTCCGATCCTGCCGCGGAGCGCGAGTCCTTCGCGGCCGCGCGCCTCCTCGCGAGCCTCCGCATCGGCGCCGCTGCGGAGCGCTTGTTGAGGGGCATGACCGACGGCGACGAGCGTGACGACGCCATCGAAGCCATGGCCGCCCTCGAACCTAGCGACATCCCTGGAGCGGCGGCCGACCTCGCAGAGCGCCTCACACGGCGATGGCTCGTTCCGCCAGTGACGCGGGTGCGCGCCGCATACCTGCTCGCGCGCGTCCGCCCCGAGGCGGGGGGCGCCCTGCTCGACCGGATGGCACGTAGCGCTCGCGCGAGCGTTCGAGACGCGGTCGTGGACGCGAGGGCGGCGCTCCACACCTTGAGCCAGCGATGACCTCGCCGTCCGTCAACGCGCGCGCCGCGGTTTCTGCTACGGTACCCGCGTGGGAAAGTCTGCGCGCACACCGAAGGTCACCCCTCGCATCCGCGGGCTGATCGACACCCATTGCCATCTCGACTATCCGCCCATGGCCGAGGACGTCCAGGCGGCGCTCCAGCGCGCCCAGGACGTGGGTGTCGACCAGGTCATGCACATCGGCTGCAGCGTCGATCGCCTCAACCCTGCGGTGGAGTTGGCGCGATCCTTCGAGCCCGTGTTCGCCAGCGTGGGGATTCATCCCCACGACGCACGGCACTACGACGACGCTGTCGAAACCCGCCTTGACACGCTCCTCGACGAACCGAAGGTCCTCGCCCTTGGAGAGACCGGACTCGACTATCACTATGATCGGTCGCCGCGTGACGTTCAAAAGGAGGCCTTCGCGCGCCAGCTTGACCTGGCACGCAATCGGGACGTCCCCATCGTCCTGCACATTCGTGACGCCCACGCCGACGCCTGGGAGATTCTCGACGCCCACCCGCCCGCGTCGAGCCGGCCGGGTATCGTCCACTGTTTCACCGGCGGGCCCGAGGAGGCCCGGGCGTGGGTCGACCGCGGGTTCGTACTCGGGTTTTCGGGGATCGTCACCTTTCGATCTGCCTCCGACATTCAAGAGGCGGCCCGAATCACCCCCATGGAGCACCTCCTGATGGAGACCGACGCGCCCTTTCTCGCCCCCGTTCCCATGCGTGGCCGGAAGAATGAGCCGTCCTATGTGCCCTTCACGTGCGCGTTCGTAGCCGGGCTGCGGGGGATGGACCCCGAAGACCTAGCTGCGCGGACCACGCAGAACGCGCGAGCCGTGCTCTCAATGCCCCTGCCGTCCGCTTGACTGAAACGCCCGCCTGCCCCATAGTCCGGGCCCCGCTGCGCCCCTACGGCGCCGCGCACAGGAGTACCGAAGCCATGCAAACGGAAATGGGCCTAATCGCCAAAAAGATCGGAATGACGCAGCTCTTCCAAGACGACGGAACCCGCGTTCCAGTGACCGTCCTTGAGGCCAAAGGAAACGTCATCACCGCGCACCGCACCGAAGCCCGCGACGGCTACACCGCGCTGCAGGTTGGTTTCGACGACCAAAAAGCCAGCCGCCTCACCAAAGCTCAGTTGGGACACTTCGCCAAGTCTGAGGTCGCTCCCAAGCGGAACGTCCGCGAGCTACGCGTCCCCGCCGACATCCTTGAGACCCACCCCGTGGGGAGCGAGGTAGAGCTCGGCTCTGTGTTCGAAGCAGGCGCCGTCGTCGACGTCACCGGCACCAGCAAGGGCAAGGGCTTCCAAGGGGTCATCAAGCGCCACAATATGCGCGGCGAGAAGCAAAGCCACGGTCAACACGAAGTGTACCGTCACGGTGGATCCATCGGTTGTCGCCTCACCCCCGGCCGCGTCCTCAAGGGCAAGCGCATGGCGGGTCAGATGGGCAACGAGCGCGTCACCGTCCAGAATCTCAAGATCGTGAAGGTCATGCAGGACGAGGGCCTCATCCTCGTCTCTGGTGCCATCCCCGGCGGCAAGAACGGTCTCGTGACCGTGCGTCACTCTGTGAAGTCCGCCGCCCGTGCACGCGGCAAGAAGAAGTAGACCCCCTCTCGGGAACACTCCGCACCGGTGGAGTTGGAGCGTATCGTGGCGAAGCATCGACTCAGAGATCGAAAGTTTCGTCACGACGCGGCCTATCGGCGCGCGAAAAAAGAGCAGTATGCGGGCCGCGCCGTCTACAAGCTCGAAGAGATCGACGCGAAGTTCCACCTCTTCAAGCCCGGCGGACGCGTCTTGGATCTCGGTTGCTGGCCCGGGTCGTGGCTGCAATTTGTGGCCCCCAAGATCGGTCCGCAAGGGCTCGGTGTCGGCGTCGACTTAAAGGCGGTCTCCATCGAGCTCCCCGACCATATTCAGACGCTCGAGGGTGATGTGTTCAAGCTGAAACCCGAGGCCTTCCGTAAAAAGTTCGGCGCGTTCACCACAGTCATCAGCGACATGGCGCCTCAAACCTCTGGCGACCGACCGGGGGATCAACACGGGAGTGAAGAGTTGTTCTTGCGCGCGTTACAAATCGCGCAGGCCTGCCTCAAACCCGGCGGGCACTTCACCGCCAAGATCTTTCAAGGGCCCCGATTTCCCATGATCCTCAAGTCCATGAAGGACAGCTTCCAGGAGGCGAACGCGTTCCGGCCCGCCTCGACGCGCACCGGCAGCTTCGAGCAGTACATGGTGGGGCGTGGCCTGCGTGCCAGCGCACAGGTCGACGAGGCTTCGAACTCAGACCGCTGAGTCCACGTCCGAGCTTCCCCGGCCCCGCCACCGATCCCACCAGCGCCCGAGGTCGTCCACCAGCGCGTAGAGGACCGGGACGAGCAGCAACACGAGCCCCGTGGAAATCGCGAGGCCCCCAGCGATGGAGATGGCCATGGGCGCGAGAATCTCGTCCTTGCCTCCAAAGCCCAACGCGAGCGGCGCGAGCCCGAACACCGTGGTCAGCGTGGTCGACAGGATCGGCCGCAGCCGCGCGAGCGCTCCGTCTACGATCGCGACAGGGACCGCCGCCCCCTCCGCCACACGCTTGTTGATGAAGTCCACCATCACCAAAGAGTCGTTCACCACGATGCCGGCGAGCGCGACGATGCCAAAGAACGCGAACAGCGACAGGTCGTACCCCATCAAAAACAACCCCCACACCGCGCCAATGATCCCAAAAGGGATGGCGGATAAAATGATCAGGGGTTGCAGGTAGCTCCGGAACTGAAGCGCCAACACCACAAAGATGAGCCCGACCACAAGCCCGAAGGCTGGAATCAAATCACGAAGGCTCTCGTTAAAGTCCTCGGTCTCGCCACCGAAGGCGAGCTCCACCCCCTCGTAGCGCGCCGCCAGTTCCTCATTCCAGTGCGTAAGAACGGCGGAGTTGACCTCCGAGACAGAGACCGTGTCCGTCTCAAGGTCGGCTTGGACTTCGATCTGTCGCTGATTATCCCGGCGTCGCAAAGAACCCGCCTCACGCGTTCGGAGCACGTCTGCGACTTCGTCGAGGCGCACGACGGTGCCCGTCTGCGTGGTGATAGGAATGGAGCCGAGCCCCTCCCGATCCAGGCTCATTCCATCTCGATAGCGGATCACGATCTCCACCTGAGTCTCGTCGATGGACACCTCATCCGCGAGCAAGCCATCGATGGCCGTGCGGACCGTGAGCCCGACGTCCCGCTCGCTGAGCCCGTACAGTGATGCCAACTCTTGATCCACCACCACCCGAAATGTCTCCTTGCCCAGACCGAGGTCGTCAATGACCTCGGACACCCCGTCCAGCTCCCCCATAAAGCTCTTGAGCGTCCCGCTCGCCGCGAGCACCTGTACGGCGTCCCGGCCCCGCAAGCGCGCCGAGAATTCGGCCCCCGCGGGCGGCCCCGCTTGGGGAACAGTCACGCTGTAGTTGCTGATGTCTGGATCGGCAGTCAGCAGGTCCTTGACAGCGTCGATGGTGTCGCCATGCCGCGCCAACAGCTCCTCGTTCATGACGAATTCAAAACGAATTTGCCCGACGTTGGATCCCCGTTCCAGCAGGCCCGTCCGCTGATCGAGGGAGCTGCCGATGCGAGCCTTGGCTGAGCGAACGTTATCGCGCCCTACGCCTTGCACGATGGTGGCGCGCACCGCCTCTGCCTTGCCGTGTGTGGACAGACGATTTGCGCCCGGCGAAAGCCTGAAATTCACTGTTGTTTCATAGGGCTTCCCGGGCGCGTTCAACTGAAAAGACATCCCCTTCGCGGCCAGCACCAAGGTCGCCACAAACAACAGCGCACCGAGTCCCACGGAGCGCAGCCGGACCCCAATACCCGCGCTGACCCCCCTGCGCCGCGAGGCCCCTCGGCCATACCCTAGACACGCGGTGAGGATGGGCCGATAGACCGCCTGCATCCGCGCGAGCACCCGCGCGGTGCGCCCGCCGGCGCCGTCCGACTTCGCGTGCGCCGCCACGTGACCCGGCAGGATGAAGATGGCCTCGACGAGCGAACCGAGCAGGCAGAAGATCACCACGAGAGGCAATATTTTCATGACGCGCCCGATGGTCCCCCCCACCATCGTGAGGGGCAAAAAAGCCAAGCACGTCGTGGTGATCGCCGCCGTCACTGGCACGAGCACCTCTCGGGTCCCGTCGATGGCCGCCCTCACCCTATCCTTGCCCATCTCGAGGTGACGCTGGGTGTTCTCGATGACCACGATGGCGTCGTCGACGATAATCCCCGTGGCGATTAGAAGCGCGAAGGTCGAGATGACATTGATCGTCACGCCAGTCTTCCACATGAACAACGTCGCGAGGAGGTACGACACGGGCATGCCCCACAACGCGAGCAGCGCCTGCCGGAAGCCGGAGACGAGGCTCAACACCACGATGACCAAGATCGCGCCCGTCATCCCGTTCGACGCGACCACCCCGAGGCGCTCGCGGATCACGGGCGTGTAGTCTTCGGAGATTTCTACCGCGGTCCCAGGCTCCACCCGGTCGCGGATATCGTCGAGCAACGCGATCACCCGGGTGCGCACCCGCAATGGGTCTGCGCCCTCTTCCCGCGACACCACAATCTGCACGGCCGGCGCCCCGTCCACATAGATCCGGGTATCTGGAAGCTCCTCTACATCCCGCACGCGGGCCACGTCGCCGAGCCTCAGCTGAGAGCCAAGTGTCAACGGGATGTTCGCGACGTCTCTCGCCGAGGTGATGCGCTGATCCGTCTTCACGAAGATTTCGCCGCCTGCACCCTCGATGGTGCCCGCGGGGACATTCGCACGGGACGCGCGGATCGCCGCCGCCACCTGGGTCGCTTGGAGGCCGAGGGCGCGCACCCGATCTTCGTCCAGCTCGACCACCAGGCGGCGCTCTGTCATCCCGCTGATCGTGGTGGTCGCCACGCCAGGAATCTCGCCGAGTTCTTCACGAATCCGCTCGATGGCGAGGCGCGCCGAGATATCGCCTCGCACCGCCACGGTGACTACCGGTAGCTCCAGGGCTAGTTCACGGACGATGGGCGTCTCGGCGTCTTCTGGGAGGTCATCGAGGGTCGCGACGGCTTTTTCGATCTCCGCGCGTCCATCCTGCAGATCTTTGCCCGACAAAAAAGTGACCACCACATTCGACGCGCCCTCCGAAGAGACGCTGATGACGCGGTCCACGTCGGCCACGTCCTCCAGCGCCTCCTCAACTTCCCGCGTGATCAACTCCTCGACGTCTGTGGCGGTGGCCCCAGGGTACGCCGTCAAGATAGAGACTCGATCGAGACTCACCTCTGGAAACTGCTCCCGGGGCAACAAAAACGCCGCCGCGAGCCCCGCGGCCACGATGATCCAAAACAGTAGGTTGACGAAGACCGAGTTAAAGACCGCGAGTCGGACGACTTTCTCGAGGAGACCGTCACGCGTCTTGGTTTCCCCCTCCGCCTGCTCGGTGCCCGGTGGCTCGCCGGCTCCGCGCCCCGCCGTGCCCTCGCTCATCGCGGCTCCTCAGACGACGCGGGCTCGGCGACCACCACCACGTGATCACCCGTGGTGAGCGTGTCGGGCCCCGCCGAAACAACCTCTTCGCCGAGCACCAGCGGGTTGTTGTCGCTCGCCGCTCGCACGGCCACCAACCGCCCGAGGTCCCCCATCACCTGCACCTCGACGCGAGACACCCGTCGCTTCGAATCCTCCTCTTCGGCGGGCTCGAGTCGAAGCACATAGGGCGTGGCGCCGTCCCAGCGGAGCGCCGCGGGCGGCACCGCGGGCACCTTCGGCGCCGCCGGACTCCTCACGCGGACCACCGCCGTCTCCCCCGCCCGCAGGTCCCGCGACGCATTGTCCACAAGGATCCTGGCGGTGAAGGTCGCGGTCTGCGGTTTTGCACGCGACGACACCCACTCCACCTCGTGCGTGAAACGATCACCACGCACCTCCACGCTAAACTCTAGGTCACCTCGGTTTTGCGCCACCGCCTCTCGCTCACTGAGCGGTACCTCGACCGCCAGCGTGGACAGCTCGGCCACGACGGCGACAGGGCCTCCGATGGGGGCGTATTCGCCGACCTCTACCCGGAGGTCGGTGACCGTTCCATCGAACGGCGCGCGGATCATGGAGGCATCGAGTCGATCCTGCGCTTGAGTCAACGAGCCACGGGCTTGCTCAAGCGCCGCGGCCAGCGCGATGGCGGAGGACCCGAGTCGCTCCACCTCCCGGGACGACTCCGCCCCGGATGCCTCCAGTCGCTTGCTCCGCGCGAGGACCCGGGCGTTGTCCGCGATTTGCTCTTTGGCCGAGGACACCGCGCCCCTTGCGGTGCGTACGGCCCCCTTGGCGTCCGCTGCGGCGAGCGTCACGAGCAAGTCCCCCTTGACGACGGCAGCCTGTTCCGAGACATGCCGCGCCTGAACCGCGCCACCAAACCGCGCCGCGACCTCGGCCTCTCGGATCGGCTCAAGCAGCAGTCGATGACGGGACTCGGGGCGTTCGGAAGCCCCTGAGACCACCGCGGCGCGGACGTGTGGATCGAGGACACGGCGGCCTCCGGTCGTGGCGTCGGAGAGGTCTGTACACGCCGTCACGCTCAGGGCGGCGACGGTGACGGCAAAGAGACGACCCCTGCATCGTTCCTGCAGGGACCGAGATAGACCTGAGTTCGCCCGCCTGCTCATGTCTGGGGAGTGTTCGTTGGCAGGGGTAAATTGGCAAGCACCGCGCGCTTATTTCCAGCGCTCCGGGCCGCGTTGCACGGCTAGCTCCGCACCCTCAAGCGTCCGAGGACCGCGTGGAGGGCCTCAAGGTTGGCGCGCCCTAGGTGCCTGGCCCGGGCGGGCGACCACCCGTACAGCTCCGAGGGGCTGTCCTTGGTGTCCTTGAAGGGCTGCTCCAACGTCATGGAGATGGCGTTGAAGCGCTTGGCCACCCAGTTGGTCGCCATGGACATGTCCGCCTCTCCCATGGGCGGGACCGGATATCCGAATTCAGTCTGAAAGTCGGGGCTGGCTTGCACGAGGGCGGCCTGGTAGGCCTCGATATCCTCACGGACGTGCTCGCCAAGCCCCTCCACGCCGTCGGGACCGGCGATGAAGTTGTAGGGGAGCGCCTCATCCCCGTGCACGTCGAGGAAGAAGGCCACGTTGGTGTCTTCCATGCGTTCGCGCACCACGGCCACCTCGGGGCATGTCTGCATATTGGGGTCGTGCCACACGCGGTTGAGATTCACGCCCAGCGCAGTGGTACGCAGGTGACCGCGGCGCGACCCGTCCGGGTTCATATTGGGCACCACATAGAACACGGCCCGCTCGAGCAGCACGCGCGACACCGGGTCGTCCGGGTCGAGGAGTCGCTCGAGGAGCCCCTCCATCAGCCACTCCGCCATGGTTTCGCCAGGGTGTTGGCGGGCGATGATCCAGCAGGGGAGCTTGTCGCCTCCGGGCGTGCCGATCGTCAGCAAGTCCATGTCTTGTCCATCGACGGTGCTGCCGAGGCGCTCGTAGGCCACCCGCGGGTCCGTCATGCACGCAGCCACCAGGTCGTGGTGTCGCTCCATGGAGTACGGCGCAAAATAAGCGTAGTAGACGGAATCGAACTCCGGTTGGTGCTCGATGGTGAGCACGCCGTCTTTGAATGAGGTCTCCGTCCGAAACCACGTCTCACGATCGTAGGAGTAGGCGACGTTGTAGCCCTCCCAGCCTGGGGGATAGCTCGCCTCGCCGGCGTTCTCGATGGCCAGCGAGAGCGGTAGCCCGCCGCCGCCGGTGACGCGGAAATAAAACCACTGGAAGTGCTCGCTGTCTTTGTCTTGGCGGATGGCGAGGCGCGCGGCGCCATCCTCTCCGCAACTCTTCACCTCGATGTTTCCACCGTCAAACTCGCAACTAATCGTGATCATTGAGGGGACGCTAACACGACGCCAGCCTCGGTTGGTGGGGGTCTAGGTCCCGATCTGCCGCATTTTTGACCGCCTTCCCACGATTTTCTTCTCCGTCGCCACCCCTGTCTCCAGATACTGATACAATGTTCAGTGCATGTCCATTTCCCATCTCCCGCTGCTTCGAGGCAGCGACCTTGAGCGTGCCTCCCAGCCTCAAGGCTCCTCACCGACACAGCTGCACCAGCTCGCCCAAGCGGGCCGTGTCGTTCAATTCTCGGGTGACCTCTCCGGCGCACAGACCTCCTGCGCCGCCGCCCTGCTCTCCCAATTGCAGCGGCGTGGCGAGACCTCTGCGTGGATCACCCCGACACACAGCGGCGTCTATGCCCCCGACCTCCATGCGCATGGCGTCGATCTTGAGGCCCTGCTGTTTATTCGATTGCCGGACGCGTCGCTCCCCTACGGAGCATGTCGCGCCGCCGAGCTGCTTTTGCACTCTGGGGCGTTTGGAATCTTGATCCTCGATTTTAGCGCCGGCACGCCACCTCCTCATGAGCAAGCTTGGCTGAGCCGCCTCGCGGGCGCCGCACGGCAACACCAGACCCTCGTGCTCCTCTTAACGGCACGAGCCCCCACGCGATCGATGGCTTCTCGCCAGACCACCGCGCACTCCCTGGGGCCCCTCGTGTTTTTGCACGCCACCTCCTCTCGCCGACGCAACGGTGATTCTGGAGGATTCGAGGTCCACCACGAGATCCACAAATACAAGGCCAGTGGACACCCCTCTCTCTCTCCTACCAGGTGGCGTGGTCCGTGGGGCCTCCGTTGACCAATGTCAGGTCCCCTCCGCGATCCTACGAGCCCTCGTGTCGAGCGCATCACCTGCGTTCATGTGCACTCTTTCTCGCTTCAACTCCTGCTGCGGCTGCGCCCCTCATGGCGTGAAGGGCCTGTCGCGGTCGTCGCGGAGGATCGACCCCACGCTCCGATTCTCGCGCTCAATCGTCTCGCCGCTCAAGAGCATGTGACCGTGGGCATGCGCTACGCGGCGGCCCGTGGACTCCTCCCCGCGTTGAGGGCGGCGGCCATACTCCCAGAGCAACGCGCACATCTCCTCGGCGAACTATTTCTCGCCCTCAATGACTTCTCCCCACGCGTGGAGCCCGACACCACCCACGAAGGCAGCTTCTTCCTCGACCCGAGCGGCCTCGCGTACCTTCATGGCGGGGTGGAGGCCTGGGGCCAGGCCATCGCGCAGCGTCTGCGTGGCATGGACCTTCGCGCCTCCGTGATCACAGGCTTTGAGCGCGCGCGCACCCTCGCCATCGCGCGTACCCATCGTGGCGTCTGGCTCGTGCCCTCTCCCGAACGAGAGTTCCAGCTCATCGCCCCCCTCTCCTTGCGCTCCGTAGGTGTCCCCTCTCCGATCTGTGATTCTCTTGAGGAGCTTGAGTTGTCCACGGTCGTGGACCTCCTCTCCATGGACCGCGGCGCGCTCACAGACCGCTTTGGCCCCCAGGTCGGCGCCCTTCACCTCGCGTTGGGTGGCGGTCAAGCGCCGCTGCTCTCCCCTCGTATCACCCATGACCCTATTCAGGTCGAGCATCATCTTGAACCTCCCGAGGTTGACAAGCACCGCCTCTTGTTTCGCATCAAGTCCATGCTGCCCGCGCTGCTGCGCGAGCTCTCTCAACGCGCGCTCGCCTTGCAGACGCTTCACCTCGAGTATTCCCTTGAAGGCGGCGGCACCTACCATGATCCGATCCACCCTGCCTCGCCGACCCTTGAGCTGATGCCGATCATGGATCTGCTCCGCTTGAGGCTTGAGTCAAAACAATTTCACGCCCCGGTGAACCGCCTTTTGATCCGCCTTGAAGGCGTCCACGCGAGACGCATGCAGCTTGAAATGTTTCGCGTACACGAGCGGCGTGACCTCGAGGCAGGCGCGCTCGCCCTCGCCCGGGTGCGGGCCCTGTTTGGCGCCGACGCCGTCACGCGGGCGTGCCTGCAGGCGGCCCACCTCCCCGAGGCTGGCGTTCAATATGAACGCGCAGAGTCGTTGCGCTTCCCTGATTGCTCACGTTCGCCTCCAGCCCCCCCTCCGCTGGTGCGGCGCCTCCACGCGCGCCCGATCCCGCTGCGCAGCCCAGAGCCCTCCGAGCCCCAGCGATGGCCCGACCTCGTGGAACATTACGGGCTGGTGCGACAACGACACGGCCCCTGGAAACTCAGCGGCGGCTGGTGGGCGCGCACCATTGAACGAGACTACTACTACCTAGAGACCGCACGAGGCGCTCTCCTCTGGGTCTTTCACGACCATCCGCGCGCGCGATGGTTCCTGCACGGCGCCATCAACTGACCCTCGGTTGCCCCGTCACCCTCAACGCTTGATCAACGCCACGAGATGTTCTCGACGCATGGGGCCGCCGCGCAAGTCCACCCGAGGCTGCGCCGCCGCACACAAGAACTCAAGCCCAACCTTCTCCGCGATCCGCTCAAGTTGCGCGTCTGCCGGCACCCGCACTCCGCCAACCTCCCCGTCTCCCATGAGCAGCACCGCGATGCCGTCACGCCGAAGGCATCCCGCCATGCTTTCCAGCATGCCCTGCACTTCTTGATCCCAGCGAGTCGAGGCCCCCGCGACGTCTTCGTCTGGCAGCCCGGAGAAACGCCGGCGGGCACCCATCTCGCCGGCCTCCATCCCCCCGAGCCCCACGCCCAACCACGCCGCGCGCAGCCGGTGGTGCTCCACGTAGTCGTAGGTCCCACCGTAGGGCGGCGACGACAAGATCAGGTTGCACTGGTATTGGCCGCCGAGGGTCTTGCGAAGCTGCTGAATGTCCGCGCACACGAGCCGCGGCGCCGCGGCGCCTCTCGGAACAGCGCGGGCGAGCGCCGCCCACCGTGAGCCCAGCTCCCGCCCCTTCCGCACGAACATCTCGGTGACGAGCCCCTTCCTCAGCGTGCGGGTCACCTCGTCTTGGTTGGTGTCCGACCGCTGCTTGGAGCACTTGACCACAAGGGACGAAAACACCATCTCCATCGCGGCGCGATCGGCCTTGGACGCGGACCGACGAATCTCCGCCAGCAGCCCCGCCAGCTCTTTGAGCACGTGGATCTCATACTTGGCGCGATGCTCTGGCGCAATTTCGGCGCGGCTGTCCACCCGAGTCTGCACCCGCTGCGTCGACGCTCGCCCAACCCGCTCCACCGCCTCCACAAATCGATCACGCGCGCCCTGCTTGCGAAGCTCGCTGCGCACGCGGGCCACACGAATGGCCAGGGGATTCAGGTCGGTACCCAGCGCGCCCCAGCCCGCACGCATGGCCTCCACCACGACCGTACCACCCCCACAAAACGGATCGAGCACGTCGGCCGCCCCGCCCTCGAACAGCTCCTCGAGCACGACACGGGCGATGGCCGGGTGCATGCGCGCTGGGTACACGTGAAATCCGTGGGTCAACCGGTCATCCGGGGCGTCCGCGGCCGACTCCAAGGCACGCCTCAACACAAAGCCATAGGCAGGGTCCCCGCGCAGCGACACCTCTCCATCCACACTCGACAAGGAGCGTTTGTGCTTCCCGATATTTGTCAAAGCAGCACCGAGGATGTCACGGCGTGGCCGCCGCGCCCTTCGCTGTCCCGAACTTGTCCTTGCAGGCCTTCATGAGGTCAAGTTCTCGGGAGAGGAGACCACCGGGGCTCTGCGCGAGCAGGCTCCCCTGACACGCGGCGACCTCGGCGCTCCCGAGGGCGTTGCACTTGGCGCGCAATTCACCGAGCGCCTTGGGCTTGTCGGTGTACCAGCGGAGCAACGCCCCGTCATTCCCCTCATGTTGGGTCAACTTGAACTGATGGTAGCCGTCGAGCATCACCGTGCACGCGTCATCGACCTTGGTCGGCGAACCCTCTGGAACCACAGCGAACTGTTTCACGGCTCCGTCGAACTTGGTCTGAATCTCATCTTTGATTTTTTGCTGTGCCTCGTACTCGGCGCGGCGCTTGGCTTCATCTGCGGCGCGCGCGGCCTTCGTCGCCTCGTCCGCACCGGCCCCCAGCATCGTGCTCGCAGCCGCATTAAGGTCTTTGTCGCCCTTGGCAGAGGTGTTGGACTCGGAGCAGCCGGTCGTCGCGACCGCCAGCGCCACGGCTGCCATGCACAGAGTATCGGAGACGATCTTTGAAAAATTCATGTTTTCTTCCTCAAGTGGCGTCGAAGGATACCCTCCCCACGCGTGCACGTCGAACCCCTCGCGCACCGTCCACACCGCCTCCAAAGACCGGGTTCGTCGGGCCTAGCCCGGAGATTCGTCCCGCCACGCCTGCCCGTGGCCCCGCCACGCTCTCCGCGGGGTCTCGGCGCCCCAGCGCGCCCTCCGCTGATCCCATCGGGGGGGGTGCCCATGGGCTCCCCTCGCGTTATCTTCGGCGCATGCACCCCCATCCAGAGGCGCAGTACCTCAACTTGTTGCGGACGATCCTCGACCAGGGGGCAAGCCGAGGTGATCGAACCGGCACGGGCACCATGAGTGTGTTCGGACACCAGATGCGATTCCCGCTCCGCGAGGGGTTCCCCCTGCTGACCACAAAGAAGCTTCACCTCCGCTCCATCATCCATGAGCTGCTGTGGTTCCTACGCGGCGACACCAACATCGCCTACCTCAAGGAAAACGGTGTGAAGATATGGGACGACTGGGCGGACGAGGACGGCGAACTCGGGCCTGTCTACGGGTACCAGTGGCGCTCATGGCCCTCCGGCGACGGCCAGACCATCGACCAAATCACGCAGGTCGTCGAGAGTCTGCGCAGCAATCCCGAGTCCCGTCGGCACATCGTCACCGCCTGGAACCCCGCGGATGTCCCCATAATGGCGCTTCCGCCCTGCCACTGCTTGTTTCAATTCTACGTGGCGAACGGCGCCCTCTCGTGCCAACTCTATCAGCGCAGCGCCGATGTGTTTTTGGGCGTACCGTTTAACATCGCGAGCTACGCCCTCCTCACCCATATGGTGGCGCGCGTGGTGGGGCTAGAGCCCGGCGATTTTGTACACACGCTCGGCGACGCGCATCTGTACGCGAACCACCTCGAACAAGCCAAACTACAACTGACCCGCAGCCCACGCCCGCTCCCGACGCTCCGACTTGAGCGCGACGTCAGAGATATCTTTGACTTCAAGTTCGAAGACGTTGTCATCGAAGGCTACGATCCACACCCCCACATCAAGGGCGCCATCGCCGTATGACCATCCAGACGAGCGTGGAGGTTTCAATCATCGTAGCGATGAGTCAAGAGCGAACCATCGGTCGCGATGGCGCGCTCCCGTGGCGTCTGTCCGATGATCTCCGGCGCTTCAAAACGCTAACCATGGGGCACCCGATCGTCATGGGTCGCAAGACCCACGAGAGCATCGGCCGCCCGCTCCCCGGCCGCCCCAACCTCATCTTGTCACGTAGGCTTGGGGCAGATTTTCCGGGGTGCAAATCGGCCCAGAGTGTCGAGGCTGGGATCAGCGCGGGCGCCAGCCACGGGACGGGGAAGGTCTTCATCATCGGCGGCGCAGAGATTTACCGTCTCGCCCTCCCGCTCGCTCACTCCATTGAGTTGACCGAGGTTCACGCGTCCGTGACGGGGGACGCGACCTTCCCTATGATCGGCGACGGGTGGCGTGAGGTCACACGAACCGATGCCCCCGCAGATGAGCGCAATGAGTTCTCCTACAGCTTCGTACGGCTCGAACGAACGCCCGTCTAGACCAAGTCTTCGATGTCCTCCCCCCGCCGGAC
>JBDQGY010000097.1:0-15014 GCA_040265175.1 Nannocystaceae bacterium
ACGTCGAGTTCCCCGATCCAGAATCGCCACCGTCGCCGTCACCGTCGCCGTCGCCGTCGCCGTCGCCGTCGCCGTCGCCGCCAGAGGATTCGCTGCCGTCGTCGCCGTCACCCGTCGTCGCAGATTCCTCTTCGTCGCCAAGACTGGCGCTCACGGTGTAAGGGTTGTCGTCGCCCCCAAAGGTATCAGACAAGGGCCCCTCTCCGTCAGGGACACCGCAACCCCCTACAATGAAGACGGTCAGACAAAGCCTTCGCATCGCCGCAGTTTACCGTGAATCAAGGTCACGATCGAGCCGCGGTCGCGCGCCGCACGGACGCCGTCCCATCTCCGCCATAACATCCGGTGCCATCGCGCGCCCCGGGTCGCGCAGATCCAGTCAACGCGTCCATCCCCGCACATCTTCGCCGCTTCAGGCCTGCCTATCCCCGCCGAATCGCGTCCACGCCTTCTTGAGCCAGGCCGATCTCTTTGCTGAGTTTGTCTCGCATAATCCGGGCCTTGTTCTCGATCTTCTCGCTGTTGCTCTTAATGGTGCCGACCCATTTGGAGATATCCTCCAAAGATCCGAGCTGCTTTTGAATCCCCAAAATGGCGGTCTCGACCACGCCGATATCTGCCTGTTCGCCGCTTCGCGAGGCAAAAATCGCCGCGGCGATAGAGCGCGCCGCGAAGAGCGCGGCGTCCAGCACGATGTCGGTCTCCGGGTCCTCGGCGTCCCAAACGACCACGAGGTCAGTACCATAGGCCCGCATGGGCTCCGTGCCGGCGGGCGCCGTTTTGGAGGAGAATACAAAGATGCCCGCCTGCGCCTCGCGGTTGTTTCGCGCCACCTCGATCTCCGCGAGCGCCTTTTTTAGGTCATAGCTCCGGTCTTGCTTCGCCTCAAGCACAACCTTCGCGCCGCTAGCGACGTGCTCCGGTCCAAATTCCACCACGCAATCGCCCACTTTCGAGTTTTTGATCCGCCCCGGGGTGTTCCCCGTGTCGTGCACCACATCATTGAGAGGCCGGCACAGCTCCCGCACCTGGGCGGCTACCGAGGCTTCAAACTCCGCGCCGTGTCGCGTGGACTTGGCCCGCTCTTCCTTGCGTGCCTGCATCTCTCTTAAGGCCGTGCGCACCTCCACCTCGAAGTTCTTCCGCTCCGTGCGGTGTTGCTCGAGCACGTCGAGCATCTGTTTTTTCATGCGTGCGAGCGCCGAGTCTTCTTCGTCGAGCGAGAACTCTCGACTGATCTGAGTCTGGGCATCTTGCACCCCCCGCATCAGACGACTGAGGGCCGAATCCTCGTGATCGAGAGAGAACTCCCGAACCACCTCGGCGTTGTTCCCCTTAATCTGCTGTACCAAACGACTCAGCGCGCTCGCGTCGTCATCCAAGGAGAACTGCCTCAAAATGCGGTCGCGCTGCGCCTCGAGCACCGTCGCGACCCTGCCTTCGAGCGCCGCGACCATCCCGTCTGCCTCGTTTGGATCGAGGAGCTTCATCAATGGGCTGCGATCCCCGATGTGGGCGCCGAGCGTCTTCACCAGCTCCGAGTCTTCCCGGCCGATGAGAGCGCGGAGCGTCGATTCCAGCTCACCGTCTCGCGCGACCAGCCGCTTGATCCGCTCGTTGAAGTGCCCATCATTGGGATCAAAGTACACCTTCAGTTGGTGCGACACCTGCTCGGCCACGGTCTCTTTGTGCTGGGTCAGCGACGCGGCGAGCTGGGTCAGCATGCGCTCGCCCTCGTTTCGCACGGACGTTGCGTCCACCTCGCCGCTGGCTTGCCGCATGGCCAGCACGCCGATTCGAAGCGCGGTCGTCACGAACGCCTGCCGCTCGCGGGGCGTGGCGTAGGCGCTGACCGCCTCGATGACCTCACGGTCCCGCAGCCACATATCGAGCCTCAGCTCGCTCGGAAGCTCCTCGTCCTCGGCCTCCTCTGCCCCGGAGAGTCCCATGGGCTCTTCGTCTTGATCTCCGCGCATGTCGTTGTCTGAAACCTGCTTCATCGCCACGGCCCTACCATGCCATATCCGCGTGATCCGCGAGGGACCATCCTTCCAACCTGCGGATGCAGCCTCGCCAGCGGCGAAAACAACGGTCTCCGGCGTCGATTCCAACGTTGTCGATCCGGCAGCCCACCACAAAGGAACACGCGCTCGCCCGCGGCCCTCACTCCACGACGAAGGTGCCGCCCTCCACCGCCCCATCGTACTCAAATGTGACGAGCTGCGCGCCCGCCAAGGGGAGCACGTCATCGCTAATCTGGAAGGTACAGATCTCTCCTTCACAGCCACACTCGTCGGCGAAGTCGCAGTTCTCTGTCACGGGGATCTCCAGCGTCAGCGGCGTCTCAATAAGGGCGCGGCCGACGTAGCACGACGTGGTGGGGTCGCAGTCGGAGCCCTCCCAACACTCGGGGGGCAGATTCGCCTCCTTCCATCCATACAACCCGAAGATCTTCTCGACCGAGGCGCCGGGGTTCAGCTTGACCACAGTCGCCGGGCCGTCGCTGCACCCATATCCGCACCCCGGGGTGCTATGGAGCAGCTCGCAGGTCGGGATGTAGCTGCCGGAGTACCAGAAAATGCGCTCGCCATCTTGGGTGACGGACCACGGCTCTAGGATGCACAGGTCGCGGGTCCCGGGCAAGTAGATCGGGACTGCGCGGGCGTTGGTGACCGTCCAAACGGCGAACGTTCCGGGCGCGGATCCCTCAAATTCTACAGCGCACTCGCCCCCGTCGCCGGTGGAGTCTGTGCCCGCGTCAGCGCTGTCGGCCACGTCGTCACCGCCCTCGCCGCTCTGAGCGCTGTCCTTCGCGCACCCCATCGCCGACGACGTCACGACCGCGGCGGCCACCGCCCCGCAGACCGCCGACCGTTGCACCGTCGTCACCATCAAGCCAATCATTCCAATCATGCGATGACTATATCTGCGATGTTGCTCGCGGACGACTCCTCGACCGATCGAATCGCGACAAACCTGCGCGCGCCGCCGCGTTCACCGTTTACCGAACACCCCTTGGCGCCCGACGTTCCCACCTTCAGTTCGTCCCCACGCACTTCCCCGAGCTCCCCGGCTAGCGATCCCACAAGAGTGAGGAGAGCCCGCTCGAGCGTTGAACTGGGAGTCCAAGCGCCCGAGTTAACGTCTCGATGCTACCGATCCAGTCAACTCGTTCCCGCGCCCGTGTCAAGGCCGTGTACACAAGCTCTCGCGTCTGGATGGGACTCGGTCCATCCGCCAGGACCATGGCGACGCGCTGGAATTGAGAGCCTTGGCTCTTGTGGATGGTCATCGCGAGCGCGCCTTCGTGAGATGGGAGTCTAGACAACGCCACGCTCCGAAGCGGCGCCGCGCCATCGCCTCTTCCGGGAAAAACGAGACGGAGTGAACCATCCACAGGCAGCACCAGACCGATGTCCCCGTTCATCAGCTCAAGGTCATACGCGTTCTCCCGAATGAGGACCGGACGGCCCAGCCAAAACTGTCCCTCGGTCCAGAGCCGAGCCCCTCGCCCTCCCTCGACGAAAGCACCTTCTAGCTCATGAAATATTTGAGTTTCTAGAGCGCGCAGGATCCCCTCCACCCCCAGAGATCCGCGGCGATGTGCCGCAAGAACTCGGTACCCCTCGAGACACGCGAGCAACTCACGATGAAGCGCGGGATCTCGGAGGTCATCGCCTCGTTCCCCCCGCGAGCGGAACGCCGCCATCAAGCGACCTCCAAACCCGTCGTCATCGAGATACGGCGCGCTGAGGGCGGCGAGTTGGGGAGTGCTCAATCGGCCCGCGGTGGGCGCCCCGAGATGCCGAATGCGATCGAGGAGAGGATCGTCGACACCATCACGATGGTCGCCCTGCGGATCCATTAACGCCACCGCCTGCGCGAGCTCGTCGGCTCCCTTGTGCTGGATCAACTGCGCGACTTGAGCGATGCGCGGCGCCTTGTGAAAACGGTGGTTCTGGGTGAAGTGAATGATACACGCGCGGAGTCCGGCCTCTCCTTCACCGGCCGTCTCGGAGTCTTGTGTACCGAGCGCGGTGGACACAATATCGCTGAGCACAGTGCCCGCGTCTACCGACGCGAGCTGGTCTCTGTCACCAAGTAGAATCAGTCGCGCCTGCGGGCCGATCGCCGCGAGCAGATGCCGCATCATCGTCAGATCGATCATGGAGGCCTCGTCTACGACCACCACATCCGCGTTGAGCGGCGTGTCACGCCCGTGGCCTGCGACCCCGTCGGGACGCATGCGCAGCAGCTTGTGCAGCGTCTTGGGTTCCAACGCCTCCATCGCCTCGAGCACCTTCGGCGCGAGGCCTAGACTCTCGAGATCCTCGGCCATCGCCTCCGCCATCCGCACCCCCGCTTTGCCCGTGGGTGCCGCCAACGCGATCCGAAGCGGCCCTTCCTCGGTCGCGCGCGGCTGCTCCAACAAGAGCGCGAGCAGCCTCTTCACGCTGTAGGTCTTGCCAGTGCCTGGGCCACCGGTGATCACAGTCAAGCGCTGAGACGCGGCCGCCGCGATCGCGAGATTATCTTGGCGCTGGCCAAACTGCTGGCGTGACGTATCTACTGGCGCCGCGATCTTGTAGAGCCGATCAATATAGGCTTCCACCACATCCGACGAGATCGACGGCGTTGGACGGTCGGACGCCAACGCCAACAGCGCCTGCGCGATGGTTTCTTGGGCGGCCCACTCCCTGCGAGACATCACCAGGACCCTCGTTCCCGTGCGCTGCACACAAAAGGGGCGATGCGCGTCTTCTGGCCCTCCCACGAGCGTTGAACTCTGAACCTCCGCGAGCCACGCCTCCACGTCTGTGGGCGTCGCCGCGCGGGCTTCCACCGAGTTGTCGTCTGCGTGGATGTCCACGGCGTCCGGTCCAAACCGACGCCGCACCCACCGATCGAGATCCACGCCAACGCTCCCACGCCGAGGCGCCCCCATGGCCAAACACAAGGCCAACAACACCCGCGGTCGGTGCTCGCCAGCCCGCTCGGCGAGGATGTCGAGCAACGCGAGGTCTTCGGCGAAGACAAGCCGGGCGTGAATCCATCGGCGCGCGTGTGAGTCCATGCCCGGGGTTCGCATCGGCAAGGCGCGCGTCGACATCTCACCGGAGAGAGGTGTCCTCGTGTGCTGCGCGGGTGGGGTCATGGTGCGCCTCCGTCCGCGCGGGCGGCCGAGCGACCATCGAGCGCCACATCCATCGCCTGCATTAACTCCGCGCTCCAGGCTCCACGGTAGACGCCCCGCACAGCGGGCGCGTCGAGCACCGCAGACGCGCCCGTCATCCCTCGAAGAAACAAATAGACGTATCCCCCGAGATGCTCGCGCGGGCTGTAGGCAGCGCCAAGCCTCGCCCCCAAAAAGCGGTGAAGCGCGAGCTGATAGACCAGCGCTTGGAGATAGTAGCCGTGGTGGGCCATCTCCCACGCCATCCACGGGCGCGTAAACTGGGTCGCAGTGGCGACCGCCCCCGGCGCCCGCGACTTGATGTAGTTGGTCTTGTAGTCGCAAACGTAGTAGCGATACGCCGCCGGATCTTGTGGGTCTCCCCCGGGCTTCGGGACGCGAAATACAAGGTCGATATAGCCCCCCATAATCCCGGCCATGGACCAGAAAATGGGCGCCTGCCCCGACGCGCTCGCTCGGGAGAGCACGGCTTCCAAGTAGGCCGCCTGGTGCTCATCCCCCTCCCGCACTGAGGCCGCGTGCTCGTCCCGCAGCGCGCGGTGCACCTCCGCCTCGTCCACGCGCCCGCCACTCCCCGGCGTTTTGTGCAGGTAGTCGGTCCCCTGCCCGAGGCGCAGGTCAAACCGGAGCTCGTCGATTCGATCGGCGCGTGGGATATCCGCGAGCGCTACCCCCGTGAGAGGATCCGCCTCGCCGCCCTCCGGGTGCCCCATCACCGTCGCCAAAATCGCGGGGAGCGCCTCGCCCAAGAGGGCGTGGTCCTGGGGTCGTTGCACTCCGTATCGCGCCCCGAGCGACGCGACCAGGTCGGCCCGCCGCGTACCGTCGAGCCCATCCCCAGTCTGAAAATCGAGATGTTCAAGGACCGCGTGGGCCCATGTTCCCACATCGGTGCCGCCACGCATGCCTTCGAGCGGGAGCGGAGAACCCTGGGGCGTGGTCGCGTCGGTCCCCTCCATCGAACGACCTCCGGACGGCTCCGCCAACATCGCGCCGGCCCCCGTGGCCGCTTCGCCCGACGCCGCGGACGCCAGAATTGCAGCGGCCGTATCCTCCCGCGCTGGCTCATCGACGTCCACCGAGCTCCCTGCGGAGAGCCCGCTGTAGCTCGTGAGTACGAACGCGCTTCGCAGCGACCGTCGCGTCCATGCCTCCGTGGGGAGTTCCTCCCGACGCCCGCCTGTCGGCGCCCCCTCATCATCATCGGGCGCGAGGTAGGACGCTCGCGTCCACGCAAGCGTTCCATTGGATGTGGCCGCCAAGCGATCGAGTCGAGGTGCTGCGTCCTCGAACACGAGCTCTTTGGCCACAAGATCACCGAGCGACTCCGCACCCCGATGGAGGACCGCACCGTCTTGCGTCCGCTCGCGAAACAGCAACCGCCCCAACGAGGAGCTCGCCGCGCTCGCCCCTTTGTAGGCCACGTGCCACGCCACCGTATGATGTGCGGCGCGAGTCATGGCGACATACAAGAGCCGCATCTCCTCTTCTCGTCGCTCCCGCAGCGAGGCCTCCACAGCCTCTGCCCGCGGGGAAGCGGTGCTCGGGTGCAGATCGAGGCACAGGTCCGCCCCCTCGTGGTAGCGAAGCGGCTGACCTTTGTCGCTGAAGTTGTACGGAAGTGAGCAAAACGGCAGCAGCACCACCGGATACTCGAGACCCTTGCTCGACCATATCGTCACGATTTGGATCGCGTCGTCGTCGCGCTCAAGGCGAATCAGCTGCTCATCCGAGGGCGCGACGCCCTCGGCTTCGCGTTGTTCCTCAAGCCACGCGGCAAGCCCTGCGGGCCCGACCCGTGTGCGGCGCTCCTCCGCGTGGCACAGCTCCATGAGATGGCGGAGATCCGTCGCATGACGCTCACCCGCGACCCGACGCAACAGCCGCTCCATCACATCGTATTCGTCGAGCGCGGCCTCAAATACGCGCACAAATCCGTCCGTCGACCATTGCTTGAGCCACCCGCTCAGCGAGGCTACCCACTCGGTCCATGCCTCCGCGCCCTCCTCGTTCATCGCCGCGTCGAGCTCCCGCGCGGTGTGCCCAAACAACGGACAGGTGTAGACAAACCGCGCCTCCGCCGAACGCCCCGCAGCGGCCACCGCCTGCAGCCACGATTTGAGCCACGCCGTCACCTCGCTTAGGAATACATTGGCTTGCCCCCCGCGAACGCTCGCGATTCCACGCGCGGCCAAGCCCCTTTGCACGAGGTTGCCCTCCTTGTGGCTCGACACCAACACCGCGATGTCCCGCGCGCGAAGCGGACGGGGCTCGCCGCCCTTGGCGGAGAAAAACTGCCCGCCGCTCCGGAGCAGCGCGGCGGCCTCACGAGCGCAGAGCCCGGCGGCCAAGAACCGCGCCGCGTCCTTGTTTATCGTCTCTTTGCCGTCGGCGGGCACCTCACCACGCAGGGTGCGCACATCAGCCCAACGAATCTCAAGCGCAGCGCGCGTCCGTCCGTCCTCACACGGAGGAAGATGCACACGTCCGTCAGCGTGGCGCGCCCCAACCGCTACGTACTCCACATCGTCTGTGAGGAACGCCCCGCTGTCCGCTCGCCAAAGGTGGTTCATCGCGTCCACCAAGGAGGCGTCGGTGCGAAAATTTGTCGCCATCGTCTCTTGCTGCGCAGAGGTCACATGTTTGGCGTCGAGGTAGACGTGAATGTCTGCATCACGGAAGGCGTAGATCGCCTGCTTGGGATCACCGATCAGCAGCAGGCGCCGAGAGGGATGAGCGAACACGGCGCGAAGCACGGCCCACTGCGCGGCGTCGGTGTCTTGGAACTCGTCGACCAAGGCCACGTCGTAGCGCTCGCGAATTGCCTCAGCGAGCGCGGCCCCGCTGTCGGCGTCCACGATGCGTTCCGCGAGGCGTGAGAGGATGGTGTTGAACGTGAGGAGCCTACGGCGACGAAGCTCGTCGTCCACATGCCGACGCGCGCCTTCTCCCACTCGAATCGCCATGGCGGAGATCAGGCGCTCGCGCAGCCCGAGCGCCCCGTTCACCGCCTCGAACAGGGGCGCAACCCGCTCGTACTCCGGATCCACCTCGGCCGAGGTCGCCCGCACCCCTCTCAGATACTCGTTCCTCGCCTTCGTCCCGATGGTGCCTCCGCGACCGCCTTGAGCCACCCATGCGCGCAGGTCGTCTGCTGCCCCCGCCGCCGTTTTCTTGTTGAGTTTTTTCCCATTCGTACCAACCAGAGAGCCGAGCCCCTGCAAGGCGTCTTCGCCGGCCCCAGAGTCGACGAAAGCTCCCGTAGAATCCACCGCGGCACACCAGCGGCGCGCGAGCGCGAGCGGCGTGTCAGGTAGGTCACTCAAGGTCGACGGCTCGGGACGGAGCGTCGGGGACACCGCGCCGGTCATCTCTTTCACCAAGTCCCGCATTCGGCCGGGCGCGAAGCCCAGCTCCTCCAGCGCGTTCACCTCTCGCTCCGTCGCCGCCGCGTAGGCGTTCGCCATGAGATCCGAGACGTACTCTTGTTGCAATTCGCTCGCGTCGGTGACCAGCTCCAGCTCGGCCTCTTGCCCCGATTCGAACGCGAACTGATCCAACATCCGCTGGGAGAAACCGTGAATGGTGGAGATGCTCGCACGGTCGAATCCCGACAGCGCCGCGTGCACGCGACGCAACCTCGTCTCACGCTCATCTTCGGGCTCGCAAAACTGCCGAACGAGCACCTCATCAGCCTCGGCGAGCGCCTCGGGTGTCCGGCAGGCCAGTTCAAGACACGCCCGCACGTCCACCAGCCGACGACGAATCCGATCCCGCAACTCGGAGGTCGCCGCGTTGGTGAAGGTGATCACCAATATACGGTCGATGGGCACCCCCTCGCACGCGACAAAGCGCGCCACGAGATGGGCGATCTGCCAGGTCTTTCCGGTCCCCGCGCTCGCCTCAAGCAAGAGCGGTCGCGTGAGGTCGAGGGATTCGTCGCCCGTCCAGGTCATCGCTCCCTCCAGGTCTTTTCGAACGCGTCGCGCTCCACCGACGCTCGAAGGAAGGGCAGCCACAGCGCCGCGGACAGCCCACGCAAACTCTCGGGACCCTCGCGCGCCATGGCCTCCTCCACGTCCAGCGTGCCAAACAAGGCGCCGGTGTAGGCGTCACCAAGATCTCCGAATCCAGAATAGCCACCGGTCATCTTGTCCACCGCGATCTTGACCAGCGACGAGGGCGGCGCCCCGTGGGCCGCGCCCTCCACTTCGATGCCTTCGCTGTGCATCGCGGCCGCGAGGGCCCGCGAGGTGTTGCCAAACAGCGGCAGCGGCTCGCATCGGAGTCGCATCCACAACTTCGCCACGCTCACCAGCTGCGCGCGGGCGGCCCCGGCGTCCATGTGGGGAGCGGAGAATCCCTCTTGTGCGTACGGGAGTTTAGATCGTGAGGGCGGCGGACCAAGAAGCTCCACGTCAAGATCGAGCCCCGATGCCTTTCCCGCCAGCAACGTCAACCACGCCATCAACTGTCGCCGGACGTTTCCAACGGAGGACGCCTCGCACCTGGAGTGAAGCAACCGCTCCCCCGCCGCGGTCTCCAGCATACGAAGATCTTGCACGGTCCCCACGATGCGAAGATCCCCGGCGTCGATACTCACACCGACCCCCTCGCCGCCAAGGTCTCCCCTCGTGGCCGCGTGTGCCTCACTCAAGGGCAGCAGCGCCTCACATTCTTCCGCGAGCAGCACCTTGCCCCCTGCCGCCAAGGGCAACCGCCCTTCGCCATACATCTTCCCGTACAGCGCGTCGACCACCCCGCGCAGACGCTCCGTGGTGGTGCCCCCCGTCTGCTGAGCCGTCAACATCGAAAGCGCCTCACCTTTGAGGGACCATCGCTCCAACGACTCGAGGCCGAGCGGCTCGCGTCCCGCGGGCGCCTCCTGCTCACGGCCCATGTACATCCCGAGCCGGCCGCTCAAGTAGAGCCGCTGCGGATTTTGGAGCCCCATCGCCAGTTGACGGAGCGAGATGGTCTGAGGTGGGTTGGGCTCGGGCGGCAACCTGCCGTCGCCATCCTCCACGACCATCAGTCCCGAAGAGACCGGCGATTGCTCCCCGAGCCGCTGCGCCTCCAGCATCGCGGCCGCGCGCTGGAGCCGAGCGTCAAAGACTCTCGGTGTCGCCCCCATGTGGGCGCCGAGTCCCCACGGTTGAAGCGGGTGCGCCCGGACGAACAGTCGCCCCGTCCCGTGATCGGTCTCTGATGGAGTGGTGGGGTGAGCGCGCGTCCACGCTTCGGTCAACACCTCTAGGATCTCTTCGACGGGGACCGCGGCGGGCGTTCGCTCGCCAGAGCGGACATCAAATCCCGACCACAGGACCAGGAGATGATCCCGTGCAGACAGCATCGCCTCCAACAGCAAGTGTCGATCGATCTCACGGTTGTCGCGCTCGCCCGGCAGACGCTCGCCGAAAGGGTCCCAGGTCTTGGGCATGCTCCCGCGCGGGAAGGTGCCGTCATCCATTCCGAGCAGCGCCACGACGCGAAATGGGACCGAGCGCATGGGCTGCAACGCGCAGAGCGTGACCGCCCCGGTGATCGCCCGATCCCCCCGTTGGGGGATTTCAAAGTCACTCTTGAGCCACTGATAGACGGCGTCTCGACTCAGGCTTAGCGCCTCCTCCTTCTCACGGTCGAACTCCTCTTCGAATCGTTGCAGCCGATCGCGGACCTCGCGGCTCAGCCACGCGGCGTCCTCGCTGGTCTCCGTGAGCGCCGAGAGGACCGCCTCGAGTCGCCGGCGCCACCCGCTCGCGGCGGATGGGGTCGCGCACTGCGTGGTGAAGTCCGCGAGCAGCGACACCACCTGGGCGAGCACCCCCGCGCAGCGACGCTGCTCCGGCGTGCGGAGCGGGACACCGACCACGTCTGCGCGCATGCCTCGCCGCCCGTCGACACCTTCGCCCTCGGCGCCCTCCATCGACAGGTGCATGGTCTCGTCGGGCATCAACGCGCCGAGCGCCAACCGCTCCAACCCGAAGCGGAGCGTATGCGAGTCCAGGGCCGGTTGGTCAAAGCGCGCGCGATCGTCCGCGTTAAAAGCCCATCGCATATTGCTGTCGACCACGAGCTCGCGCAGCGTCTCAAGGTCCTCGTATGCGACGCCAAAACGACGCCGCACGGGCTCGAGTCCGCACAAATCCAACACCGCCCCGCCGGTGACTCGCTCGCCACACAGCCGCAAGACCAACAGCATCACCTCTGCCACGGCGTTGGTCTGGGTCAGACCCCGATCGCTCACCGACACTGGAATCGCCGGCAGACCCCGAGGCGGGTCGGACCTCTCCCCCTCAACCTCGACCGCGACGCCGGTCCTCGCAAACACCGCCGAGATGAGCGGTCCGTAGGTGTCGACGTCGGGGGTCATGACGAGGATGTGCCGGGGTTCGAGAGAGGGGTCCGCCTCGAAGCGCTCAAGCAGCAGATCGCGCAGCACCTCACACTGCCGCATCGGACCAAACGTGGCGTGGAACCCCAGCGTTGGGTCGCGAACCTCCCCGCCATCCGGGGCGCCGTCGGGCGGCGGCAGCGCGGCGAGCTTTTCGGCGAGCTCCGCGCGAGTCTCGGCGCGCCGAATCCATGACTGCAAGACGTTCAGCCAGGTCACCCCGCGCTCCAAGGGCTCGCGGGACTCCACCTCGTCGCCCTCGTAGCCCACCTCCTCCAACCAGAACTGCACATCTCGGCTGGGCATACCGAGCGACGCCAACAGAGGGTTTTGAGACTCGTACTCCCGAATTCGTGCGGCGTAGTCTTCGTAGCGGGTCACCGCGCGCAGCGCCGCAACCTGCTCCCCGTGGCTGTGGATATGCTGCCACCAGGTGTCCGAGGGCACCATCAAGAACAGGTGTACGTCGATGTGTTGAGCGATGGCCCGGACCCGCGCGCGGTCCCCTGCGCCCAGCGTGGACAGACCAAACAGGCACATTGTGCTGCGCGACGCCCACGGCGGCGGGGTGGTGAGCGACTCGCAGGCCTCAAGCAGCCGCGCGGGACTGGCGGGGTCTTCGTGCACCAAAAGCCCCCTCAACAAGACCGCGAGCCAACGATACTCTTTTGACGCCTCCTCGGGATGGCGGGACCAGGCCAGGGCCATCTCATGGCGGTCATGCAAGAGGCGATCGAGGACATCCGCTACCTGGCCTGCGAACGTCAGCTCACGTGCCTGCACCACCTGACCATCGTCGGCGGCGCTCTTCGTTTCCCCGCTCCCCGAGCCGTTCGGTCGGAGATAGCGGCGGACCCGCTCAAAGGGCGCCGTCTCCAGTTCCGCTCGGATGAGCCCCACCACCCGAGACACGAGCTCTCGCTTGCTCCAGCCCCTGCCCGCCGTCGCGGCAGTCGGAGACCAAAGATACGGACCCAAGGCGTCCCGCGATGACGCCGTGAGCCAACGGATGGCGCCGTCGAGCGCCTGCGCCGAGAATGGAAATTCCATCCGTGCCGCGACGCCATCCCGCGTCGCAAACTCATATCGCAGCCAACGCGCCATCCCTTGACTGCCCACGACGACCGCCGCGGGCTCGAACGGATCTCGCGACGCGGTCTCGCTCAACACCCTGGCGAGGGCTGCGTGGAGCGTCTCGATGTGATTGGAACGGTGAACAAAGAGGGGCATAAAGACGAAGGTCGCGGCGCGCGGCAGTCCATCGCGTGGGCAACCAAGAGATTGCCACGACCCCGTACTCCCGGGGGGACCATGTGCCTCCCCGCGGCGAAACCTTCGTTTTAAGCCTCTTGTGGGCGGTTCGCAGCCTCCGACTGCGCAACGAACACGCCCCCCCCCCACACACACACGTCGTTTCGCCCTCCGACCCGAATCCATCCGCGACAGGCTTCGCCACTCCACACCGCATCCAAGGTACCCTCGAAGTCTGGAACGAGACGAACCATGAAGCGGAGCCTCTATCTTATCCCATGCATTGTTGCCTTGTCCCTGGCGCGGCCCGCACTCGCCGACGACTTCACGACCGGAGCGCTCATCATCCCGATGGACACCTCGCTCCAAGACGACGGGATGTTTGAGGCCTATGGGCTGGTCTACGAGCTGCTCCGCAACGGCGTCCCGGTACGCTGGGCGATCAGCCCCTCGAAGGCGACCTTCTACGACGGGGTCACCTTGACCCCCGACTCGACCGACTTCACCGCGACCGCCCAAAACTTCGGAGCGATCGGGACGATAAGCACCTTCGACTACCGCGGTGGACCATTTATCGTCGACGCTAACGACGCGGCCGCAGCGGCGACGATCATCACATCTTGGCAAGCGTCCACGAACGCCTCCACGGGCGCGAACTCGTCCGTCGTCGTGCATCGCGCCACTGCAGATTTCACAGCCCCCATCGCCCGCTATCTCATCGCCGCCCCCACCATCGCGATGATGGCGGACGGAAAACAAGATATCGCGCGCGGCTACCTTCAGGCGGCGTGGATCCCCGACTCCACGGGCGACATGGACTGGCCCGACCAACCAAACGCGTGTCCAGGACCGCGCGACGACACCGTCGGAAGCCCCGACATGCTGCGCCCGTGCGACATCGCCGGCGCGACCACGGATCCCGCCCACAACGACGGCCTCCTCTTCGACCAAGATGGCGACCCCACCTACTGTCAATTTATGTCGATGCATTGGGGAATCAACGACGCGCAGGCGATCCCGGAGACCGTCGCCGAACTGCGAGAGTTTTTGACCTTCCCCACCCACCTGTACGCCGAATGTCAGGCCGTGAACGCCTTCGAGAATTTGGTAACGGAGACGACCGCCATCGACTGCTCGGCGAACGGCCACGCGACCTGCGAAGCCATCGATCCCACCCTCCGCTGCAGCGAAGACAACCAGCTGTGCGGGGAGGCGACCGGATTTTTCTTGACCTCCCACGGCTACGTGATCGGGTCGCAAGAAAAAGATAACAAGCTCGAGTACTACAACTTCCAAGAGCCCTACGCCCAACTTGACGGCGGCTTCACCACGGTCGGGGGCAGCGAACCAGCCTACAGCATCCCTACAGGCGCCGACTGTACCGCCCTCGCGGGCGACACCGCGTGCACCTACAAAAACGGTGACGTGGTGATGATCACCGCGGACAACGACGACAACCCGCTCACAGACGACCGGGGTGTGGACGACCTGTGGATGACGGGATTTCTCGACGGGGAGTGCCCCCCCTTCGCGGAGGTGTGCGACCAGACCGGTAAAGTCAGTTACCTCGGTGGCCATGAGTACAAGCCCAACCAGCCGCTCTCCTCCAACACAAACGGCCAAGGAGCCCGGCTGTTCCTGAACTCCTTGTTCGAGGCGCCGTGTGCCACGAACGCGGGTCATCCGACCATCTCGCTCACCAAGACGGCGGGCACGGTAGACCCCAACGGGGTGGTCACCTTTACGATCAACGTCTCCAACGCGGGGCCGGCCACTGCCTACTCCGCGACGCTCAGTGACACGCTCCCGGCGAATACATCCTTCGTGAGCGCCTCGAACGGGGGCGCCGAAACCAGCCCAGGCTCGGGAATTGTGGCATGGGACCTCGAGAATCTAGGATATCTAGAGAGCCAATCGATCTCGTTGACCTTGCAACTCGACGTCTGCGGTGACTTCGACAACCAAGCATTCCTCGACTTTTTTGTCGGAGTCACTCCAGAATCGCAGGTGTCCAATGTCGCCCAAGTCAGCTACTGCAACGGCGACGGCGACGGCGACGGCGACGGCGCCGGCGACGGCGACGGCGACCCCTCCACCACTGGCGACGGCGACGGCGACGGCGACGCCTCCACCACAGGCGACGGCGACGGCGTCGGCGGCGCCTCCGGCCCGGGG
>JBDQGY010000098.1:0-14877 GCA_040265175.1 Nannocystaceae bacterium
CTCCTCGATCCCCCCCATCTGCCTGAGCGCGCTGTCGAGCTCGGAAAGCTGCTCGGGGCCAAGCGTCACCTGGCGCTGCCCGCGAAAATTTGTCGACTGACGCGCCGACAAGATGCCGAGCGCCGCCTCCTCAAAGAGTTCGCGCTCGGTGGGCATGGGGCACGCGTCAAACCGCGTCGGCGGGGTGAGCGCCAGCAGAGGCAACATCGCCGCGACCTCCGCTTCCGTCATGGGCACCCGCGTCCGGTACCCAATGGGCGAGCTGCTTCGAAGCGCGAGGGGCAGGCAGTAACGGTCTCGCTTGCCGCCCTCTTCGACCTCGCGGCAATGTCGACGCGCGACCTGCTCCGTCGGGGGCGCCGGGATGCGCTGAATCTCGAGTGCGTTGGGCGTGCCGCCGGCGTTCATACTCCCATGGTCTGCAGCCCGAGCCTCGAGATCAAGGGGCAAGTCGACAAATCATCGCACGGGGCGACGGCGCCTCGTCCACGCCAGGCCACCGAGCGCGAACAGTGCGAGCCCGAGCGGTCCACCGCTGTCGCGACGACCCCCCACGTCACAGCCGCAGCCGGAGTCGCCCTCGTCACCGTTGGCACCGATGCCGCCGGTGCCTCCCGAGTCGCCAATGCCGTCAGAGTCCCCACCGGAGTCTCCGCCGGAGGCGCCGCCTGAATCGCCCCCGGAGTCCGCGGGAGGCGTGTCATCAACACCGATGTTGATCACCGCGGGGGGGCTCGCGTTGTCGGCGATATCCACCGCGATGGCGGTAAGTTGATAGACACCGGACGGGAACTTTAGGTTCCACTCGAAGGGCGCAGACGTGTCCGTGTCAATGAGCGCACCGTCAATATAAAGCTCCACCGAGGCGACCCCCCAGCCGTCTCCGTCTTGCGCGTCCGTGACCACGTCGATGTCCACGCTCCCGACCCCTTGGGAGTCAAACTGGGCGCCGTCATCCGGCGTCACAAACGTCACCGTTGGCGGCGTGTTGTCAGGCTCCGAATTAAACGGCTGACCACAGATCGACGACCACGCCCCCGTGCCGCCTCCCGCGCAACCGTTGGCCCAGGTGCCGTTGGAATTTTGGGAGTCCTTGGGGAAGAACCCGCACTCGGGACCCGGCTGCCACGCACCCTCCGCCGTAAAACACGGCGTGAGGTCGATACCAGAGGCGCTCTCGAACCACGACATCTGCGTGTGCATCATGGAGTAATAGCCGCCGCCACCGCACGCGCCGCCGTAGGACGTGATCCCAAAGACTCGCCATGTGTCGTCTCCGCCGACGTCGCTCGACAAACGAACATAGACCGGCCCCCCAGAGTCTCCCTGACAGCTGTCTTCCCCGCCGCCGCCGATGTAGGCCTCGTCATTGTAAATGCCGTTGATCGTGGTGGTGACGTTGCGTTTCAACCCATACTGGGGGACCGCATCTGCCTGACCAAAACCAACAATGGTCACCTCCTGTCCGCCGGTGAGCACGCCCGTCTCACACCCCATCAAGGGGGGAACGATGGGAATGCCTTCCAGCGATTGCGACAACACGCAAAACGCCTGGTCACGCCCGGAGGAGCCGCCGTTGTAAGCCGGGTTTGTCTGGCAATATTCTGTGCCCACGGAGAAGGCAGGCGCCCCAGCGTTCTCACCAAATGCGACGGAGTTCTGGTTCCCGCCGCAATGTGCCGCGTACACGACAACGCGCGGATGGACCAAGGTTCCGGTGCACCCGCCCAACGACACCGTGGTCGGCCACCCGCAGATCGGTGTGGGGGTCCCGCCATAAATCTCGGGGAGGCTCTCCTCTGGCAGCGTCTCCACCCCCTCTTCGGCCTCTCCCGCCCACGAGAGGTTGGGAAGAAGCAACGTGAGCGCGAACAGACTGGAAACTCGTAAATCCACCACGGCGAGATCATGACGGTTTGCAAAACAAACATCAAGCGTCGGAGGTAGCACGCCCTTCACGCGGCAGCGCGCGGGCACGACGCCGCTCCAGGGGTTCCCACCTCGCGCACGATTCATTGGTGTCGATTGCACACGTACACCGACTTACTCGCGCAATCCCGCGCAATGCTCCCCTTCGAACGCGCTGAGGGATGTCTGCGCGCGTCCCCTGGCGGATCTGGCACCATGGAACGATGAAGCGTCGTGCCCAGCGCCACCGTGCCACCGCGCCACTGGCGGCCATAGTGCTGACCGCTGTCGCCTGCGAAGGTCCACGCGAACAAACCGAAACGTTTTTGGGCACCGCCCCCGCCTGTCTCGAACTCTCCTTTTGGCCGTCTCAAGAGACGGCGCTCGAAGACGCGTTGCAGCAGGCACTGAACCTGCGCCGCGCCGCTCCCGACGCCTGTGGCAAAACCGGCTCTTCACCTCGCATCGCCCTGCGCCACGCTCCCTTGCTGCGATGCGCCGCCCGAATGTCCGCGCGGGACATGGGCGCCCGCGGTGGTCTTTTTGCCATCGATAGTCTCGGACGAGACTGCACGGGGCGCGTCGCGGCGGCGGGCGCCGTCGAGGTACTCGTTCTTGGGGAAGCCCAAGCGAGAGATATCAACGGAGTGAACGAGGCACTCGACGCATGGCTCTCGGACCCAAACACATGCGCGTTGCTACAAGATCCAACCGCGCGGGATGTGGGGGTGGGTGTGTGGTCCGAGTCTCCAGTAGATCCGCTGGTGTGGTCCGTGGTCGTCGCCACCCCTGCGGACTAGCGCTGCCCCGTCCGTCACCGGGCGAAGCCGGTGCTGGCCATCCATGCCACGAGCGACACCAAAAAGGCTGCACCCCAGCGCACCGCCTGCTTGCCGCGCAGGTTTCCCCTCGCGTCAATGCCCCAGATCAAGAATCCTACGCACGACAGCACCCACCCCACAAAGGACCAGGACGCGACCACGGCCACCCATGGACGCGACGGGGCTGGGAGCGCTCGCAGTCGCGCCAGATGCCACCGCCGCGATTCCTCCTCCGTACCGGTGCTCATGCCCAGTTGGTACTCTTGGCGCGCCATCAAAGTCGCGATGCGACCGTTCACCTCTTCCAAGGTCTCTGGCGCCGGAACGCGGACATGACGGGTGCTCAGCAACGACCGACGAACCTCCCGCAAGCACGCGAGCGCCTTTGGAGTCTGCTCGTCCGCGGCCGCCTCGTACGTCCCCGCCAGCACCAACAGTTCGTCAATCGCTGCGCCCTGGACTCCGATTCCAGGGAGGCGCCAACGAGCTGCGCGTCCGAGGTGGATAATCTGCGCGTCCTCGTCGCCGAGGCTCTCGGCCTCGCGCGCCCGATCGAGCTCAGCGCGGCCCTCCATCGCCACCCGCCCCACCACCGGCGTCACGCACAGGGCCAAAAACAGGCCCGCGACACCGAGCCGACGGGCCGTCGCACGACGCACCTCGCCTTCGCGGGGGCCAGCATGCTCCGGCGACCGCGTCTCTGGCTCCGGATCCAACTCCATCAGGTCAGGTCCCGCCGCTGAAACAACGCCGACGCGAACGCGAGCGCCGCGAAGGAGTACAGCAGGGTGTACCCGAACATGGAGAGGACAAAGACCCACGGCACAAAGGTCTCGTGCACGCTCACCCGCACCGATTCGACGACCGCCCCCGACACGAAAAACAAGCTGAAGTCGGGGACGACCGCCACGATGCCCTCGACCAAAAAACGCACCCAGGACTCGGCGAGCTTCCCAGCAGCGAGCGCCTCAAGTTCGCCGCTCCCGCGCCCGATCAGCCACACACCCGCCGTGAACATGGCCGACAAGTACGGCGAGCTAAAGCTCGCAAAGAACATGGCGATGGCGACGACGAGGAGCATCTCGAACATCACGAGAAACTCCGCCCGCAGCAACACCTCGGACACGTCCCCCCCGACGAACAGGACGAAAAGATTCAACACGATCGACATGGCCACGATGAGCGCCATCATCACCCCTCCCAGCCCTAAGAACTTCCCGAGTACGAACTGCGAGCGCGGGAGCGGCTTGGGGAGGACCGCGTAGACGGTTTTCTTTTCAAGCTCTTTGGAGAGCAGGTTCACCCCTAAAAAGAGCGCGATCACGACCCCGACCAGATCCATCCCCGCCAGTCCCAAGTCCATCATCACGCGCACCTCCTCGTGCACCGACAAGCGACCCAACACGATCGAGAACGCCATCATCCCCACGCAAAACAACACGAGCACCGCGAACACCCGGTTTCGAGACGCCTCCCGGAATGTATTTTTTGCGATGGCGGAGATCCGCATCAACATTAATCTCACGACGCCATCCCCTCCTTTGCTTGTCGAATAAACAGCGACTCCAGCGTCTCTTTGTGCGGCGTCACCTGCAGCACGCCCGCCCCCTCCTGGATGCAAACCGAGAGGAACTCGTTGAGGCGTTCATGCGCAGACAAGGACACGAGCGTCCCCTCTGCGGTCACCTGAAACTCTGCGTCCGAGAACTTCCCTTGAATCGCCGCGCTCGCGGCTTCGCTTGTCCGCAGCAGCACGTCCACTCGCAGCACCTGCGGACTCAAGAGCTCCGACAACAAGCCCTGGTCGCGGACTACTCCTTCGACGACAATCCCCACGCGATCGCAGAGCGTCACCGCATCCGCCAGGACGTGGGTGCACACGAGGACAGTCGTCCCCGCAGCCCGCAATCCAGCGATCATATCGCGGACCTCTCGACGACCGATGGGATCAAGACCGCTCATAGGTTCATCAAGCACGACGAGTTCGGGCTCGGCGATGAGCGCCTGTGCCAGCCCCGCTCGCTGCAGCATCCCCTTCGAATACGACCGCAGCGGCCGGCTGGCGGCATGTGCGATTCCCACCTGCTCAAGCAGTCGTCGCGCGCGGCTACGACGGGTGGCCGCGTCGATCCCATACAGCGCCCCCATCATGTCCAGCAGCTCGTTCGCCGTGAGGTGGTCATAAAAGTACGGACTCTCGGGCAGGTACCCCACGCGCCGCCTGGTGGCGGGATCTCCACACGGCTTGCCAAACATGAGCGCCTCCCCGCCATCGGGCTTGATGAGGCCCATCAAGATCTTGAGCGTGGTGGTCTTTCCGGCGCCGTTGGGCCCGAGAAATCCAAAAATCTCGCCCGGCTCAACGACAAACGAAGCGCCGCGAAGCGCGACGTGACGCTTGCGCCAAAACCCCTTCACGAAGGTCTTCTTTAGATCTTTGACGACGACGATGGACACAGCCGGCTCTAGGGAAAGCGTGCCTGAATTCCAGCAGAAAAGTCCACCCCAATCTGGAGCCAGCCGCCGTCGAGTTCGGCCGCCTGCGACGGGCGAAAGCTCGGATGGATGGCTGGAAAGAAAAACAAACCTACGTTGTGATGCGGATCCACCGCCAGCACCGGCCCCACGCGGAGCCCAAGTTGTACGTTGCCCACGACCGATTCGTCGAGACGGTTTGTCGCGTACTCTGCGGTGTTGGGGCCTTCCTCCCCTGGATACCTCGGACGTGTCTTGTAGCCGTCAAAGTTTTCAAACATGACCGTAAAGTCAATCCCCGCGCCAACCTTCACGGTACGCTCCGTCCCCTTCCCCCAGATGCGGATTCCTGGAAAGAGCCCCGCCCCGAGGGCATCCACGAACAGCCCCTCCCCTTCGGTGCACGTCGCCTCCCCCGCGGGACATTTTGCGTCATCGTAGCGTCTTTTTTGCAGGTTGATTCGCGCACCCAACACCAGGTCGATGCGCCTGGTAACGCCGTAGCTGAGCGCGATCTCAAGGTAGGCAGGCGTGAGGCCACTGCACACCGGTTTACGCCCATCGGAGTCATCCGCCGACTCGGAAAATGCCCCGCAAAACTTGTCCCCCGCCAAGGTGATCCCATAGCCGAATCCCGGCGAGAGAGAGATCCCGAAGGTCTTGAAGTGAGACTTTGATTTGGGCGTCTGTGCTTCTACGCCATCGCCGGCGCCCTCCTCGGCCCCGTTCGCGGCGTCTTCCGGCGTGGCGTCCGAGGGGGATGGAATCGGACCCTCCGGCGCCTGTTTCGCCGCAGCGCCTTCCGGTGCATCGCCGGCCGCCGCATCCCCGTCAGTCGTTTCGACGGTTTTTGCTTCCCCGGGCGCCGCTTCCGGGGCCTCCGCGACTGGATCGGCTGCCGAGGGTGCCGCTCCGCTCACGACCGGTGGGGCGGGCTCTGAGCCCGCGTGGATATTTGCCAGCGCTTGCGACGGAGCGGAGACTCCGACGACGACGCCGACACCTAGAAGCCAACCCAAACAATCCACGCTCGAATGGTATCCTATGGGCGCGCGATGACGCTACCAACCTCCCGATACCGCAGGCGCACTCTCCTGCGAGGGTCTGCACACTTCGGAGCGTGGCTCGCCGCGCACGGGGTCTCATCCCATGCCAGAGCAGACGAGGCCCCCCAAAAAAGCGCGCAGATCGACCTCCCTCAGCTCGCGTACGACGGCACCTGGAACCCGAGAATGGGCGCCCTCGAAGAGCTCGGACGCGAAGTCCGACTTCGCAGCAGAGTCGCACCGCTCCAAACACCCACGGTGGTCCGACCTGGGGACGCGTCCTTATTTCGCACGCCATTTTTATGGGTGGCGGGGGACGACGCGCTCCCCCCCTTTGAGCCGTCCGCGCTCCGGCGACTCCGTCGGTTTATCGATCTCGGGGGGCTGATGGTCTTCGACGACGCCTCCGGAGGGAGCGCGCCCGAATTCCGGCGTTCGGTCCTCAAACTCTCCGAACGGCTCGCGCCCTCTACGCCCATGCGCGAAGTGACCCCCGAGCACGTGCTGTACCGGAGTTTTTATCTGGTCGATCGCGCCTACGGGCGGACCGACTTCGGGAATCCTTTGCTGGGCGTCCACGATGCCGGTCGTCTCAAAATGCTGTTCGTGCCCGGAGATCTGGGCGGCGCCTTCGCGCGAGACCTGCGAGGCTCGTACCGATATCCCTGCAACCCTGGGGGGCCTGCTCAGCGGGAGGAGGCGATCCGCCTCGGCGTGAACATCGTGCTCTATGCCACGTGTACAGACTACAAGTCCGATAGGGCTCACGTAGAAACACTCGAGAGGTCACGGCGCAGGCGATAGCCATGGGCTCCATGTTCTCCCTCGCGACGCCGCCGGCGCCATGGATCCTCGCCGTGATCGCGATTGTGGTCATGGGTGCGGTCCTCGACTACGGACCACGCCGCGGCCAGCACCCCCTCTCTCGGTCCGCTCGGGCGGGGTGCTTCATCTTGCGCATGCTCGGACTCGGAGGAGTCGTGGCGGCCGTGGTCGGGCTGTCACAGCCTCGAGAAGAGGAGAAGGCGGCTCTCCGGCGCTTGGTGATCATCGCCGACAACACGGAGAGTATGAGCGTCCCCGATGCGGCCACGACCGCCGAGACGCCGACCCGTCGCTCCACGCGCGCCGCCGAGGCATGGCGCGCTCGTGCGGCCTTCGAATCGTGGCGCGAGCGTGAGGGGCTGCAGCTTGAGGTGGTCCCGCTCGATGCGGTGACCGAGGGCCCCCCGTTCGATCCAAACAACCCCTTCGCGAGCCCCACAGGGCGACGCTCCGATCTCGCAAGCGCCCTTGAGGCCCTCTCCGCCGATCGGAGCGTGCTCCCGCTCGCGGGCGTGGTCGTGGTGTCCGACGGACTCCAGCGCGGTGATCAAACCAAGGTCCGCGAGCGGCTACTCCACGCGGCGAGACGCACCGAGGTCCCAGTGTCCACGGTCAGCGTCGGGGGGTCCGCCTTGACCGACGCCGCCGTCACGGGGATCCGCACCGGTGATTTTGCCTTCGTTGAGAACACCCTCGTCGTCGAGGTGACCGTGGACTCTGTCGGGCTCGACGGCGCGCTCGCCGATCTCGAACTGCGCATGGATACAGAGCTAATCGAACGACGTCCAATTCCGCTGTCCGGCGACGGGGCCCCCCAGACGATCGAGTTCGAATTTGTGCCCGACAAGGTCGGTCAATTCATTTTCTCCGCGCGCCTCATCCCGCTCGCGCAAGAGGCGACCCCCGACAACAATGAGGCGATCCATGTGGTCAAGATCCTCCGCGATCGCGTCCGCGCACTGCACGTGGCTGGCCGTCCCGATTGGGATGTCCGGGCGCTCCGAACCTTGCTTCGCAGCGATCCCAACGTCGAACTCTTAAGCTACTACATCCTCCGCGACTTCGATGACATCTCGCGCGCGGTGTCCAACGAGCGAATGAGCCTGATCCCCTTCCCTGTCGACGAGTTGTTCATGGAGAAACTCGACACCTTCGACATCATCATCATGCAAAACTTCGACGCGCAGACCCACGGCCGCTACCTGCAGAACATCGAAGATTTTGTCCTCGGCGGCGGCGCGCTCATCGTCATCGGCGGCGATCTCGGCCTTCCCACCGGAGACTTTGACGCCCTCCAAGAGATCTTACCGATCCGTACAGACGCCCCTGCCCCCCTGGTGCGTGCGCCAGTCCGACCCACGATCACTGCGCAGGGCGGACGACACCCGGTCACGGAGTGGTTGGATGGCGCGGGCTGGGACGCGCTCCCACCCCTCGACGCCTACAACGAGGTGGCGTTTCAGGCCGTCTCGACGCGGCAAGACACGAAGTTCACCGAGCTGCTTCGACACCCCAACGCCACCACCCGCGCGGGGGAGCCGGTGACGGTCCTCGCCGTCGGACTCGCGGGCAAAGGCCGCACCATGGTGCTGACCTCCCCTTCTACATGGCGACTGGGCTTCTCCGAAGGGCTCGACGCAAACACGGCCGGGGGCCGCCCCTTTGATCAGCTGTGGCGCTCCGCGCTCCGATGGCTCCTGCAAGACGAGTCCGAAGAGCGCCTCTCCCTTGAGACCAATCAGAGTCGACTCCCCCCGAGCGCGCCGCTCAGCCTGCGTATCGAGGCCTTGTCCGTCGACTACCTCCCCAAACCTGACACCGAGATCGAGTGGTCTATCCACGGCCTCGATGACGATCTAGAGATCGCCGCAGGCTCCGTCCTCACGGGGCCCGACGGGGCCGCTGTCCTCTCCCTCGACGCGCCTGCATCCGAGGGCAACTATGTCGCCACCGCGCGCTTCGCCACTGCACCGCGTCCCTCCAGCGCCTCCGAGAGCAGACCGACAAGCGCGCGCACGGAGAGCGTGGCCCGGCGCGTGTTTCGTGTCACCCGCTCCTCGCGAGAACTCTATCCGCTCGACGCACGCGTCGGTACGCCCCATCTGCGCGCGCTCGCCGAGCAAACAGACGGCAGCTGGTATGACTTGGTCGAGGCGCCAACATTCCCACCGAAGGTGCCGCTCGCCCCCCGAGAGTCGCAGGCGATCCGTCGCGCGGGCACGACGCCCGTATGGCCTTCGCCATGGGTCCTCGTGCTCCTGCTGTTTGGTTTTTGTGGTGAGTGGCTGCTGCGAAGGCGACTCGGCGCCTCCTGACCACCCGCCGGCCGCCGCCCCAGTGACCTCCCGCCGACTACGAGCCTTCGGCTGCGCGCACGCGGGCCTGGTGCCACCCGAGGCGCTCACGGGCAACGGTGTGTTCGGCGTCGTCGATGGCGTCCTGCAGGCCTGCGAGCTCTTCCTCCGCAGCCTTCGCGTCGGCCGTCGCCTGCGCCAAGTCTACATCGGCGCCACGTTCTGCTCGATCCACGAGGATCGAGACGCGCCCGACGTTCGAAATTTCCACGAAGCCCTGGCCCACCGCCACGCGGTGGGAGGTGTCGCCCACCTTGAAGCGAACCACGCCGGGCCGCACGGGCGACACGAAGGGGATGTGGCTCGGTAACACCCCGAGCTCACCGAGGAGCCCCGGCACCTCGACGCCTGGAACGTTCAGCTCTTCGCCGGACTCCACCGTCAGCAACGGGCCCGAAGGCGTCAAGATCTCCAGTGTCAGTAGTTCATCCACGGTGATGCTCCTCGCAGACTAGTTGTCCTGCTTGCTTTTCTCGAACGCCTCGATGACCTCGGAGATGCCGCCCTTCATGTAGAAGAAGGACTCGGGAATCTCGTCATGGACGCCCTCGATGATCTCCTTGAAGGAGGTGATGGTGTCCTTGAGTTCCACGAACTTCCCGTCCGCGCCCGTGAAGACCTTCGCCACGTCGAATGGCTGACTCAAGAAGGTCTGAATCTTCCGCGCGCGGGCGACGGTCAGGCGGTCCTCCTCAGAGAGCTCGTCCATGCCGAGGATCTTGATGATGTCTTGCAGCTCCTTGTACTTTTGAAGGGTCTCTTGCACGCGTCTCGCGACGTTGTAGTGCTCGTCTCCAACGACCTCGGGAGTCAAAATGGTGGAGCTGGAGTCCAGTGGATCCACCGCGGGGTAGATCCCGATCTCCGTGAGGGCACGATTCAACACGGTGGTCGCGTCCAAGTGAGCGAAGGCGGTGGCTGGCGCCGGGTCAGTGAGGTCATCGGCGGGGACGTAAATCGCCTGCACCGAGGTGATGGACCCCTTCGTGGTCGTCGTAATGCGCTCTTGAAGCACGCCCATCTCGGTGGCCAAGGTCGGCTGGTAACCCACGGCGGAGGGGATCCGTCCGAGGAGCGCCGACACCTCAGAACCCGCCTGAGTGAACCGGAAGATGTTGTCCACGAACAGCATCACGTCCTGGCCCATCTCGTCACGGAAGTACTCCGCCTGGGTCAACGCGGACAGTGCGACGCGGGCGCGCGCCCCCGGAGGCTCGTTCATCTGCCCATACACCAAGGAGACCTTCGATTTCTCGTTGTCGATTTTGTGTACGGTGCGGGTGTCCTCGTCCCAATCTGCGGTGATGACGTTGGACTCGATCATCTCAAAATAGAGATCGTTGCCCTCACGGGTCCGCTCTCCGACCCCGGCGAAGACGGAGAATCCGCCGTGTTTTTTACCGACGTTGTTGATGAGCTCCATCAGCAACACGGTCTTGCCCACGCCGGCACCGCCGAAGAGGCCGATCTTTCCGCCGCGTCGATATGGAGCGAGGAGATCGATAACTTTAATGCCGGTCACGAACGGCTCGACGGTTGTGCTCTGCTCGGTGAACGAAGGCGCCTTGCGGTGGATAGTCCACTTCACGTCCGCCTCGATCGGCCCCTGTTCGTCCACGGGTTCCCCGATCACGTTCATGATGCGACCGAGCACCGACTTGCCCACGGGCATCAAGATGGAGTCTCCGGTGTCCCGAGCCTCCATGCCTCGGACGAGGCCATCGGTGGTGTCCATGGCGATGGCGCGCACGGTCCGCTCCCCAAGGTGCATCGCGACCTCACACACCAGGTTCTCTTTGCGATCATCGATACGGGGGTTGGTGATCTTCAGCGCGGAGTAAATCTCCGGGAGGTCACCGTCGAACTCTACGTCGATGACGGGGCCGATGACCTGCGTGATCTTACCGACGTTGGCGGCGGCCTTCGTCGTCATGGTGGTGGAGGGTCCGCCTAGTGGATTTGCCGCGCCCGAGCCGAGCGTGGGCATCGACGGCATCGACGTGGATGCGGTCGGCATGGGGGACTTGGGGATCGAGCCAGTGGGGTTGTTCGTCTCGTTCGACATAATGGACTCCGTTGTGTGGTCAATTCGTGGCTACACCGCTTGGGCGCCGCTGACGATTTCGATAAGTTCTGTGGTGATGGCGGCTTGTCGGCCGCGGTTGTATTCAAGAGTGAGCTCGTCCACGAGCTCAGAGGCGTTGTCGGTCGCGGCATCCATGGCCACGCGTTTGGCGGCGAGTTCCGCCGCCGCAGAGTTCAGCATCGCCGTCTGCACGGAGGTCTCGACCGAGATCGGCAGGAGGTGCGAGAGGAGCTGCTCCATGCTGGGCTCCACCTTGCGCTCGCCGAGGCCCTCCTCCGCCCCTTCTGCGGGCACCGGGAGAAGCTGGACGGCGCGGACGTCTTGCGTCAGCACGTTAATAAAATGGTTGTAGACGATGACCACGCGATCCACACGCAGACCCTCCACGCCCTCGTCATGGAAGCTGAAGGCCTCCACCGCGTCCGCAGCGACGCGCTCCGCGATCTCGAGGCTCGTCTTTGGATCCGGCGCGGGGTACTTGTCGAAGATCTCGTATCCAGCGTGCGCGAGGGAGACTGCGCCTTTGCGACCAACGCATGAGATGACCACCTCGTGCCCCGCCGCTTTTTCTTGCTCGATGAGGTCTTGGGCGACACGCGTCGCGTTGGCGTTGAAGCCGCCACAAAGGCCGCGGTCCGCCGTGACGACGATGACCCCTACGCGCTCGACTCCGCGCTGCAACAGCAGCTCGTGGCCTTGCTCGTCTCCGAGTTCACCCACGATTTGGCTCACCATCGTCGACATGCGCTCGGCGAAGGGACGCGCGGCCATCATGGCGTTTTGCGCGCGGGCGAGACGAGCGCTCGCGATGCGGCTCATGGCGCTCGTGATCTTGCGGGTGTTCTTCACCGACCCGATGCGCGCGCGAATTTCTTTAAGCGTGGCCATGGTGCTCTCTCAGCCTTTCTTCGTTACTTGGCTGTCCAGTGAGAGGACTTGAAGGTGCTGATGGCGTCCTTGAGACCCTCCTCGACCGCCTTGAGCTCCGGCTTTTTGCGGGCCTTGGCGATGTCATCGAGGAGACTGGAGTAGGTGTCCGAGATGAAGCCGTGCAGCTCCTTCTCGAAGCGGCCAATGTCCGCGACGGCGATGTCGTCCAAGAACCCTTGGGTGCCCGCGAAGATCGAGAGCACCTGCAGCGATACGTTCATCGGGATGTACTGGCCCTGCTTTAGGAGCTCCACCATCCGCTGACCTCGATCCAGCTCCGCCTTCGTGGCGGCGTCGAGGTCGGAGGCGAACTGCGAGAAAGCCTCCAGCTCACGGTAGCGAGCCAGGGATGTGCGCAGCGGCCCCGCGTACTTCTTCATGGCAGGGATCTGCGCAGAGCCACCGACGCGAGACACAGACAGGCCCACGTTGATCGCGGGGCGGATGCCCGACGCGAACAGGTTGCTCTCAAGGTAGATCTGACCGTCGGTGATGGAGATGACGTTGGTGGGAATGTACGCCGAGACGTCGCCCGCCTGGGTCTCGATGATGGGCAGCGCCGTGAGTGATCCTGCTCCCTCCTTGTCCGAGAGCTTGCACGCCCGCTCAAGAAGACGGCTGTGCAGGTAGAACACGTCGCCAGGGTAGGCCTCACGACCGGGTGGGCGGCGCAGCAAGAGCGAGAGCTGCCGGTAGGCGACCGCCTGCTTGGACAGGTCATCATAGACAAGCAACGCGTGGCCGCCGTTGTCACGAAAGAATTCGCCCATCGTCACGCCGGTGTAGGGCGCGAGGAACTGCAGCGGAGCCGACTCGGAGGACGAAGCCGCGACCACGATGGTGTACTCCATGGCGCCCTCACGGGTGAGGCGGTCCACCACCGAGGCCACCGTCGACTGTTTTTGTCCGATGGCCACGTACACGCAGACCATGTTCTGGCCCTTTTGATTGATGATGGCGTCGACCGCAACGGCGGTCTTGCCGGTCTGGCGGTCACCGATGATGAGCTCACGCTGACCACGACCGATCGGCACCATGGAGTCGATCGGTTTGAGGCCGGTCTGCATGGGCTCATGCACCGACTTTCGAGCGATGATGCCGGGCGCCTTCACCTCGATGATGCGATCCTCGCTGGACTCGATGGGGCCCTTGCCGTCGATGGGCTCTCCGAGCGCGTTCACGACGCGGCCAACGAGACCTTGCCCCACGGGCACGCTCATAATGGTGCCGGTGCGCTTGACGGTGTCGCCCTCTTTGATGAGCTGGTCGTTGCCGAGCAGCGCCACCCCCACGTTCCCGTCCTCGAGGTTGAGCACCATGCCCCGCACGCCGTGCGGGAATTCGAGCATCTCCCCGGCCATGGCGTTCGCGAGGCCGTAACAGCGGGCGATACCATCGCCAACCGTCAGGACGGTCCCGGTCTCCATCACCGAGGTTTTGGTGTCTGCACCTTGGATCTGCTCTTTGATGATCCGGCTGATTTCGTCGGCTCTGATCTCCATGTGTCTCGTCGCTCTCTAAGTTTCGTTTTCGTTGGAAGTTCGTTGAGGTTGAAAGATGCCTGAGGGTCAGGCCCCCTGCTTGAGTCCCGAGCGCATCTGCTCGAGCATCGTCTTCACGCTGCGGTCGAGGCGGTAGCTCCCTACTTGGGTCACCACCCCGCCGATCAGCTCCGGATCTACTTCTTGCTCGAGCAGCACCTTTTTACCGGTGGCTCCCTCAAGCGCCGTCTTCACCTGCGCCAGCGCGCCCGGCCCCATGGCGGTCGCCGCGCTGACCGTGGCGCGCACGCGGCCGGCTTGGGCGTCGGCCAGCTCTGCGTATTGCATCGCGATTTGCGGCAGTCCAGACGCACGACCGCGCTCCACGACAAGGTCGAGAAACTTGGTGACCGTGGGATCAGCCATGAGCCGCTTACAAATCGCCGCGCCGAGCGCCCGGCGCTGGGATAACGGGTAGCGGCCCGCGTCGAGTGTGAGCGCGAGCGGTGTGCCGGTCTCATCGGGGACCTCACTCGTCGCGGCCAGGGCGTTTAAGTCCTTCTCAAAGCGATCGCGCTTCATCGGGGAGTCCGCGAGTTCAAGAAGCGCGCGGGCGTACCGTTTGGCTAAGTTTCCGGGAATCATTGGACGGAGCCTCCGAGTTGGGCGTTCGACACTTCACCGACGTAGGCAGTGATCGCGCTCTGTTGATCCGACGCGCCAAACTTTTCTTTCAAGATCGCCTCGGCGCGGTCCATGGCCAGGTCCACGACCTCAGCCTCAAGCGCACGCACCTTCGCGGCGGTCTCCCTCGCGGCGGTCGCCTCGGCACCGCGCTTGATCTTCTCAGCGTCTACGTGCGCCTGCGCCACGATGGCCGCCGCCTCCTCGCGCGCCCGCGTCTCCGCGGTCGCCAAGATTGCGGTCACCGCCGCGGCGAGCCCCCCCACC
>JBDQGY010000099.1:0-14733 GCA_040265175.1 Nannocystaceae bacterium
GAGCAAGGGTCCGCAGTCGCATACTGCGGACCCTTGCTCGTGGAGGGGGTCCTGCCGCGCCCGCCGCTCCTGCCGCGGCCAAACTGACGACAACGCCGGTGCCGAACGCTCTCCTCACGCTGTCGCACCGGCATCACCAAGGATTCCTCGGTTCGCCCGTCCGGACCTCGGGTGGTATGGTCCCGGCGTGAAACGTTTGACGATGCTCTCGCTCTTAAAAGTAGGCCCCGCCGTGATGGCGGCCACCCTCCTCGCCTGCTTGCCCGCCTGCACTACGGAACGCGCCACCGACAACGACTCGGAAGGCGAAACCGGAGGGGACGGCGACGGCGACGGCGACGGCGACGGCGACGGCGACGGATATGGTGTCGACTTCGATGTGCGCGAGAGCGTCCAGCAAATCCACGTGTGGAACACGACACCCGGAGACGCGCTGGAACTCATCGACCCCGACGGCGTCACCGTGGCGAGCGTCGAGACCGACGTCCAAGGCAGCTATATCTTCCGGGGACTCCCCCCCGGTGACGGATACGTCCTCCGCAACACCAGCACCAATGAGGAGACGATTCCCCTGACCGTGATGAGTTGGGACTCAAGCCAGCCTGAGGGCGACTTTTACGGCGCACAAGGACTCCAGCCGGGGTTCAACTACATCAAGACACGCGACGGCACCTTGCTCTCCGCGTACGTACAGCTGCCCGGGCCACCGGAAGACGGCCCCTATCCCACCTTGATCAACTACTCCGGCTACGAGCCCTCCCGGCCGGGGGCGCCCCTGTCTCTTTCCGGGTTCGACATCCAAGGTCTTTGCCCGAACTACCCGGTCTTGTGCGACGCGCCCAACCACCCCAGCGGCATCATCGGCGGGGTCATGGGCTTCGCCACCGTGGGCGTGAACATGCGGGGCACGGGCTGCTCGGAGGGCGCCTACGATTTCTTTGAGGATCTCCAACTCCTCGACGGCTATGACATCATCGAGACCGTCGCCGCGCAGCCGTGGGTGAAAGACAACCGCGTCGGGATGGCGGGACTCTCGTATCCCGGAATCTCCCAGATCTTCGTGGCGTCAACCCAGCCTCCGAGCCTGGCGGCCATCACACCTCTGTCGGTCATGGCGGACGTCAACGGCACGCTCGTCCCTGGCGGTATCCTCAATGATGGGTTCGCCATCAGCTGGGCGGATCGCGTCCTCTCCGGCGCCGCTCCCTATGGACAAGGATGGGAACAAGATATGATCGACGCGGGGGACCCCGAGTGCGCAGAGCACCAGCTTCTGCACTCCCAAGCCATCGACATCATCCAAAAAGCCTACGACAACCCGTTCTACGACCCGGAGGTCGCGGACCCCATCAACTTGAATCTGCTCGCCCCGGACGTCAACGTGCCTGTGTTCTTAACGGGCGCGTGGCAAGACGAACAGACCGGCCCCAACTTCGCCTCGCTCCTCGACAAGTTTACCCAAAGCCCCCTCACCCGGTTCACGATCTTTAACGGCGTGCATCCCGACGGCTACACGCCCATGATCCTCACGGAGTGGTTCGCGTTTTTGAGCCTCTACGTCGCGGACGAGGTCCCGGAGATCCCCGCCGACATTCGATTCTTGGCGCCCTTCTTGTTCGAATCTCAGTTCGGGGAAGCCCTCGACCTCCCGCCGGACCGCTTCGCTGATTTCCCCGACGCCGCGAGCGCTCGCGTAGCCTTCGAAGCGGAGCCCGTCGGGAGGACGATCTTCGAGGTCGGCGGATCCCCCGACGAATCACCGGGGCTCCCCGTGCCGGCGTGGGAGGATTCTTTTGACACCTGGCCGCCCGCCAATCAAACGGCGCGTCGCTGGTATCTCCATGAAGACGGGACCCTGCAAGATACCGCGCCGTCCATCTCCAACAGCGCGTCTCAGTACATCCATCAACCTGACGAAGGGCAACAGACAAATTTGGGTGACGGCGCAGGTGCCTGGGACACGCTGCCCAACTACGATTGGACCCCCCACGCCCCGGGCGCGGCCATCGTCTTCGAGACGGACGCCCTCACGGAGGACATGGTTATGCTCGGCTACGGGAGCTTCGATCTCTACCTGCGCTCGACGGCCGACGACGCGGACGTCGAGGTGACAGTCTCGGAGGTTCGCCCCGATGGAAAAGAGATGTACGTGCAATCCGGATGGTTGCGCGCGAGCCTGCGTGCGCTCGCTGACACAGCGACCGAGCTGCGCCCCATCAAAACCTTTACAGAGGCGGATGCTGCGCCGCTGCCCGAGGGTTCATGGGAGCTCGCGCGCGTCGAGATGATGGCCTTTGGTCACCCCTTCCGCGCGGGCTCGAAGATTAGGATCTCCATCGACACGCCGGGGAACTCCCGTGCCGAGTGGAAGTTCGATCTCAAGGACTACCCGGCCGACACCGTGGTCGCGGTGGCACACGACGCGGCGGCTCCTTCGAGCGTGGTGCTCCCGCTCCTCTCCGGGCTCGCGGCGCAGGGCTCTTTGCCGGTCTGTCCTTCCCTTCGCGGTCAGCCCTGTCGTGACACACCCGCCATCGCCAACACGGCGTCCACATTGCCGTAGAGCCTCCCAAGGGTGAGCGATGCGGATCGCTGAGGGATCTTGTCCGCCACGCGGGCCCAAACCTACCCGCGCGGCAATTGTGTGAGGACGCCCACGGCTGCCTCCTCACGAGGAGCACACACAACTGGGGTTGCCACGGGGCATCCGGCCCGCGCGTATCTGCCAGCACGAGCCCCCAATCGCCTAGATTTGGAGGCTCGCGTGGATTCGGGCCCCCTCCCTATTCTCCTCCAGACAGCCTGCGCGCGGCGGGCTGAGGATTTCCGTCATCGTTTGACAGCCGCCGACGACCACGTATGCTCTCGCCGAATAGCCTCGCGGCAAAGCTGAGTACGCATGAGCAAAGACGACCTTATTGAATTTGATGGAACCGTGACCGAGGTCCTGAGCGGCGGTACGTTCCGCGTGCTCGTCGACGAAGACCACGAGGTGCTCGCTCACCTGTCGGGCAAGATGCGCAAACATCGAATCCGCGTGGTGCTCGGAGACAAAGTCCGAGTGGCGGTGAGCCCCTACGACCCCAACCGGGGACGTGTGGTCTTCCGACCCCGTTAAGCATCGTCTACCGTCAGCCTCGCTCGATCGCGTTCCCCACACACCCGCGGGCGCCGACGCCCCAGGCTCACCTCCAGCTACAACGTTGAGGGTCCCTTGCGCCAGGTGACATGACTCCAGTGGTCATCCTCGCCAGCCACCTGCTGCGCCTCAGATATATAACGGCCTATCCGAGACAACGCCGCAGCCGATACAAATTCGTCTGCCAGCATCGCCGGAGGCAACATGCCTCGGTACCGAGAGCAGAGGACGGCATCGACGACACAGGGCGCCTCAAAGAGCGGCACCGCCAGCCTCGGACCCGCCTCAATTGAGATTCGCTCAGCACCCAGCTGCGTACGACACACCTCGAGCACCCCCCGTCCACTCTCTCCGGGGAGTCGATGCACCGGGAGGTGCGAGAGCCGCGGATCGACGCGCGCGTCCGCGGGAACGCACAGGACTGTTCGCGGGTTTTGAAGGACAGGATGCGTGAGCGGCAACCCCCTGCCCCGTGTCACGACCAGCAGCCGAGGCGCGACATCTCTCCCGCGGCGTGGCTCTGCGCGCCACGTATCCAAGGCGCGTCCAACGGCCGCGTTCGGACCCCACCACGCGTAGTCGAGCGAAGGCTCCGCCCGTAGGATCGCCCCCGTGAGGACGATGACGTCCGACCAACGCCGCGCCAGCTCAAGGCAGAGCCGATCGCCCTTCGACTTCGGTGTCTCAGGGATAATGCGTATCACCCGATCCTCACCGAGCGCGCCCGCGTGTACTGCCACGACCTGCAACACCCCCGCGTGAGACTTGAACGTCTCCCCTGCCACCGACCTCGCCCATGCGTGGACAGCCGACGGCGTCACAAGACTCTCAACTGCAGGCAGCACGCTGGCAGACTAGCAGACTTCAACCGCGCGTCATGGTCAGGTCACACATCCGACTGGGTCCCGTGCCCGGAGCCTGAAGAAGACAGGTCGAGCTCCGGGTACAACAACGCGGCGCACGGCTCGCAAACACCGTGGGACAGCATCGCCCGAGATTTAGCGCTCAGCACCTCTTCAATCGACTTCCAGGTCCCGTCGTCTTGCCGAATGCTCTTGCAGTTGGCACAGATTGGAGAAGACCCATCCAGCACCCGCACAAGAGTCGTTTCAAGCTCGTGATTGAGCTTGGAGACCGTGCGCGATTCATCCTCCGCGTAATCTTTTTGTCTCTGCTGTTCAGCGATCAACTCCCCGAGGCTGCGGTCGGCAGGCAAAAAAATAAAGACCGCCTCTGCGAGGAGCACCAACGCAATGAGCAGCGCTCGGAGCGCTTCAATCCTTCGCGATCCCTCGCGCGTTGACTCTGCCTCCCTCTCCATCGCACTCACGAGCGTGATCTGTGCGGACAAATAGGCGAGTTGCGCCTCCTTTATCCGGTTCGCGTGCGCACGTGAAATCTCGGGCTGCGTCGTCCCCTGTGACGACCCCAGATCAGAGGCCATCTCGACCTCGGCAACCAGCCTCGTCAGTCTCTCAGCGCTGTCACCAAACAGTCCGGCCAGGTCTTGAGGGCGCATATCGGTACCCTCGATACTCGAGTATTCCCGTTCCAACAGTTCCTGCCGGCCCTCTATCTTCTTGACCGCATCGACGAGTTCATGTGGCGTCACCACTCTGCCGTCGATGATTTGCGACTCGGTGGCCAGCCCCCCCAGCTGAGCACTGAGCATCCGCTGGTTGCCTGCGACGTTGATCCAGTGCACATGGTCGCGCTGCCTTTTCAATTGACCCTGGATATAGATTTCACTGGAACTCAGCACCAATACGAGCAGCGAGAGCCCGAGCAAATACCTCCGCCGTAGCATCGACCTTGCCGAGAGTTTTCCTTTTTGATTTCCTGCCATCTCAGTGACTCGATATTTTGGCTAACACCGTTTCACGGGTTCTCTCGCCTCAGCCGCGCGCACCCACCATCAGCACGCCAAGGGTGATGTATAGCAGCCGCAGTCGCCCCGCGCATGGTGCATGCCCGCTGATTACGGGGCGTGGGCAATTCGAACAAGGTCACGGGCACGGCGCCCCTCACACGCCTGCCGTCATACTCAAGCGCCTCCCTCCGTTGCGGCACAATGACTGGATCGAAACCATCACCGTCTGAGCGCGAGCAGCCTCGGTGTCCACTCCTTGAACAAACCTTTCCGCGAAGCAATCTCTCGCCATCTGGTGGGTCGGCTCGCGGAACACCCCGCCATCTCGCATTCGGATATCAGGTCGATGTCAGCCCGATGGGACAGGCCACGCCCGTTCCACCAAGCCCGCAGTAACCGCTGGGGTTCTTGTGCAGATACTGCTGGTGTTCATCCTCGGCGAAATAAAATGGGGGTGCCTCGCATACCTCGGTGGTGATGGGTCCGTGGCCCGCGTCGCGCAATTCATTCCCGTAGGTCTCTCGCGCTGCCGCCGCAGTCTTCTTTTGCGTGTCCGAGTAGGTGTAGATGCCAGAGCGGTACTGCGTACCTTGATCGTTACCCTGGCGCATTCCTTGCGTTGGATTGTGGGACTCAAAGAACAGGCGAACGAGCACCTCATAGGAGACCCGCTCCGGATCGAAGACGACCCGCACCACCTCGTTGTGACCGGTGCGACCGGAGCACACCTCCGCGTAGGTTGGATTGGGCGTGTGTCCAGCGGCGTACCCCACCGCGGTGGACACAACCCCCTCGGTCTGCCAGAACTTTCGCTCGGCGCCCCAGAAACATCCGAGCCCGAACATCGCGAACTCATGCCGCGTTTCAAACGGCCCCTCGAGGGGGGCTTCGAGGACCGCATGCTGGGCGGACACCTGAAAGGGTCTCGCCCCACGACCGGGCAGGGCCTCTTCGGCGGATGGGATCTGGAGTTTGTGGGGATCGACGGCGCGAAAGAACATCTCTACGAGAGCGTAGCGCAACTTTGTCGAGAGTTGACCGGGAGCCGAGAATCCCCCGCTCAAGCACGGAGCCTGGAGACGGGCGAGGGTGCTCGCGTCTCCACCGACGAACCCAGGGCCTCCAGGGTCGGGGACACCACCGTGCGCCACACGTCGGCGCGCAGGCTCGCCGTGGCCGCGGTGCCCAGCACGCCCACCTCCGCGAGCGCGGACGACGTCTCGTCTGCCGTCGACCCCGTGGAGGACAGCGCCATCGCCTCGTCGCGGGCCGCGTCCATCACCCGCGCGCGCGCCTCGCTCGACAGCTTGGGCCACACCCACTGCAGGGTCTTCCAGGCCAGCACCGCGTGACGCTGTTCGTCGGCGGCGATGGTCTCCATGGCCGAACGCAGCGCCGGGTCGGTCACGCCCCGCGCCCCCTCGGCCGCCTCAGCCGCGCCGCAGGTCTCGCCCACGCAGCCCTCCCGCACCAGGGCGATCGCGAAGGCCTCAAGGTCTGTGTGCAGCGGTACGTCGTCGAGGCGCATGGGGCCGGGCCCCACGGACGCCGCATCGCCACCGCCCAAGCCGCTCGCCACCGCGAACGCCAGCTGGGCGTGCCGCACCTCGTCCGCCGCGGCCTGTTGCGCCAGCGCCAACAGCTCCGGCGGCGCCCCAAAGGTCATCAAGTCCAACGTGAAGCGGGCGAAGCTCGCCACCGACGCGTGCTCCATGAGCGCCACCGTCGTCCAGTGCTCCAACGCCGCCACATGTTGACCTTGGTGAAGGGTCGCCGCCATCCCACGGGCGGACGCGCAGAGGTCGGCCTCAACCCAATCGCTGCGCGCCGCGATCTTCGCGGTCCGCACCTCGTCCCCGCAGTGCAGCGGCCGACCGATCGCGCAGTTCGGGCCCGCGCACCGCCAGCCCTGGTCTTCTCCGACTCCACCAAACTCCGAGCCCGCCATGCACGACTCGCCCGGTCCGCATTCAGAATCTAAGCGACACAGGTCGTCCGCAGCGCGACACTCCAGCCGATTGATCCAGCCGCATCCATCATTGAACGCAGATACCCCACATTCGCCCGACTCACAGTCGGATCCATCGAGGCACCCGGCGGACTCGCAGGTCGCCCATGCGCGCCCCTTGTCGACGATCCCGGGACACAGACAGTGCTGCCCCTCGCCGCAGTCCGAGTCCTCGATACACGTGGTGATACACGAGCAGGTTGAGTCGCCATACCAATCCGACCCCGTCACGCACCGGTTGAGGGGCCCACCTCCGCAATCCGAATCTGTCGTACAGGTCACGGTCACTTCGGTGCCTTGGCACGGAGCGAACGCGAAATCATCCGCGCACGCGATGGCCTCATTGCGGTGAATGGTCCCGTCTGGACAGCGGTGGTAGCCGGTGTCCACACCGTCCACGATGATGGGCACTTCGCCCGGACAATGCCCCGAATCTACCGAGACATCCGCGCTCCCGCCGCTCTCCCCGTCCCCCCCATCACTCACATCGCTCCCTTCCGCGCTGCCGCTCCCATCGAGGGCGCGGGGGGCATTGCATCCTCCTAGTCCCAGCGCAACAAGGATCGCGAGATGTGTTGAATGGACACCACTACATGTCATAGCACCACGCTAATGTACTGCAGCACGCTGCGCAATCTTCCTGCCCGCGTCTCGCGAGGAGGCGGCCACCACCGCGATCGTGTTGCTATGTCACCAATGTCGCGTTTGGCGGATTGCACCTCGCGTCGGATCACGCGCCAGCGAGTTGGCCCCCGCTGAGAATCCCGACATTGAGGGATTCGCGCATCCTCAATTCGCATGCTCACGCATAAGAACACTGTATTGAACGCCCTCCTCCGTTCTTTGCAGGAGTACACGGCGACCGAAGCTTACTCCTCGCATGCATTTTCTAGTGCGGGTTCTAGTCTGTTGGATCGGGGCGCGTCCCCGTTTGGATTGGACATCATTGTGACAGCACATTCGCAACCTTATGAACGACGAAAAACCCCCCGAGTTCACGCGATGCTCGCGGTAACTCTTCACCATCGAGACGGCGAGACCGAAGCGACGAGCCTGGACATTAGCAGCCATGGCATGGCGGTCTGGGCCCAAGGCGTTCCCCCTCGCGGTCGTGTCGAAATTGTTTTAGAGCTCGAGGAGCGCCCTCTTCGACTCGTTGGACGCATCACTCGAAACTTTGTCAGCGACGGCGGCGGCGTGCTCGGCATCGCGTTTGAGTCCCGCGACCAACAAGCGCTTCGAGCAGTGGAGCGCTTCGTTTTTTGCCAACTTCCACTGGCCGAAGTCGGCTAGAGACCGCACCTCACCTGTGCGGCGTCCAGATGAACGAGCCGGTCACCAATCGATGACCGCGGAGCCCCATGTGAAGCCGGAACCGAACGCGGCCACGCCAACCTTCATGCCATCTTTGAGACGGCCATCTCGACGGGTCTCGTCCAGCAGCAATGGGATCGTGGCGGCCGTCGTGTTCCCGTACTTGTGAATATTATGAGGAACTTTCTCGGCCGGGAGCTCCAGCATCTTCGCGACGTACTCGTTGATCCGCATATTGGCCTGGTGAAAGGCGAACATATCGATATCCGCGATGGTGGTCTCGCAGGCCTTACACGCCTCCATCAGCGCCCCAGTCATGGCCTGCACCGCGTTGCGAAACACGGTGCGCCCCTCCATGTGCGCCCACAGCATGTCTGGCGACACGAGCCCGCCGCCCTCCTCGTCGAGCGGCACGTAGGGGAAACAGCTGATGTCCCAAATCTTCTGGCACAGCGCGTCGGCGAACTTGCCGTTGCTGCCGAGGTAGACCCCGCGGATGCCGCGGTCCTCCTCGGTAGCCGAGACGACCACCGCGCCTGCGCCGTCACCAAACAAAGAGGAGACCGTGCGTCCGCGGGTGGTCAGGTCGAGCGCGTGCGAGTGGGTCTCCGCGCCGACCACCAATACGTGCTTGTACATTCCCGACCGCACCCATCCGTTTGCCACCGACAGTGAGTACAAAAACCCAGAACACTGGTTCCGCACGTCCAACGCCGGGACGAACTTGACGTTGTCTCCCTCGCTGAGTCCGAGTCGATGCTGCAAGAGCACGCCGCTCCCAGGGAAGTGATAATCAGGAGACAAGGTCGCGAGCACGATGGCGTCTAGCTCGTGAGCCTCGAGCCCCGCCGACTCAAGCGCGGCCCGCGTCGCGTGCTCCGCGAGTTCCGCGGTCCCCACGCCGTCCGCGGCGAAGTGCCGCTCCTCGATGCCGGTCCGTTTGTGGATCCACTCGTGGGACGTGTCGATGCCGAACTCCGTGCGGAGATCTTCGTTGGTGACGACGCGTGGAGGTACGTAAGACCCGGTTCCTGAGATGAAAGCGTTTGGCATGATGAAATTCCGACAACACCGCGACGGGCCGAAAACTCTACCCGCAAGTACGTATGCCCGTCCACGCCCTGGATATTTGAGCCTGAAGGGGCGATAACCGCCACATGCGACCGTTCGTGCTCATCGTCAGCTACATCGCCGCGGGACTGTCGCTAATCCTGCTGCTTGTATGGCTGTTTATCGTGGCCATCTATCCGCGTGTCGGTCCCCCACCTAGTTTCACGGTTGATGCGACGCCCGAGCGGATGGAGCGAGGTCGCTACCTCGTAGAGAACGTGACGCAGTGCTTCGCGTGTCACGGGGAGCTGCAGACTTCACTGCCGGGCGCTCCTTTGCTTCGCGAGCGCGCGGGGGGGGCGGGCATCTCGTGGACCACCGTCGACGGCGCGGCGCTTCCTGCCCCAAACATCTCTCCGACGGGGGTCTCCTCATGGACCGATGGAGAGCTCGCCCGCGCGATCTTCTTGGGCGTCGACACCGAGGGCGAGGCGCTCCGCCCGTCGATGCCCTACCCGCACTACGGCTTTATGTGCCTCGAAGACCGACTCTCCATGCTCGCCTACCTTCGAAGCGTTCCGCCCGTGGAAGGCGATGTACCCAGAGCGCCGCGCTCGTACCTCGAGTCGTTGATGCTGAGTGTCATCCCACGGGAAGATCCCGTCCCTGCCTGCGATCCCGATCTATCGGGCGCCGAGGCAGGCTTGTATCTCACGACCATCGCAGGGTGCAGTACGTGCCACACGCCCACCCGCGCCGGCGTCCCCGATCTTGACCGAGCCTTCGCCGGAGGGACACCCTTTGCCACCGAGACCCGGACCGTGGTCAGCGCGAACCTCACCCCCGACGTCGCGACGGGGATCGGCCGCTGGAGCGCCCAGGACTTTGTCCAGCGCTTCGCAAAGCACCGCGCGAGAAACAAAAACCCTGCAGGGACCACGCCGCCTCGTCACGGCCAGAGCGAGGGCGACACGAGCGGTCCGATGCCGTGGTCCGGCTACGCTGGACTCCGCGATGACGACCTTCACGCAATTTTCTCGTACCTGCGAACGCTGCCGGAGATCCGAAACGATGCTGCGTCGGCGTCGCGACCGCCCCCTTGATCTCCCGCACATCGCTGGTTACCGCTCATTCCGGGACGGCACGCGGCACAAGGCGTGAGAACTGGCGTGGTCCATTATCTGGCGAGGTTTCCGTGTTCCATCCAACGAGGCGAATCTTCGGTATCGAATGTCACGGGGTGCGCGGCGCTGGCGGCGGGCACCCATCTGGGCCCCCCAAACCGTCACTTTCGAACGATCACTTCCGCAACGCGTCGAGTTGCATGGATGCCAGTGCGCGTTCTCATGATGACAAACAGCGAGTTCATGTTAGTTTTGTGAGGTGAAACGCGATCGACTGCACCGTGGGGCTGTGTCCATTTTGTTGATGGCCGGGATGTGGGCGTGGTCCATGCCCGCACAGGCTGCGGTCGCCCCTCCGGGATCGAAGGACTTCAACCGGCTGCATGCGCCGGACGGTCGACACATCGAGCTCGATGCCACGACTGAGTTCGACCGGGTCCCCTCCCCCGCCCGAGTCCCCTTCGCGCGATTCATCGAGACCTTCGACGTGTCACACGGAATGTGGAGCCCGCAGCGAGGAATTCCACGTCGTCTCTACGGCGCGGGAGTGAAGGTTGCCCACGCGGTAGACGACGCAAACATCGCCCTTGAGTTCGCGACTAGCGTCGTGCTCGGACATCTCGATCTCCTCGCGCCGGGGACGACGCCAGCTGACTTCGAGCTCGTCGCCAACGAAGTTCACAACGGGGTGCGCAGCGTGGGCTGGCAGCAGACCTATCGAGGTGTCCCGGTCCTCGGAGGACAGGTCTCCGCACGCTTCAAGGGCGAGCATCTCAACATGGTGGCGTCGGAGGCGCTGCCGAATGTCACGCTCTCCAACGCGGGTCCGAGCTTACCCTCTGAGACGTTGGTCGAGCGGGCCAGAAGATCATTGGTCTCCGACTACGGGGACGACGTCACGGTGCGAGAGGGCGCGGGTGACTTGGCGATCCTCCCAGTCAGTGGTGCAGACGGTCGCATCAGCTTTCATCAGGTCGTGGAGGTGGTCCTCGATGTGCCCAGCCCGACGACGCGTTGGTCCGTCTATGTGGAGTCTTCGACAGGCGCGGTGATCGGGCGCCGGCAAGTGCTGATGTTCGGCGAAGCCCCCGTCCGGCTCCGCGTCCCGGTCCGCGGCACCTATGGAGAGCGGATGGACACCCCCGCCCGGCGCCTCGCTATCCAGCCCTCTGGAGGGACCGTCGGCTACAGTTCTCCTCAAGGGTTTTTCACCGTGGAAGGCGGCGGGGAGACCGTCAACCTCTACGCGACGGGCCAGAAAGTCCGCATCACCAACGAAGCCGGCGCTCCCGCGACAGACACGCGGTTTGTGAGCACCTCCTCGCTCAACGTGTGGGACGAGTCGACCGTCGAATTCGAGGACGCGCAGCTCTCCACCTACGCGCACGCGTCCATCGTGGACGACCTCGCGGCCTCCCTCGACCCCGACCTGCCGTGGATCCACACCGAGTTGCTGCAAGCCAACGTCAACATCGACGACATCTGCAACGCCTTCTCTGACGGCGACACCATCAACTTCTTTCGGGCGGACGAGACCTGTGAAAACACCGGCCGCCTCGCGGACGTCGTCTACCATGAGTACGGACACTCACTTCATCGACAATCGCTTATCCCAGGCGTGGGGAGCTTCGAAGGCGCGCTGAGTGAGGGGTATGCGGACTTCCTCGCCGCCACCATCACCTCGGATCCCGGCATGGGCCGCGGCTTCTTCTACAGCTCGGAGGCTCTTCGTGAGCTTGATCCGGTCGGCTATGAGTGGCACTGGCCAGAAGACACCGGCGAGGTTCATGACGAGGGACGAATCATCGGGGGGACGCTCTGGGATCTTCGCACTCAGCTGTCTATCGAGTATGGCGTTACGGAAGGTCGAGAACTGACCAACGCCCTCTTCTACGACGCCACGCGGCGCGCCTCGGATATTCCCACCATGTACCCCGAGATCCTCGTCTCCGACGACGACGACGGCGACCTTTCCAACGGCACCCCGAACATCTGCCTGATCAACTCGGTGTTCGGAGCGCACGGGCTGTTCGCCCTCGACGCCTCCTTTGAGCTCCCGTCGATCCTGCCAAGTAACGGAGAGGACGTGGAGATCTCGATCGCGCTCGACAATCCCTACCCGGACTGTCCCGTCTCTCTCGAGGGGACCTTGCGATACCGACTCCGCGGCTCCACCGAGGCGCCGACGGAGGTAGCGATGCAGTCTTCGCCCGAAGGCCTCCTCGGCGCGTTTCCGAGTCAGCCCGCGAACACGGTGCTCAACTATCAACTAGAGGTCGCCTTCTCCAACGGGAGCACGAGCACCTACCCGCTGAATCAACAAGACCCCTGGTACGAGGTGTACTTCGGCGAGGTGACCCCCATCTACTGCACCACATTCACCGGGGACGCCGTGAGCGAGTGGACCATGACCGGGACCGGGGGCACAGTCGGCTGGAACATCGGCACCCCCACGGGCGCAGGCGGAGACCCGAACGGCGGATTCGACGACAACTTCGCCATGGGCACAAACCTCGAGGGAAGCTATACGCCTGGCTACAGCGGGGTCGCTACCAGCCCCGAAATCAACATCAGCGGCTACGACGCGGTGCGGCTCCAATATCGTCGCTGGCTCGGCGTGGAGGACGGATTTTACGACGATGCCCGCATCCTCGTGGACGGCGTGACCACCGTGTGGCGTAACGTCTCAGGATCAGACCCTTACTCCGGACTGCACCATCGCGACAGCGAGTGGCGCTTCCACGACGTAGACCTGTCCGATTTTATCTCGAGCGGGACCGTCAACGTCGGCTTCGCCCTCTCGTCCGACTTCGGGTTGGAATACGAAGGCTGGACAGTCGACGACCTCTGTATAGTCGGGGTCGGAGACGTTGGGTCCCTTTGCGGCAACGGCGTGGTCGAGTCTGGCGAGACCTGCGACGATGGCAACACGATCCCGGGCGACGGCTGCGACGCGTTTTGCCAAGAAGAAGACGGCAACGACGACGGCAACGACGACAGCAACGACGACAGCAACGACGACAGCAACGACGACGGCGGCACCGGCGGCACCGGCGATAGCGGCTATGCCGAAGGCCCCCTCGACCTCGAAGGTCGTGGGTGCGGGTGTCATGCGACGCCCACGGCTCCGCGAGGGATGTTGTGGTCTGCGCTGCTAGTGTTTGGTGCCGCGGTCGGCCGTCGCCGTCGACGATCCCCGTAAGCGCTCTCAACGCGCCTCATGGAGACAGACGGAGGTCACCGCCTCCGGAGAAGACGCTCCGTCGAGGCCTTCGCGGCTCAGCGAAAGGTGACCAGCATGGAGCTCAAGTAGTAGTAAGGCTGCCCGTGCCCGTCGTCGCAGGTCGCTCCGGCCACGCAACCCGTGCACACCGGCGCGTCCGGCCGGCAAGAGTTCTCATAGTCTTCGAGCGCGTACTGCACGGTCAGCGTATCAGCGGACGCGGCCTCGGTCGTCACGTCATCCAGCATGGGATAGACATCTGCCCCAGGACACCATCCCGCGCGAGGGTACTTCCACGTGCCCTGCTGACCCAGCACTCCGGTGACCGCACAATTGTCGCGCCATACGAGCGTGGTGTGGTCACTCCCGTTTAACGAGAACGTGTGATTCAGCGGGCAGAACTCCGCGCAGTTGTCAGAATTTCCAAAGCCATGCCCGGTGATGAAGCTGCGGAGCGCCGCGTTCTTTGGTGCGCCAGGTACCGCGACCTCCTGCGAAAGCACCTGCGATGCGATGGTCACATCGGGGTGCCCAGCGTTGAAGGTCTGGTACCAAATGGGGATGACCGCGTCAGGGATCGGCGACGGCGTCCCGCCCACAAAGTCGAAATTTGCGGAGAATAGCCACCCATCGCCTTGCGGATGACCGGGGCCGACCCACGTGTCGATAAAGACCCGCATGGTCACGTCGCCCGCCAAGATTGGTTGGAGCATCGTCACGTCGACCGACCACTCACCGCCAATTCCATAGGGCGTGATGAACCGTTGAACCTCGACGAAACGCTCGTCGTCGGTGCCCGGGTTCTCCACGATCCCAAGCGTGCCATAGCGGTCCCAGTCATCGCAGTTGTTGTTGGGACACCCCAACCCGAAGTTGAGCGTCACCGACTCGAACATCTGATCGGAAGGAGGGAAACTGACCGGTAGATCCACTTGCCTTCGATTCTCGTCACCGAAGTAGATGTGCTCTCCGTCAAAGGCCACAACGTCGGAATCTTGCCCGGGC
>JBDQGY010000100.1:0-14712 GCA_040265175.1 Nannocystaceae bacterium
CTGTCGACGCGCTGTCCTCCGCACCCGACGAGTCATCCGCGACGTCGTCGCCTCCTGCGAAGGGGTCCGCGCAACCCAGGGCAGTCGCACCGTTCACGAAGAACAGTGCCCCCACAGTCATCCTCCCCAGGCGTCGCAGATTGGTCATACGCGTGACCATAGACCGTCGAATCGCCGACGGTCACGAACAATCTTCGCTGAGATGAAAAATCTACGTCGCGTTTGCAACGGTTGTGAGATGCGGGGGGTGATGGGGTCGTCAATTCTCCTCGCGCTGACAAGCGCCGCTCTATATCACCGCTCACCATCACCGCTCACCATCACCTCGAGTGGTTCGCGCCCGCAGACCTCCCGGCCCCACCAAGTTCGCGGATTTACACGCCGTACCGGCGCGCCTGCCGGCCTCAACGCCGCGCGCGGAGCTCACTCGTCTTCGCACCCGCGTGATCACGGAAAAAGTCGGCGAGGTGATGCGTTCCCGTGGCGGGTGCCCTGGCGTCTCGCGCTCCGGCCATCGCGCCGAGCATCGCCAAAAAACTCCCAAAATTCACATTGAATGGGATGATCATCTTTGCCAGTGAGGGAACCAACCACGCCGGCGTGGTGCGAATCTTTGGCTGCACCCCGAGGGCCGAGAACGCCGCTGTCGCCACGTCTCGCTGACTGAGGCTCTCGGGCCCCCCCACGGGATACTCCTGCCCGATCGCGCTGGCGTCTCCCAGACGGTCCACGATGAACGCGGCCAAGTCCGCGCCGTGGATCGGGTTAAATTTCGACGCGCCGTCTCCGATCATCCAGGCCGTGCCGCGCGCGGCCATGTCGAGGAACTCGAGCATGTCGTTGAAAAATCCGGACGGGCGAATGATCGTCCATGGGACACCGCTGTCCTTGAGCGCCTCCACCACCTGCTCTCGCGCCTCGATCTGTGGCACCCGATCGCGCATCTGAGCGCCCCCCAGCACGGAGACGAAGACGAATTGCGACACCTTCGCGCCCCTCGCCCTCCTCACCAGGTTCACGTTGGCGTCCCTGTCCACCTCCCACACCGAAGGCCGCCGCTTAAATGTGCGATTGCCCAGGCAAGAAATGACCGCGTCCACGCCCTCGGCGACCCCTGCCAGTGTGGCGTCGTCCATCGCTTGTCCAACGAAGACCTCGTCGACCGCGGCGGCAGCCTCGCCGAGCCGGGATGGATCTCGAACCAACGCGCGCACCCAGTGTCCCTGGGCGTGGAGCGCCTTCACCAGATGGCGGCCTAGATAGCCCGTCGATCCGGCCACCAGGACCCTCCGTCGAGGACCTTCTCTGTCCTCGTTGTGCGTTGATCCCTCCATCGCCTCGCCCGCTCTAGTCATCCGATTGGCGGGAGGATCTTCAGATCCTGAGCCGTCACCCACGTCAACGATGTCCCCCTCAGTCTCACGGGTTTCGGGATCAAAGGCAAACCTCGGGACAACACGCCGACAGAGGGCGCCTCGTCACCCCCGCCGAAGGACGACGTACTGAAAGGCCTGTTCCGCTGCCCACGGCGTCGTGTGGACTCGATGTTCTTCGTGCGCGATCGTCCAGTCGCCGCCGAGGCCCGCCACGATCCCCGCGGCGTCGTAGCGCTGAACGGGGAGCCCGCTGCAGCGCGCCGGTCCGTCGAGGGCGAACGTCGCGATCACCGCGACGCCCGTAGGGCGCAGCGACGCCTTGAGCAGCGCGGCGTACCGGGCCTGCGCTGCGGCTTCGTGGAGAAAGTGGAAGACCGCACGGTCGTGCCACACGTCGAAGCTCCCAAGTTCTTCCACGCGCGTCACGTCACCCACGACCCAGGAGATCTGAGGCGCAGCAGCGCCAGCCCGACGCCTCGCTCTGTCGAGGGCGTTCGCCGAGACGTCAAGCACCGTGACATGGTGGCCTCGGGCGGTGAGCGCAGGCGCGAGAAATGATTGTCCTCCGCCCACGTCGATGATCTGCGCGGCCTCGGGGGCGGCTTCACCGATCAAGGCGAGCGATGCTTCCGGTTCATCTTGAAACCAGCTCAACTCGGAGTCCTTCTTGGCCCCGTAGACAGACTCCCAATGCGCCGCTGTTGAAATCCCCGTCACACCCCATGGTGCGTCAGCGCCGGCGAAAACTCCAGCGGCCACCGCCACAAGGGTGACCACGAGGTGTTGGTCCCACGCCGGGTCAATGAACTGCGAAGGGGACGTAAATCCGACGCCCGCGGGCCCGCGCTTCGTTGACTCGCCAGGGCGCGAACGATATTCAACACCCATGCTCCCTCGCCTCCGATACTCCCTGCTGCTGCTCCCCCTCGCTTGCGCTGTTTCAGAGACCGACACCGGGGGTGAAGAAACCGCCCTCGGCGACGACACCTCCGGCGCCACCACGGCGGAGGACTCGAGCGACGCGGGGCCGACCTCAGACACCAGCGGCGCGGGGGAAGACGGGGAGACCACCGGAGGTGGTGAGGACGAGGGCATGACGGGCACCATGGTCACCTTCACGGTGTATGTGGATGACACCTGCACCGAGCTCCCCCCCGTGGACAGCACGGTCACCCTCGACACCACCCTCCCCTGCAACCCCACGCCAGACGCGTCGATCAGCGACCTGAAGTGCTACGCGGACCGCATCACCTACACGAACCACCCCAACAACCCCGACTGTTCGTCAACGGGAATTCCCAACGAGCTGTTCGTGGGCGTGTGCCAGCAGTTTCCGGGGCCGGTGGCCACGTGGAAGCTGATCGAGACGGGCTCCTACGACTGCTTAACCCTGCCGTAGCGTGCGCGACGCTCCGCCGTGACCTGATCGAGGACCGCCTGAAGCGTGGCCGTCGCGTCCTCGGAGATCACCGCGTGATGACACATGGAGAGGTGATCGATCTGCAGCGCGCGCAGCGGGACCAGCGACGCCCGAAACGCCGCCTTGTCTCGAATCAACGCCTTGAAGATCGGCTCCACACGGACCCGCGTTCGAATCCCCATGAGCGCCGCGAAGACAGCCGCGAAGCCTGTGGCCTTCGGCATATAAAAGCAAAAATCCGTCGCGATGAGCGTGCGGGAGGTGCGGTGTACGAACAACGACTCGTTGAGCCCGGGCATCTCGTGGATGGGGAACCGCTCCACGTCCACCCCGAAGGCCTCATCGAAGGCCGGCCCCAGCGTCGCGGAGAACGAGATCTCAGGGCGCTTGGCGGCCACCCCCTCCGCCGCGAAGCTGCGGGCCTCCGGGTAAGCCTCCATCCACTCTCCCACGTACAGGTGATGAAGCAGGTTGGGCGCGATGACGCCGCGGACCGGACCCAGCGCGTCCACGCTCGCGGCGAGCGCGTCGCTGTGGGGGACGGGACCGATCAAGATGAGGCCTCCGTCGGCGAGCTGGCACACGGACATCCGCGTGTTGAGTTGCAGGCCCATAAACCGCAGCGGCGCCGGCACGGTCCAGACGCCCGCTGCCACCTGGGCGAGCCCAGATGATGCGCGAGGCGTCATCACCTGGTCTTCACGTTGGCTTCGTAGAGCTTGATCCATTTCTTTGGGGTCATCTTCTTGCAGAGTTGCCCGAGGAGCGCGTGGGGAATCTTGGCGGGGTTCTTGAAGCGAATGCAGCTCTTGCCCATGTCGAGCTTGGTGGTGCAGTGCTTGGGATACGCGGCCTCGAACCATGACATGAGCTTGGCGTCGGCGTAGATGCCCATGTGATACACGGCCACGTGGCGTTTTTGCGACGCCACACTCAAAAATGGAAGCGGCAGCGTTGGATCGACGTGATAACCGTCGGGATAGGTCTCGTGCGGCACCACCCAGCTCGGCATGCCGTAATTGATGCGCTCGTCGAACCCAGCGGGGAGCGCCTCCCGGATCGTCTCGACGAGGTGTGTCATGGGCTCCACCCGCGCGGGCTCCACAGACCTCAGATATGCCGCGACCGTACCCAGCTTCCCCATGAGCCCTATGGTCGCACTCGCATCCTCCCGAGGTCTAGTGAGCCCGTGCGAAGACCGTCACAAGCTCGAACGCGCCGCTCAAGCGCCGGCAACAACGTTCTCAGGAGCGTCTGCAAAATGCGCGACCGCGTGGTCAATAAACGCACGCACCCTTGGTGCGAGGTGCCGACTCGCCGGCCACACCAGACTCGCGAGCCCCTCCCGATGCTCGTAGTCGGGCAGCACTCTTTGAAGCGCGCCGCTGGAGACGAGGACATCCCCCGTCATCTGCGGCAAGACAACAAGCCCCGCACCCGACACCGCCAGCCGCTCCAACGCGGAGGCGTCGCTGACAAGCCATCGCGGCGCGGGCAGCTGATAGGGCTCGTTCACCAGCGCGCCCCGGTGGTGCCAGCGAATCCCTCGAAGATCGACGATGCCGTGGCCGGCGATCCGATGGGCGGCCAGATCATCGAGGCTCTGCGGAATCCCATGAACCTCGAGGTAGTTGGGGCTCGCGTACATCGCCCGGGTGAAGCGCGCGAGCCTCCGCGACATCAAGCTCGCATTTCCCGGCAGCATCCCGGCGTGCAGACGCAGCGCCACGTCGATGTTCTCCTCCACCAGGTCCACGATCCGATTGGTGAGCTCCAGCTCCGTCGTGACCCGAGGGTGGGCGATGCCAAAGCTCGTCACACACGCCAAAAATGCCCTGCTTTGACCGAAGCTTGAGGTGGTGGTGATGCGGAGCGTCCCTACGGGATCTGTCTGGGCATCCGCGATCATCTCCACCGCCGCGTCGAGATCCTTGAGCGCCGGGCGCGTGCGCGTGTGCAAGACCCGGCCGTGTTCGGTCAACGAGATCTTGCGAGGGCCTCGTCGCAGTAGCTCGTGACCGAGCGCGTCCTCGAGCCGGCGCACTCGCCGACTCACTGTGGACTTGGGGACCCCGAGCTGCTTCGCCGCGGCGCTGATCGTTCCGGTTTCGGCGACCAACGAGAATGTCTGTAGGTCCGCCAGGTTCATGGCTAGAACCTACCTCCGATCGTTGCTTTTTTGCAACCTTAAATAACAAAAATGCATACTTGTTTCATTTTTGCTTCTCTATATGATGCAAAAGGAGCTCTCGTCGGAGCTCCAACATAAGGAGAACCAGCCCCATGTCACTCCCACTGATCGCCTCCAACAAGCCCACAGTCCTCGAACTCGACGCCGGCACCCACTACTGGTGCGCGTGCGGTCGCTCCTCCAACCAGCCGTTTTGCGACGGCTCCCACGCCGGCACGGAATTCGAACCCATGGCCTTCACCCTCGAGGCCACAAAGCGCGTGGCGCTCTGCAACTGCAAGCGCACCGGCAACCCGCCCTTTTGCGACGGCAGCCACAAGCACGTGAACGCGGGAACCGACCAATGAACGTCGCCCTCTGGATCGTGCAGTCCCTGCTCGCCGCCGCCTTCGGCATGGCGGGCGCCATGAAACTCGCCACCCCTTACGAAGCGCTGGTCGAGCAGATGTCCTGGGCCGCCCACGTGCCCGCTGCCGGCGTGAAGTTCATCGGGCTCGTGGAGGTGCTGGGCGCGCTGGGGCTCGTGTTGCCCTCGGCGCTGCGCATCAAGCCCAGGCTCACGCCGCTGGCCGCCGCGGGCCTGGTGTGCACCATGGTCGCTGCCGCCGGGCTGCACATCTCCATCGGAGAGGCCTCCATGATCGCCCCGAATCTCGTGCTCGGCAGCCTCGCCGCCCTGGTGGCTTGGGGCCGACATCGGCGCGTCCCCATCCAGGCGAGGTGACCTCGGTCCTCCTCGCCTGGGCACGCCGCCACCGCTACTCAGACCGCGCGCTGAGTTCCAGCAGCGCGGAGCGAGCGTCGAGCATTCGCTTGTAGTCATCTTCGGCGTTGGCCCACAGCTTGAGCAGACGCGTGTAGGTCTTGCGCGCCTCGCGGGGCTTTTTGGCACCGTCGTAGGCTCTCGCGAGCAGCTCGTAGATGTCTGCGTCGCCAGGGTCGCGCGCCGCGGCGGCGCGCCCCACCTCCACGGCCTCCTTGAAGCGCTTGAGCTCCATGAGACAGAGCATGCGCTCTTCCACGTAGGACCATTTCCTGACCGTCGAGGGCTTGTCCTCCACGAGCGCATCGAGCTTCTCGAGCGCCGACTCGCATTTTCCACGGAACCGATCGACCCGCGCCCGCGAGAGGATGTTGTTGCGGCTGGCGATTGCCGCAGAGACCGACTCGGACGCGACCTGATCTTGGTGGTCGAGCGACGCCTCCAATCCATCTGCGTCTTCGTTGTAGGTCGCCCATTCTTGTTGGGCACCGGCCGCTAACGGCGCAAGCATCTCTATCTTGAGCGCGCTCAACTCGTCGACGATGGCCTTGGCCTCGGCCGCCTCTCCAGCTTCAAGAAGCGTTGACACGAGCATGCTCTTTTGAAACACCATCATCAACGGGACACTATTTTTTCCCTTTGCCGCCAGCAGTTCACGCGCGATCTTAAGGCGGTATTTGGGCTGCCCCATACGGTACGCGAGACGGCTGCGCCTCCCTTGGATGAAGTCCTCCAGGCCCTCCTCCTCCAGCTGCTCCAAACGGTCGAGCTCCTGGGCCGCATCCTCAAACCGACCCTCCGTCATATCTAACCCAACGATCAGCAACGCATGCTGGGTGACCTCGGGCTCCATCGCGATCACGTCCTCGTACACCTGTCGAGCCTCGTCGAATCTGCCGTCCGTTGTCAGGCAACCGGCGAGGGTCTTGTGCGCTTCGACATCCTGGGGCAACTCCGTCACCCACTTCCGGGCGATGGACTCCGCCTCCTCCAACCGGTCGAGGGTTCTCAGGCTCCGCACGAGGCTCTGGAGCGCCTCCCGATTTTTTGGATTGTCCGCCACGATCTCTCGCAGATACGGAAGGGTTTCCTCGTTCGCGTCGTGCAGCAATTTCAACAAGGTCACCTTGCTCCACTTCGCATCGACATTGTCGGGATCGATTTCAAGCTGTCGGTCCACGATGCGCTCCGCGAGCTCGGGTTTATTTTGGCCGAGGAGCACGCTCGCCTGCACTTGCCAGCGACTGGACGGAGGCAGCCGATGAAGCTGCTTGAGCATTCTCCCCAGCAGTTTTTGCTGCTGCGCCTTGGCACCCATGCCTTCCTCCAACAAGTAGGCATTCGCGCGCCGTTGAAGGGCATCGACACAGTTGGGATCGATCTCTAACACCTCGTCGAGAAGCTTCGTGGCCCCATCAAGGTCTTCGTCAAAGACCTTGATGGACGATTTGACCAGCAGCTCCAGCACCCTGGGGTCGGCGCTCATGGTCTCGGTGAGGCTCGGGAGCGCCGGTGTCTCGGGGAGCCCAAGCCCTGGCAGCGTCCAGCTCGCGATGAACTCGGAGAGCCTTATCAACGTCATCGGCTCGGTACGGACTGTGAGCGGGGTGTCATGCTGACCCTTGGGGTACAGGCTGACCTCAGCCTGCAGCAGCTGTTTGTCGCCGTCCCCGTCTGCGCGCTGCGCGGTCATGGTGAGCAGGTTCTCGCAGATTTTTTTCTCGGACTTGTCGAGCAAAAAGCTGACGGGGATCACATCACCAGGACCGATGGACTGCGCCTTGAGCTCGTCTTTGAACAACACTGACACCTGCCCTAGCCGCATCCCCCGGCGCATATTCAGCACGCGGATGACCCCGAACTCCAGCGCCGCGGAGATCCAGCGGTCCTCCTCACCGAAGCCATCGCCCAGGGCCGCAGGTGCGACCATGAGGCAGCGCCGCTCGCTCTCGGGCGCGACCTCGGGCAGCGCCTCCAGCATCTCGGCGGAGTCAGGGCCCTCGACTGTCTGGTCCTTCGCTGCAGCACCCTCGCCGTCATCTGTGGGCAGGGCAGTGGCGAGCGCGTCCTCCTCTTCAGCAGCCTCCACTGCATCCGAGCCTTCCAGACCGCCGCTCACCCGCCAGACCACCAGGGCCACCGCGAGCACCGCCACGAGCCCGTGGAATAGCAGCTCGGAGCGTTTCCACGGGTCCGGCCCGCGCCTGCCGTGGTTCCACGCCAACACGATCGCGCTCATCAGTCCGCACACCAGCACCAGCATCACACTGTCTGCCAGCCACCGCCCCAACGCGTACCGCTCCTCGACGAACGCCGACACCTCGATGAGCGCCCAGCATACGCCGAGATAGACAAACAACGTCTGAGGTACGCGACGAACAAGGAGTTCTTGGAGCAATCGAGCCATCATAGACTTCGTCCTTAGTATATCGATGAATGCATCGACTGGCGAACGCTCGCGGTGGCACCCGAGGCGCGGAGAACTTCACGAAGAACGACAACGTCAGAGCGTCGCAAGAAACGCTTCTGCTCGTTCCAGATGCGTATCTCGCTTATGAGGGTCCATTTTCCTCGCCATCGCGCACATCATGGACCATCGAGGATTCTTGGCGAGCGCGTCGACGTGCTTGAAGATCCACCGCCAGTACAACCCGTCCCAAACCTCCGTCCACGGACCCCGACGAAAGTTGCTCATTTTTTTGATATAGGCGGAACCTGAAAAATACGGCTTCGTCGTGATCAGTCCCCCGTCTGCGTGCTGACTCATGGCGTAAACGTTGGGTACCATTACCCAGTCGTAGCTGTCGACGAACAGCTCCATGAACCAGCGATATACGTCGTCAGGATCGATCTCGCACAAAAACATGAACCCCCCGAGCACCATGAGACGCTCGATGTGATGGCAATATCCGGTGTCGAGGACGCGACCGATGACGTCGTCGATAGGCTCGATCCCGGTGGTGCCCTCGTAGAGACACGCGGGCATGGGACGACGGTGCCCCCAGTGGTTCGTCGTGCGCATCTCGACCCCGTGTTCCTCGTAGGTCGCGCGCATGAACTCTCGCCAACCGATGACCTGACGCACAAATCCCTCTACCGCGTTGAGCGGGGTGTTGCGCTTCTTCGCGGCGGCGAGAGCTTGGTCGAGCACCTGCTGAGGGGTCAGCAACCCCGTGTTAAGCATCGGCGTAAGCACCGCGTGCCAGAGGGTGTTCTCTCCTTGCACCATCGCGTCTTCGTAATCCCCGAACCGCTCAAATCGCTCCTCTAAAAACTTGTCGAGCCAGCGCGCAGACGCTTGGTAGGAGGTGGGATAGATCAAGGTCTCGATGCTCCCAGGATTGTCCGGATATCTCACCTCGACATGGACGCGGGCTTCGAGATCGATCGCGTCGTGCGCAGGAGTCTCAAGAACAGGAATCTCCTTGAGGAGCGCGCGCGGGACCTTCTTTCGGTTGTCCGCGTCGAGGCTCCACTTCCCACCGACCGGTTGATCTCCCTCGAGCAATACCCCCAACCTCCGTCGCTGGTGCTTATAAAAGTCGGCCATGAACCATCGCTTTTTCCCGGCGCGGTAGCGGCGATTTTCCTCGGTGGAGTTCAAAAACATGGGCGTAGATACCGACCGAAGCTGGAGCCCCAGCGCGTCGCACCACCGCCGCAACCGACGAGACAACAGATCGTCGTGCGGGTCGGCCACGATCACCCCGGAAGCCCCGTCCTCCGCGAGATGCTGAAGGTAGGTCTTGAGCACCTCGTGGTCGTCGGCGTGATCCACATAGTCAACTGCGGGATGTGACGCTTCGAGCTCCGCGGCGTAGCGCTTCATGGACGCGCGGTGAAACCATAGTTTTTGGCGATGAAATCTCGCCGGGTGATGGCGATCACCGAAGAAGAGGTTGTCTTCGATCATCCCTATCCTCGCCGGCCGCTGTTCGAGCCCCGGGTGGAGGGCGAACAGCTGGTGGGGGAAGATCAGGAGGGTTTCGTTCGCGTTCATCGGCTCGGGGAGGTCAAGGCGGGCCGTGCCCTGCCCCATCGTCAACCGCCATGACCTAGCCGGAGCCTAGCCCATGATCTGAAGGACGCCCGCACCGTACGCGCATATTCAAGGCTGGCCTCGGCGGGACAGGCATCCACCGCCGATCGCAGCGATATGGGCCCCCACCGGCGGCTCATTAAGGCGCGTTTGCCGGTCCCCCCTCGGGCGCGCCTCAAGGCGCCGGGAGCCACAGGCGCGCGCCAGCAACGAGGTCTACATGGTCGACGTGCCCGGTCACCCCCGCCGCTTCACTGAGGACGTGGGCGTGTGTGTTCGTGTCGTGGTGGGTGAAGATCGCGTGATGCTTGGGCGAGTAAAATCCCAAGATCTGCACCGGTTTCGCAGCCAGCGACCCGCGCACAGCGGTCTGCATATGCGCCTCGTGCCCGTGAGACCCGGACGGAATCTTGCTGCCGTCGATGACATGCCAATCGAGGCGGCTCGGCGTGCCCTCGATGCGAAAAGCGAACGCATCCTTCACGTTGACCCCCGCCGCCGACGCCTCCCGCTCGATAAAGTCGTCCAGCTCCGTAAAGGACACCGCCTCGGCGATGGGCCGCTCCTGCCACTCGTGGACGGTGGAGGTCACTAGCAAGGTCGCCCCCGCCGTGGTCTCCGTGATCCGCTGCGCCACCGCACCACCGTGCCCGTCCGGGGTGGACAGCCACAGCTGCCCGTCCCACACGGTCACCTCGCCCCCGAGGTCCTCTAGCGCACCCAGACCGAACATACCGGTCTGACCGATCAGCGGCGCGAGCTCCACTCGCCGCTCGGTCCGGCCCAGGTGCATCATCTCGTGCAACGCCCCGTGCACCTCGACCTTAAGCGAGGCGGTCGCCTCCGCCGAGGGTGGCACCGCGGCCTCCGCGGGAGTCTCCGTCACGGGCGCCGCAGGACTCGCCTCCGCGAAAGGCCGCGCGTCCTCGCCACGATCCCTGTTCGTACACCCCACGACGACGAACGTGGCGGACAGGATGCACCATGAAATTCGCTGCGCCAGCATCATGGGTTCCAGCGTACACGCCGGGTCGCTGCCGTGTCGATGAACTCGATGTTTTCGCGACCACGACGGGCCGCGTCACCTAGACCATCCTGGCCAGGTCTCCGCCGCGCGGCGAACGATGGTGCTCTCGACCCCCTCGCCTCAGGCTTTAACCACTCAACCGGAGTGTCGTCCGCCTGGTATCCATCGGTAGAGCCGCGGCGTTCAAACCATCTCGCCCCATCTGTCCCCGAGTTTCCGGAGCACAGACGCCGCCTTGGGATCGGCCATGAGTTTTGCGAAGTCTGGATCGGTGAACATGGACTTTACCTCGTGTCCGAGCTCGACAGAGCGCTCTGCATACCCAAGAGCGCGCTCAAGTTGCCCAGCACGTGAAGCGATGCACGCGAGCGCGTAGTAGACGTGCTCGCTCTTCCACGTCAGGACGGCTTCGAGCTTGGTGATGACCTCCACCGCTTGTTCGATGTGCTCGGGCCGCTGGGAGTCGAGCATGCGAGACAATCCCTGGGCCAAATAGGGCTCACAATGCCGGTCCGACCGGTGTTGCAGATGGGTCAGTTCGACGTCTCGCACGCAGCGCAGGAAATAGTCGACTCCTTCATCGTTTCGCTCTTGAACGCGACTCCACGAGAGTTAAGCTTCGGATCCGCGCGCCCTAAACCTGTCTTGGACGCACAAGATGTCCACCGCTCGTTCCCAGCCCGGGTCGGTGCGGGGCGGCAGCACGGACATCCAAAAGCGGTTGATCTACGCCTCCGCGTCGATGAGCTTCTGGTCGGCGCCTTTCAGGTCCGCGGTGTTTCGCTTGTACAAGACCTCCGGCAGTAGGTCCTCATACTGCTTGGCCTTGGCCGCCGCCTCCTGGAACGAGGGGAGCCGCCACCGAGAGTCTCCGTGAAGCGGCGCGACCCCGCATGCATCGGTGACAGCTGCAAACCCCTTTTGGCATACTCCGAGGCTTCCGCAGGGTCGGCGCTTCGCGTCGTGGCCATGGCGAAACACAACTCCCCCGTGTCGCACGATGGCACGACAACGTCGTTGTAGATGGGTCGAAGGTGGGCGGGCTGTAAATCAAGTAGGCGTCCGACCGAGACGCTGCTCTCCACGGTGAGTTCGCCGCCGCCGGTGTGCTCTTCGAGTTGCTCCCTCTCCCTCGCCCTCTCCCTCGCTACGAGGTAGTCGAGGATGGGGAGCGGGACGACATCCGGCAGTAACACGAAGGCGTGCGGCATCGTCTTGTCGCGGAGGTGTCGGCGAAACGGCGGCTCGCTGTACTCATCGAGGAACCCGCGGACGAGGGCGGCCTCCTGTTGGTTCATGGTGCCCCGCTCGTGGGCTCTCACGACCGCGGTGAGAGCATCGCAGATCCCCTGACAACCGAAAGGCCCGACCTCTGGAAGCGGTGGCAGCGCAGCGATCTCACGACACATCGCAGCGACAATATGGGCTTCGTCTTTTCCGTTGTTCTCGTCTAGTTGATAATAGGTCTTATCGATGCGGCTCCGAACGAGGTTGTGGACGAGCTTGGTCACCCGCTCTCTCGGCGTGTCCGAGAACTCCCTCGGGGCGCCCACAGGGTCACGCAAGCCGCGGACATGACCGTAGACCCGGCCGTCACGATACTCTTCGACGGTCTGTGAGTCATGATGGTGACCACGCTCCTGATCGAGAGCGACAAACAGACCCCAGCGACTCGCCGGCGCCTCGAGATCGACCGCATACATCCCCTCTTCCCACGAGACTGGGAGCAGCGCGAGCGCCTTGTCGCCCAAGGAAAAGTGAAGATCCGACAGGTACTCAGGCAGCGGGAGCGTGTTCATAATTCGACTCCCGCCCGAACTCCATGGTTGTCTGCGTTAGCTCGGCGATCACTTTCATGATGATTTCCCGTGCCACAAGAACAACAACCAACTTTGCCTCTTCTCATTCCACACATTCAGCCCGTGAGGATGCTACGAGGGAACCACGGGTGAACCAAGAGTGCTAAGAATCACTCGCCCCACCGATCACCGAGTCTCCGCTGCACAAGGGAGAAGACCTCCACCGACCAACTGTCGTGCGGTAGGTTTGAAAGAGGCAGACTGGCCTAGTACCAACGCACACCGAAGAGGACGGGATGACATGACTTTGACATTATTTGATGCCGCGCTAATGGCAACCACCTTGTTATGTGCGCTGACCGCAGGCCTCGTCTTCGGGTTTTATGCCGTGGTCATGCCGGGCATCGCCAAGCTCTCGGACAGAGACTTTTTACTGACGTTCAAACTGATAGACGGGGTCATTCAAAACAGGCAGCCAGCATTTATGTTGGTCTGGGTCGGCGCCATCGTCTCGGCAGCCTCGCTGTTGGTTCTCGGGACACTGCAGCTGAGTGGCGTCGAGCTCTATCTAGTGTGGTTTGCTGCCAGCCTTTACCTGCTCGCGGTTCAGGGGCCGACGGTTCGATTCAACATCCCCCTCAACAACGCAGTCCAAGCCCTCGAAATTGAATCATTGAGTGCCCAAGAATTAGCCGAGGCCCGCACGGAGTTCGAGGCCCCCTGGAACCGCTGGAACCGTTTTCGAACCCTGGCTGCGATCGTATCGGTTGTCGCGCTGCTGATACTGCAGTTGCTACTGCGTTAGCGAAACAGCGCTTTCAGAGCCGTCACACATTGAACCGAAAGTGCATCACGTCGCCGTCTTGGACGACGTAGTCTTTGCCTTCGATGCGGAGCATGCCCTTGGCCTTGGCGGCGGCTTCGCTGCCTAGCTCCACGAGGTCGGACCACTGGATCGTCTCGGCCTTGATGAAGCCGCGCTCGAAGTCCGTGTGGATCTTGCCGGCGGCGCCGGGAGCCTTGGTACCGCGAGTGATGGTCCACGCGCGCACCTCTTTTTCACCAGCCGTGAAGTAAGTGATGAGGTCCAGCAGGTCGTAGGCCGTACGAATCAGCCGGTTCAGGCCCGGCTCTTCTTGGCCGAGGTCCTCCAAAAAAGCCTCCTGCTCCTCCGGGTCGAGGGCGGCGATCTCGGCCTCAATGGACGCGCAGATCACCACGACCTGGGCGCCCTCCTTGGCCGCGTACTCCACGAGTGGCTTGACCATGGGGTCTTCGAGTCCCGCCTCAAGCTGCCCCTCGGAGACGTTGGCCGCGTACATGGCCGGCTTGTCCGTGAGCAGGTGCAGCTCTTTGAGCAGCAGCCGCTCGTCGTCGCTGATCTCTAGGCGGCGCACGGGGTTGCCCTCTTCCATCTGCGGCAAGATGCGCTCACACAGCGCGAGCACAGCCTTCTCCACCTTGTCGCCGCTCTTGGCGTACTTGCGGGCTCGCTCAAGTCGTGTCTCCACAGACTGGATGTCGCGCAGCACGAGCTCGGTCAAGATGACCTCGATGTCGTCGAGGGGGCTCACCTTGCCCGACACGTGCACCACGTTGTCATCTTCAAAGCACCGGACCACGTTGAGCACGGCGTCGCACTCGCGGATGTTGCTTAAGAACTGGTTACCGAGCCCCTCTCCCTTGCTCGCGCCGGCGACCAAACCCGCGATGTCCACGAATTCCATGGCCGTGGGAACAACGGACTTGGGCTTGATGACCTTCACCAGCGCGTCTTGGCGCGGGTCGGGCACCGGCACCACGCCCACGTTGGGCTCGATCGTGCAAAACGGGTAGTTCGCCGATTCGGCGCCCGCGTCGGAGAGCGCGTTGAAGAGGGTGGACTTCCCCACGTTGGGGAGACCGACGATGCCGACCTGCAGTGCCATGGCAGCGAACTACCACGGACCCGGCCCGAGGCCAACGACGCGCGCGCCCCCATCAAGAATGCCGCAAAGATGGCGTAGGAGCGGCCTGAGACGCCACCGAGGCTGCCCGTCCACGTGCCCCGCGTGGGGTCATCTAAATCGTGAGGCCGAGGCGCTCGCGGTCGGTGAA
>JBDQGY010000101.1:0-14540 GCA_040265175.1 Nannocystaceae bacterium
GTATCTCAGCGCGGCAGACCGAGACCAGGTCGTGTCAGACACGGTGCTCGCCGACCTGACAACACTGCAGCACGCTCTCAACAAAGTGGGGCTGGGCGAGGACAACCTGCCAACGACGCTCTCGGAGCGCGGTGATCTGGGCGGCACGTTGCCGCTCGAGCTCTGCCGGCATGACGTCGCAGTCTGCGAGATTTTTGAGGTACACGTCGAAAGAGTTGCTGTTGTGCATGGTGTTTCTCCTAGTTGCTGTGTTTAGGCTTTGGACCTCGTTTCCAAGGTTCGTTCGCCACTTGCTCAAACGTTATACGGCCTGCGTCTTTGGTGTGTCAATAGAATGTTGCAGGTTGTCCAAGCTTCATCAAAACCTGGACAGATCTGTTTTTGGACCTAAAATATGCATTGATTCTATGCATTTAGATTTCCTCCTGGCTGTTCATAGTCTCAGCTCAAGTCCGACAAAAGCGTCTTTCGCGCGAACATTGGAAAAAATTTCCAACGAAGGATCGGTCCTGAGGGTGCAAACCTTGAACAAGTAGCTCCAGGAGGATCCACCAATGACCGTGAGCGGTCGATAGAGGCGGTTTGAACTTCGGCGAGCCGTTCGCCTGCTTAGACGACCGTAGGACGACCCGACGAAGGCTGCTCGAGCGCTGGGACGCTGTCGGCGCGTTCCTCCGACGGGGCCGGGGCTGCAGCAACGGGGGGCAAAGACACCCAAAACCTGCTGCCACGGGGCTCGTTTGCGACGACTCCGACGCTCCCGTCCATGGCCTCCACAAGATGTTTCACGATGGCGAGACCGAGACCCGTGCCGCCCATTTCGCGAGACCGCCCTGGGTCTACCCGGTAAAAGCGCTCGAAGATCCGCGGGCGATGGATGGGCTCGATACCTGGCCCGTCGTCTGCGAATTCCAACAGCACGCGATCCTCATGCATCTTCGCGGAGATGACGAGGCTGCACTCTTCGGTCGCATATTTTACCGCGTTCTCGGTCAGGTTCACCATCACCTGCTCGAGCGCTTTGGCGTCAACCATGGCGGCGAGGTCCTCAGGGATTTCACAGGCGAGGGTCATCCGCTTCTTGGACGCCTTCTGCTCGACCGCTTCCATGGAGCTACGTGCGAGCAGTGCGAGCTTGGTGCACTGCGGAGTAATAGGGTACTTGCCTACCTCGATCTTTGAGATGTCGAGAAGATCGGTGATGAGTCGGCCGAGGCGGTCCGCGTGACGTAGGAGGGCCTCGATGAATCGCCTCTCTTGCGACGAGCGGTCGCTCTCCACGGAGAGCAGCGTCTCCGCGTTCGCGCGGATGATGCTGACGGGGGTGCGGAGCTCGTGCGAGACATTGGCGACGAAGTCACGCCGAATTGTCTCGAGGCGTCGGATCTCGGTCACATCGTGCATGACAATGACCCTGCCGCCATCGGACTGGATGGTCGCGCGGGCGTGCACAGTTCGTCGTGGAGCATTGGCAGATGGGCCGAGCGTGTCCTCCACCGGCGCCGCTACAGCGAATTCCACCGTCGTTGATTCGTCGATCCGCGCGCCACCAAGCTGCCGAATCTCCTCGACGGTTGTGAGTTGCTGCAGGCTCTTGCCGTGGACATCATCATCGAGACCGAGGAGCGAACGTGCAGCACGATTCGCGAGCGAAACCCGGCCTTCAGCATCGAGGGCGAGAACACCTTCTTGCATGCTCTCAAGGACAACTTGAAATCGGTCTCTTTCATCTGCGAGAACGTTCATGGCTTTTTCCAAATCTTCCGAGACTTGGAGAAAGGAGCGGGACGTGCCGCTCAGAGAGGTCTCTGTATCGACTGGTTGCGCCCCGGCGCGCGTCCCAAGCGGCGAGGCGCGGAGCGCTGCGGTCGCGAGAATGTCACTGAACCTGCGCGAGAAAATAGCGGAGGCGAGCGTTCCTGCGATGCCCAAGGGGATCAACGTTAGGAGCCCTGCGAAGAGGAGCACATACCGCAGCGTGAGGATTTGTTCGTCAAGCTCGCTGAGCGGCCGCGCCACTCGAATCACCATCCGCGACGAGGGCGCGCTCTGAGGCGCGTAGCTTCGGGCGAGATACAGCATGTCGCGCTCGATCGTCGCGGAGTAGCGCGTGGACGAGGCTTCTCCCGTCGCCAACGCTCCTCGCACTTCCGGCCGGTTGGCGTGGTTGTCAATGGTGCGCAGTTCCTCGCCGTCGAGGGAGGAGTCTCCCAGCACGTCTCCATTGCTGTTCATGATGGTGACGCGGGGGCCGATGAGCGGGGAAATGTGATCTGCGAGTTCGTCGACGTGTTCTCGGGTTGGCGCAGTGAGCCGGGCAGAGAGGATGTCCTCGGTAATCAGCGCCACGCGGTGGAGCTCGCCGGTCGCTTCGGTCTCGAATTGATGGCGAAGGCGCTGTTCGAGAAACACACCACCGATGATGTCGCCTAATACGACCAACGCGAACGTGATCCCGACCACGAGTCCACGAACGCCGAGCAGTCGGAGGAGTCGCGGCCCGATCCTCCCACTCATAGGTCCGTCCGGAATCGGTACCCCACGCCGCGGAGGGTCTCCACATAGCCGCCCGCCGCGCCGAGTTTTTTGCGGAGTCGTGTCACGTGCGTGTCAACGGTTCGCGTACTCACGCCTGTTTGCATCCCCCAAACATCCGTGAGCAACGCATCACGCGTCTGGACTCTGCCGGATCGCGTCACTAGCGTGGTGAGGAGTTTGAACTCGAGGGCGGTGAGACGAAGTTCTGCGTCACTCACCCACACCCGGTGTCCGGCCATGTCGATACGCAGCGGGCCGAACTTGAGCTCGTGGCCTGGTTCGGTTGCTGCGTCCTTGGTGGAACGCCGGAGGACGGCTCGGACGCGCAACATTAACTCCCGGATGGAGAACGGCTTCGTCACATAATCGTCGGCGCCAAGTTCGAGCCCGACGATTCGATCAATCTCATCATCCTTCGCGGTGAGCATGACCACGGGTATGTTTCGAGTCCGCTCCGACTCGCGCAGTCGGCGACAGACCTCCATCCCCGGAATATCTGGAAGCATCAAATCGAGGAGGACCGCATCTGGAGGCGGTTCGAGAGCAGCCATTTCCAGGGCGGCGCTTCCAGACAAGGCTCTCCGGCACAAATAACCGTTGTTGCGTAGATTGAACTCAAGGATATCCACTAGATCTTGTTCATCATCAACAATGAGAATCGTGGCTGGCATGGAGGCTCCTTCTCGCTTTTATGTGTGGCGCCGATGTGACACGAATGCATCATTTCAGGGAAGCCAACAAATGTCGAATCAAAGCGGGCGCGCGTCGAAGACGACGTGCCGCTGGTCTCATGAATTCATGGGGCTGGCGCGGGCTGCGCTACTCACCATGGCGGCGTGAGGGGCTTACCGACCGCGGGGTGTCTCGCTCGCGCGGGTGAGCCCACAGCCCGAGGAAGAGCAATACAAACACGAGAGGGGTGGAGGCTCGCCCATCTGCCACCTCCGCCGAGCAGCGGCCACATCCTGCGCTCGAATCGGTCTCATGAGAGTCCAACTCCACACAATCACAGGCGGGACAGTCGGGCGTCAGGCTCACGCCCGTCTCGGTCGCCAGCCAGCACGCCGCGGCGTAGGGGTTGCCGTAAATCCCCCCTTCACCGCATTCGTATCCGCGCGAGAGGACCCCTGCGAGGGCAGGAACTCCAGCTTCGCCAAGGACGAGCGCCGGGCCCCCCGAGTCGCCCTGACACGAGTCTTTTCCATCGCTGCCAGCGAAAAACTCCACCCCGGTGTCGCTATGGCCCGTCACCGTTGTCGCGACTTGGCGCTTGATTCCCTTCTCATTGTTGTCATCGAGGCCGTAGCCCACAAGCAACACCTCGTCGCCCAAACCGAGCGATTGGTCGTAGGTGGATTGATCGGTGACGAGGGGAACCGGATCCAAAAAGACTTCGGACACCATGCGAATGTACGCGAAGTCATAGCGGTCAATGCTGCATAGCTCCGGGCAAAAGTCGGGGTGAACCTTAACTTCGCTCGCCGCGATTTCCCCCTCGGGAGCGTCAAGGCTGTCACCAAACGTGATCGTAACGTCCGCGGCTAGCACTCCCTCTGGGATGCAATGGGCCGCGGTAAGGACAAGATCGGGTGCCACGAGGGAGCCCGTGCAAAGTAGGGACCCTGCTTGAACACCCACGACGAATGGCCACGCGCCAGGGGCGACGGGTACCCCACCGACAATCTCAGGACGATTTCCGACGGCTCCAGAGCTGAGGGGAGGCGACGTCGCGAAGAGCAGGGAGAGCAGCGGGGGGCTTATGACGCCGAGCGTGGTCATGTCGCGGCGCCGTCCGTGCCGGACGTCTTCTCGACGCATCGATACCCGATGGAATTACGCATGGCACAGCAGGCCTTTGACGTGTGAAACGCGAGCATGCTCTCAAGCTCAGGGTCGCCTCGTTCGTTGTCGGTGAGCGCAGCGGGATGTCCCAACGAGACGAAGGCATCGGACAGCTCAAACGTGCGACCCAAGGCGAAACACACGGCTCTACGCTCGGCGAACCGCTGCCACGACGCCGTGTCGAAGGGCTCGTCTGCGCCGGCTTCGAGCACTTTGCCGAGGGAGCGGCTTAACTTCATGGGGAGGGTCCTCGCGAGGTCTTGTACCAACGGGCGGAGTCCAGCATCTTTGGAGCTCCGGCTTCGGGCGTAGCGAGGGTGCAAAACCCTGAAGACGGCCCGCAGCACTCGCACTTTGTCTTCCGCTGCCAGTCCCACGAAGATTAAGTCGGGGAGGCGCGTCATGGCGAGGGCTCGCAGCAGACTGAAGATGACCACGCTACGCTCCGCAGATTCGGCGCGGGGCGCGATCCGAATCAGCGGGGGATGCTGGCACGATACCGTGACGAGCGGACCGTCGGCGTCGTCTTCGGCGAGCACAAGCACCGCTTTTGTCGCACCAGTCCGCTTGAGCGCAGACGACCAGCACCGCGCAATCTTGGAGTCGTCCACCGCCGAGATGCGGTCTGAATCCTCGTAGGCGTGGCTGCTGAGATGCCCGACAAACTCCGTCGCAGCGGCGGCCCACACCTGCTCAAGGACCTCCGGCACGCCTGCACCTCCAGGCCGAGCCAGATGTGTCGAACTTAGATCTTCCTCGGGCGCAGAGGCACCCTCCAGTTTGATCTGATGGGAATCCAAGAAGGCGCCGCTGTCGGCGTCGTCTGGATGGAGCGAGAGCAGAACCTCATGGGCTGCGAAGGCGGTCAGGAGGTCGCCACGTTGTTGACTGATCCGCGCGACCGCCCGGAGGCTCTCGGAGCGAGTCGGGGAGAGCAGCAGAATCTGGTGGTGATTTTCGAGCGCTGGTTGGGGATCCGAACCTGCACCGTCGAGCGCCTCCGCGAGTTTTAGCCGGTGCTCAAGGCTTACGCGGGAGGAGTCCAGCGCGGTTGCCGATTGAATGGCCAGGGCCACATCTTCCGCGGCAGAAGACTCGCTCGCCCAAAACAGCATGCTGTCGCATAAGGCGTCTCGCTCATCGGCGGACAAACTCGCGGCGTCGGCCACCGGGAGTCGGTCTCTGAGGACATCGAAACCTTCGTCGGCTCGGCCGAGTGCGTGCAACGCTCGCAGTTGCAGATGGGTGGCAACTGGAGACTCGGGCTTGATGAGGAGGGCCTTGAGACAGTGTTCAAGCGACACGTCCGCGCGCTCGCTGCTAGTGGCTTCTGCAGCCGACAGGTGGAGTCGGAATTTGCGGGCCTCGTCCTCACAGGTGTCGATGAGATAGTCGATGCTCTTGAGCGCGGTGGCTACCGCGTTTTCTTGGAGCGCGAAGGAGGTCGCGGCCTCGACGATATTGTGCAGTTCGACGCGGCTTTCGCCCTGTTCGACCGACGCGGTCAGTTCGCCGATAAGCTCCTCGAAGACCGCGAGCGTACGGGTGCTGACCCGCTGTAAAATCTCGTCGTCCGCCTCGCCAGCGGCGACCGCGAGTGGGCCCGCCGAGAGCATTTGCAGCCGCAACTCGTCGCTTGTCTCCGCGTCTGTCGCCAGCTCGCGGAGGGTGTCTGCAGCGGCGAACGCGTCATGAAATCGATCTTTTTGAGACGCCATCTCCAGCATCTGCTCCAAGGCTGACTCTGCTCGAGGATCGAGTTCAAGGGCGGCTTGGACAAAGGTCATGGCCGGCTCTTCACGCCCGAGTTCCCGTTCAGCACGAGCCGCGAGCGCGAGCGTCCGGGCGCAGGTTCGCCGGTCCTGCGCGGCGATCTGTTCGCGGTCACGGCCTTCAAGCCACTGCCGGAGTTGCTCTGCACTGGCGACGACATCCTTGTAGCGGCTGGCGTCCATTCGGTTTTGAGCGATGCCAAGCCGCAGCCTCGGATCGTCTGGTTGCTCGCGCAGCGCCGCGGTGAGCTTGCGGTAGGCTTCGCCGTGCTTCCCGAGGCTCCCGACCACGTCCGAGAACACGAGCAATCCGTCAACCTTAAGTTCAGCGTCAGACTCATCTGGGAGGAGCTCCATGGCGCGCTCTGCGAAGGGCAAGGCCTCCGCATGTCGGCCGGCGCTCGCGAGGAGTCGGGCGAGGCCGGTCAACGCAGAGAGTTCATTCGGGTTCGCCTCTAGCGCCCCTTCAAAGCGCTGCCTCGCGCTCGCGAGGTCTCCCGTCGCCGCGAACTCCCGCTCCGCAAGTAAACTGAGGATGCGGGCGATGACGGCGTCGGGAACACCTTCGCGGGTGAGGAGATTTTCAAGGTACGCGACGACCTCTTCGGTGCGCCCTTCGGCTTCATAGAGCTTGGCCATCGACTCAGAGGCCGAGAGGAGGCGGGCGGGACCATCGGTCTCTTGCGAGATCTCGTGTTCGATGACCCGCTCGAGAAGCTCACGGGCCTTCGGCAGGTTCTTCGTTCGGAACAGGCTGATGCTGCCCGCCTCTAGCCAACTCTCAGCATCCTCCGCCTCGGAGAGGACCGCGATCAACATCTCGAGGTCGTCGAAGGCGCGAGCGATAGCCGTGCGTGCTCGGCGGAGGTCGTTCTTGGAGTCGTGCGCCTGCTCGAGATCTTCGAGTTGGCGGAACGCCTCGGCCTTGTCTCGCCGCTGCTGCGCGGCGAAGTTAACGAGGCGAAGTCCGATGGTGAGATGAGCGGAGGTGCCCGAGTCGAGGGTCCCTAGCCGAGCGCGCAGGGTCTGCTCTGCCTCATCTAGATTTCGCTGTTTGACCCAGTACTCCACCAAGCGTAGGCGGGTGGCGTCGTCCTCGTTGTCGAGGGCGAGAATCTCTTGCGCAGCGCTTGCCCACTCGTCTCGCTGCTCCTCGTTCGCGAAGAGCGCGTCGGCTTTGGTGCGAAGCAACTTGATACGTACGTCGTCATCAGTGACCGCCTTCAATTCATCGTCGATGAGGGAGAGGGCGTCCTCGGCGCGACCCACCCCAATATAAAGTCGTTTGAGCGGGTCGAGGAACGAGAGGTCCGACGGGTCGATTTGCTTCGCCCGCTCCCAGCACTGGATCGCGCGGGCAGGGAGATTCAGGTGTTCCTCGTAGACTCCCGCCATGAGCACGTTGGCGTGCCTCACGAAATCGTCGTCCTCGATGTTCTCGAGCGCTGTCTTGAGGACGTCGATTCCCTTCGGCCACTCCTCGCGGCGGAAGCGTACTTGCGCCAGGGAGGCCGGAGCGCGTTGATATCCCGGGAACTCACGGATCAACTTCACGAGTCGCGTGATGCACTCGTCGCTGTCGTCAAGCTCATTTGCGTAGCGCTCGGCGATGGAGACCGCCTGATCGACGTAGGCGTCCTCGGACAGCGAGCTTTTGGCAGACTGCAGCCGCGTTGACTGCCATGTCAACGAGGCAACGAGATCACCAGATTCCTCGAGGAGTTTAATGTACGCGTCGAGGCTCGCCGTATCGCCGGCGTCGAGGGAGCAGATGTTCTCGTAATGTGCGAGGGCTGCAGCGCGGTCGCCGGCAACTTCATACATCTGTGCCAAGGTTCGTCGAAGCGTGAGCGACGCGGAGGGGGAGGCGAGGTCGCTGAGGATGCGCTCGTAGGAATCGCGCTTGGTGGCGTCGCCGCCGTGACGTCCCGTCGCCGCATCAAAGTCGTTCATGAGCGCGTCTTGGAGCTCGAAATCGATGAGCGCGCGCTCAAGGAGGGCGAGCGCCTTGGTTGGTTCATGAGCTCCGTATTCCCACATTCGCGCGGCGGCTCGCAGCGCTTCAATTCGCGTGTCCTCCAAGAGTTCGCCCGCTGCTTGATATCGCTGCGCGACGAAGGTCCACGCGTCGACCGGCTCAGCGAGGGCAGGGACGAGTGGCTCTTGCAGCACCGGCGCTGGAATCGTCCTCGCGCGGGCGCTCGCCGAGGTGTCAACGGGGCCGTCGCTTGTCCCTGCGGGTGCAGACTTTCGCCGTGGGGGGCGTGAGCGCGCTGGGGGGGCAGGCCGAGTCGAAGGGGAGTCCGCGGGCGTCGCCGGAGAATCGTCGATTGAGTCGAGTTCCTCGAGTTCTTCAAGCTCTTCAATCTCTTCGAGCTCTTCGAGTTCTTCGAGTTCTTCGATCTCCACGCTCTCGAACTCCACGCTCTCAAGCTCCTCCTCCTCGATCATCTCAATGACGCTGCTCGAGGCTTCGTCGATGATTTCAACGGGCGCTGGATCGCGGTTGATGGGGAACGCGCGGGAGGTCGGTGAACCGATGGTGACTGGTGAGGTCTCGGCGCGGCCCCATCGCTCGGCGTCCTTGGGCTCTGGAGCTTCACAGCTCGGCAGGCGCAACGAGCGTCCTTGTGCGTCGACGACATCGTCTTCTAGGACCAAATCCACAGAGCCGGCGAGCGCCCAAATTTTGGAGGTGTGCGGATCGAGGTCGTCAGGGTCCCCAGGGAGCGTGGGGGTCACCTCCCACGCCGCGAGTTCGGAGCGAAGGGCGAGGTCTGGTCGCTTGAAGTCGTTTTCGAAGGCCTCAGAGATCGCGGTGCGGGCGTCATCTCGGTCCTGGGACGACGCTGCGTTCTGTAGCACGAGGCCGTGGGCGATGAGCGCGTGGTAGTGACTGCTTGCTTCTTCGGCGCGGGAGAGCGCGGTGCTCAAGCGATGGGCGTTGTTGGGCTGCAGGCTGAGCGCCCGGAGCGCCTCCACCGCGGCGCCCTCGTGATCGTCGAGTTTGGTGGCTCGAACCGCAGCGCGCGCATCGAAGACGTCGACCTTGTCGTCGGCGGAGAGCGTGTCCCATGAAAGCTTCGTCTCTAGCGCGGCGAGCAGGGCGAGGCTGCCTACGTTGACGCCGGCATAGCGATCCGCGGCGACGTCGTTGACGCGGTCCGCGAGCTCCTCAATGTCCATGAACAGGCTCGAGGCGGCGGGTCCTCCGCCAAGCCCAGCGACGGTCAAACGGAGCGCCGCGAGGTGGTCGCCTGATTTCTCCGACAACATCGTCGCTGCGCTGCGGATGTCTGCCACCGCCGCGTCCACGTCTCCCCCGTTGATTCGTGCTGTGGCGCGCGCGCCGAGGTGATCGGCGAGTCGACCCCACTGGTCGGTCTTTTCCGCCACGATCTGCATGTGGGCGATCAGCGTGTCTTGATGCGCATGTGAAAATGCGAGGAGAGCGCTCACCTGTTCAAGACAGTTGAAGGCGCGCGGCCCGTCATTGAGAGCGTCGAGGCAAAGCTCGCTGAAGGCGATGGCGTGCGCCACGGCGTCTTCCGGCGGCGCTGTGTTGATACGCCGCTCGAGGAGGCGTGCCTTCGCTTCGTGGAGTTGATGTCGCTCGCACAGCTCCTCTATTTGCTCTTCGGCCGCGGCCTGCTCATCCGAGGCTTTCACGCGCTCCAAAAGTTCTACGGCGCGGTCGGGATCCGCGAGCTCGTCAGTGCACACCTGACTCGCCTCTTGCAGCAAGGTGGCTGCGAGGCTCAAGTGGTCTTCGAGCGCGGGGACCTTGCTCGCGCGATCCATGGTCGCCACGAACCCCTCCCAAAGGTCAAACTCCTCTGCCAGTCGGCGCAAAGCGTGGAGCGCCGCCGCGGCGGGGTCTTGGTGAGGATCAAAGAGTTCGTACTGTCGCTCGGCCCACTCGTAAGCCGCGGGTCCATCGACGCAATACTCTTCAAAAGTGCTGGAAATGACGGCGCAGTAGTCGTACTGACGCTGCAAGTCGTTGTCGCTTTGGGCCTCGTCGAATTGTGAACGGTACTGAGAGACGAGCCATGTCCAACGCTCATTGGCGCGGGAGAGGTCAAGCATTGACTCGCGCACCTTGGCGTTGTCGGGATCCATCGCGAACGCCGCGGCCAGGCTCTCTTGGGCGGCGGAGAGGTCGAGGAGTCGGTTCGCTTGAATCTCAGCCCGCTGGAGCAGGCCGTCAAGTCGATCTCCCACCTTCGTTGAGGCCTCCTGGCGGGAGGCGATGATCTCGAGGGCGCGGCTGAATCGATGTGAGGTCTCAAGGAGGCGAAGCTCGCGCGCTCGGAGCACCTCGCTGGTGGGGTTGGCGTCAAGGCCACGCAGCGCGGCCGTGAGCGCGCCGAGGTGGTCGCCCGTCTCGGTGCGCGCGTCGATAACCTTCTCAAAGAGAGGCACCGCGCGGTCGGGTGTCGTGTCTGCGGACAACAAGGCGAACTCGGCGTAGAGCACCACGCCGTGGTGGTCTTCGGCGCTCTCAAAGCAGTCCATGATGCGTAGATTGAGTTCGCTCCCGCCGTCGACCAACTCACGAGACGCCGCGACGAGTACGGCGGCCGCGTCGTCCGGGCGGTCGAGATGTTCGACCAGATAGTTTGCGCGCTCGGAGGCGAGGCTCCATGTCTCACCTTCGGTGTCTGCAGTCGCCTGGAGATGCTCGAGGACCACGCACAGATGCGCGAACAGGTCTTTCTCTCGGTAGATGTCGGCGAGGGCTTGGAGGGCGCCGCGATGATCGTCTCGGAGTTCGAGCGCCCGCTCAAACGCTGCTTGCGCGCGGTCGACGTCGAGCAGTCGGTCACGTGCCAACCATCCGAGCCGGAGCGCGTAGTCGAGTTGTCGAATCTTCGGCGTTGACTCAGCGTTTCCTGCGGTTTCGAGGAGCTCGGCGAGGGCGTCGTCGGGGCCGTTGGCGTTGTAGTAGCTCGCGAGGGTGTCGACAATCTCAAGATTGGACGGATCGAGGCCGTGGAGTTGCTTCCAGATTTTGAACGCGAGGTCCTCTCGCTTGAGTTGGAGACCGGCGATGCGGGCCATCCGGCGCAGGAGCGCCATTTTGTCTTCGAGGGATTCAAGCACCTTGACCTCGGAGCTCATCACCTTCAGCAGCAGGTTCCATTGTTGGCGCTCTTGGTGGATCAGCTGCAGCCGATGCATCGCCTCGATGTCGGAGGGGTTCTCCTCAAGGATGGTCTCGCAGGCCCAGATCGCGCGATCTGGCTCTTTGAGGATGTGATGCCAGAGTTCGCCGAGTCGTCGAAGGAGTGCACCTCGCTCCGTTCGGCTTCGCGAGCGCTCATATTGCGCTTCGAGCATCTCGACCACCTCGTCGTAGCGACCGGCGCGGTCATAGAGCGCGGTCAAGGCACGCTGGCTTTGTCGGTCATCAGGCGAGGTCTCGAGAATCTCTCTATATAGTTGAATCGCCCGCTCTGGATCCACTTGGCGGTCGCGATAGATCTGGACGAGGCGTTTTAATATGGAGACCCTGCTTTTGAGATCGGTGGTGCGTGCGAGCTCGGCCTCCTGCACCTTGACCATGTTGTCCCACATGCGCGACCGCTTCTCGATGCGGCTGATTTGAGTCGCGGGCCGTGAATCGCCAGGGGAGTGCTCGGCGAGTCGCCGCCATGCGTCGAGCGCCCCGCTCACATCACCGATCCGTCGCTCGCAGATGTCGGCGAGCTCGACAAACTCTTCAGCGAAGGCCGGGTCGGACAACGGGCCGTCTGCGCCCTCGTTCTCGGCCTGTTCGATCTGGTACAAAATGACATCCCGCAGGTAGGCCCAGTTCTGCTTCCTGCGCCAATGCTCCTTGTATCCTTCAAATGCCTCCGTATGAAACGGATCGCGGGCGAGGATGGCGTAGAAGAAGTGAGCGGCGCGCTCGTCATTGTCGAGGTGGTCGCGGTAGGTCTGCGCGGCGCTGAGCAAGGTGTCCACGTCGAGCTCGTCGTCGAGGACTTCATGTTGTGCCTCGAGCAACGCGGTATACGCGGTCCAGTCCGACATGTCCTTGTAGATATCCGACAGCGCCTTCCATGCGCTCCCGTCCGGAGACTGGAACTGGCGCACCTTTTCAAAGCAGATGCGGGCGTCTTCTCGGCGAGCTAGCCGGGTGTAGAGGTTCTGTGCGCGGCGCAAAAGAACGTCGCGTGCGAGTTCGTCATCGGCGACCTCGAGCCACGTGACGTAGTGCTCGTCGAGCTGGATCCACATCTCTCGCTCGACGAGAATCGACTCCAACGTCTCGAAGGCTTCGCGGGAGCGGCCGTCAATGCCGAGCGCGCGACGAAGGAGGAGCGTCGCGGCGTCGAGTGCGTCAGCCCGGAGCGCCGCGCGACCTGCCTTGACGAAGACCGAGGCAGCCTTGGCGCGTCCCTCTTCGGAACTCTTTCCAGACTCCAGATACAAGAGACCGAAGGCTCGGAGCGCCTCGTAGTTATCTGGGTTGATCTTGATTGCGGCTTGGAGGTGGCGCGCCGCGCTCGCGACGTCGTGGCTGTATCCGAGTAGGATTCGTGCGACCCGGACGTGGAAATCAGCGAGCGTGTTTTGATCGTCGCATCCAACGTCGATGGCGCGGGCCAAAACGGCCTGCGCGTCCTCGAGCATCCCCGCGGCGTGGGTGACGGAGGCCAAGCGGTCGCTGCAGTCGGCCCGGCCCGGATCCAGCTCGAGACATTTTGTCCAGGCCTCGATGGCTTTGGCTGGGTTTCGGAGCTCATCGAGCGCGAGATCACCGAGGATCGCGAACTTGTCCACCGCGACGGTCTCGTCCCACCGGTCTTGGGTGAGTTGCCACTCCAATAACATTGCCAGGCGAGTGTGATCGGCGGCGGCGGCGAGACCCTTCTCCAAGGCGTCTGCCAAAGCGTGCGCCTCGGGTTGGCGCTGAAGGGCGCGTGCCAAGGCGTGATTGGCGGCGTCTAGGTCACCGAGCCGGTCGGCGTAGATCGACGCGGCGCGCTGCGCAAGGTCGGTGGCGCGGGAGACATCTTCAGTCCGGGCGGCGCCCAGCATCAAGGTGTCCGCAAGTTGAGCGTCGTCCTTCGATTCTTCAAGCTCCGCGATGGCGGTTTCAAGAGCGGAGTCGCTGAACGATTTGGCGAGCGTTTGAAGAGTTGCGCCGCCCTTCGCGAGCAGAGGGAAGTCGGTAGGGCATAAAAGGTCTAGGAGATCATCCATCGACGTTCGTTCACTTCAGTCCCATCGATCGCCACACGAAAGAGAAGTGGCAAGATCGTGTCACGTCGGGAATGCTAGCACGCCAGCCCCTGACTTTGAGGGATGAATCGTCCGGGGTAGCGAGTCATGCGCTGTCTCGGGTGGAGGCCCAAAAACGAGTCGTCAATCGCGCATAAAACCAGGATTCAGGCCGCTCTGGCGATAGATTGTGGCCAGGTTTAGAGGTAGGTTCTCAGCCCTTGAAGACCCGGCGCACATCACCGTTGAGTTCGTATAACGACGGGGCAGAGATTCAGGTGAACCTCGACCACGTGTGGGCCAACGGAGCCCGAGTCGTCGCCGTGCAACCGCGTCGGCAGGGGCCGGGGATGGTGGCCTTGCAGCTTTGGGTTCGAGAGGGCACTTGCGGGGAGCGAGCTGGGGAGCATGGCGCGGCGCATTTTGTCGAACACATGTTGTTTAAGCCGCTGTCGGGGACTCCACAAGGAGACTTGGCGGTCGCCATCGAGGAACTAGGGGGCGACGTCAACGCCTTCACCTCTCATGATGAAACGGTGATTTATGCGTCCGTACCGAAAAAATATGCCGGCGCCGCGCTGCGTGCACTGTTGAGTCACAGCCTGCGTCCCGCGATGCAGGCCGACGAGGTGGAGCAGGAGCGGGCTGTGATTTTGGAGGAGATATCGGAGTACGAAGACGATCACAGCTCCGCGGCCTCCGACAGTTTTATCGAGGCTCTGTTCGCAGGCTCTGGATATGGGCGTCCCATTCTCGGTCGGCGTGAGGAGGTCCGATCGCTGAGCGTCCTGCGGCTTCGCGCGTTTCATGAGCGCGTCTATGCTGGTGATGGCGTGGTTCTCGTCGTGGCTGGCGCGATGTCGGCCAAGGATGTGATGTCGTGCGCGTCGGGATGGCTCAGCGGGGGACTCCTCCACCCCAAGCGCAGGTGCGCCTCATGGGTGCCTTCTCGCTGCCAGATCACAGCCCCTGTGGCGAGCTTCTTCGGCTTGTCCGCGCGCGGACGGCTCCGCGCCGGCAACGCTCGCAAGAGTGGCGACGCGCACGACATCACATCCTTGGCCGACATCGCGCCAGCCACGACGAGAACCACGCCATCACCAGCATAGACGCGCTCATGAAACGCGCGAAGCCGCAGGACGCTCAGCGATCGGA
>JBDQGY010000102.1:0-14435 GCA_040265175.1 Nannocystaceae bacterium
GGCTGACGCGACGACGATCGAGGTCCCTCGCCTCCCACGCCCGGGGTGAGCTCTCTTCAGCCGACCTTTACACCCTAGCGACTGACCGGGGTCAGCGCGCGGAGGCCGAATTTTATGAGGGCCTGAGGGCGTGGCGAACCGGTGACAAACAGGCCAGCCTCACCAAAATGAACCGGGTGATCGAATCGGGCATGATGTCGTTTTTCGAGTACGAAATGGCGCAAACCTACCTTCGCTGGAGCGAGTTGCCCATGCAACGGCGCTCCCCCGCCCCGGAAAAGGGCGCCAGCCCGCCCTCGTAGCATGACGCGCAACTTCCGGGGGCGGAGATGCCCTTGCGATGCTTCCTGGTCCGTGATAGCTAACCGAACGCGCACGCGCGGCCTGGTCGCCAAGTGGTAAGGCAAGGCTCTGCAAAAGCCTTATTCGTCGGTTCGATTCCGACCCAGGCCTCCCCGAAAGACACCCGCACCATCGCGGGTGTCTTTCACTTTTCTTCTCACAAAAAAAAGCGCCCACGAAGGGGCGCTTTTTTTTGGGGGGGTCGTTGCGACGCTGCGCGCAGTGGACCCCGCGGTGCTGACCTACAGGCCTCCGAGAGGGTCCTCGCCGCCACCGAGTTGAATCTTCTTGCGGCGCTTCTTGGTGACCTCGGGCGCTGGCTCGTCGCTGGACTTGGAGCTGCTGCCCGACGAACCGCGACGCTTCTTACGGAGCTTCGCCTCTTGTTCTTGCTGCTGTTCCTGCTCGGCGCGGATTTTGGCTTTCTCCGCCTCGGACGTCGCCGCTTGGAGCGCCTGTGCGAGTCGCTCTTTCTCCTTCGCCGACGCCGCTAGCTGGTCATCCAGTTGTTTTTGAAGCTTCGCGAACTGCTCGTCGCGCTCCTTGTCGCGCTGGGCTTGCTCCTTGTCACGCTGGGCTTGCTCCGCTTCAGCCTTCTTTTGCTCCGAGCTGTTGTGCCACACGAACCCTCCGAACACGATGACCAGCACGATAGGAATCGCATACAGAGCCTTCGGCTTCTGCTTCTTCTCTGCGATCTTGACCTGGGCATCGAGGCGCATCTGCTCCTCCTTGAGTCGCGCCTCTTGCTCCGCCTTCGCAGCAGCCTCTGCCTCGGCGATGCGCAGCCGCTCCTCTCGCTCAAGACGCTCCTTCTCTTCTTGCTCAAGGCGGAGCGCCTCCTCTTCCTCGGCTTTGCGCTTCGCCTCTTCCTCGGCGCGTTTTTTCTCCTCGGCGGCGACTCGGGCCGCTTCAGCCTCGGCGGCTTCACGAGCGGACGTTTCTTCTTGATGGACTCGCTCTTCTTCGAGACCCATCAGGTCGGCGAGGGCGTTCAGTGCTGAGTTTTCTTCCTGGGACATTTTGTTCTCCATTGCCGGTCCCGCGTTCGGTACGGACTGCCCATCCTAAACGCGGTACGGCTGCCAACGATCCGCGCAAAATCGCGGGAATCTGCTTGCCCCCATAAATGCCGGAAATTTGTCCGACTGACCACCCCCAAGGCACGCTCTTCTCATCATGGTGACTCCTCGATCCTCAGACCGCGTCGCCCGAACTTTCCCATTCGCTCGACCGCGTGGGATGTGGACCCACCGCCCCGCCCGTAGACGTGCGCTTTTTGCGCTTCTCTGTTTCGGGGGAGCGGCCCTCCTCGCTCCCGGCGCAAACCCGGGCGCCCAGGCGGCGCCCGCAGCCTTCTTCTTGAAGCACCAGCGGCAGGTAAGCTACCCCTTCGACCAGGTGTGGCCGACCGCCGTCCGCTATCTCCGTGTGGAGCGTGGCTACGAGATCGCCGACCGTGACAAGGATTCAGGATATATCGTCTTCACCTTTGAGCACGGGTCGAACAAGGCCAACGGCTCCGTCGAATTCCTCAGCGATCTCGACGATGAGGGCCGAAAGTCCGTCACGATGATTTCCTCGACGAGTCGAGGCCCATCGCACCTGCCGTTCGCGATTCTCGACGGGATCGCCACCAAGCTTCGCGAGGAGCGAGGCCAACCTGCCCGTCCACCCTCGCCCCCCGCCGCACCTCCTCCGACGGAGGAGGTGCCTGACGAGGACAAGACCCACGACGGCGGCTCTTCCCTCCCCGGGTAATGAAGGCGCGCCTCGCATGGCCACATCCGGGCGGAACGGGGTACATTCCCGTGCCATGAGCACCGCGAACGCGATCATCGATCTTCGCAGCGACACGGTCACGCGCCCCACCGAGGCCATGCGCGCCGCCATGGCGGCGGCTCCCGTCGGGGACGATTGCTATGGCGATGATCCCACCGTCGCCGCCCTCGAAGCTCGGGTCGCCGCACTCCTTGGTAAAGAGGCCGGCCTGTTTGTCCCGGGAGGCACCCTCGGCAATCAGCTCGCTATCCATGTGCAGGCGCGGTCGGGCCAAACCCTCGCGTGTGTCCCCATGGCCCACGTACAAGTTCACGAGGGCGCCGCTGCCGCGAGGCTCTCCGGCGTTCAAGCCATGCCCATCGGAGGCCGGTGTGGATTTGGCGTCCAAGACCTACGCGATCTCATCGCAGAGGAGGCGAACGGCTGGCCTTCCCTTGGCATCGTGTGCGTGGAGAACACCCTCGGCGCCGCGGGCGGTATGCTCTGGCCGCTGGATGAGCTTCAGCAACTTCGAGCCGCAGCGGGCACCACCCCCATTCACCTCGACGGTGCCCGATTGTGGAACGCGCACACCGCGTCGGGCGCCAGCCTCGCCGAGTTGGCGAGCCCCGCGGACACGGTGAGCACCTGCTTAAGCAAGGGTCTCGGCGCCCCCGCGGGCGCGGTCTTGTCGGGATCCCGTGAGGTCATCGATGCCGCTCGCGCCTGCCGCTACGCCTTCGGAGGCTCCATGCGGCAATCCGGAATCCTCGCGGCTGCGGGCCTGCACGCCCTGGATCATCACCTCGAGAGGCTCGCCGACGACCACCGACGGGCCCAACAACTACGAGACGGACTCGCCGACCTCCCGGGCTGGGAGGTGCAGCCTGGAGACACAAATATTGTGCTGCTCACGGTCGCCCCACAGCTCGGGGATGCGGAGACCCTCGCCGCGCCGCTGCGCGAGGCAGGCATCCTCTGCTACCCGAACATTCGCTCGGAGCTGCGGCTGGTGACCCACCTCGGCATCGATGACGCGCGCCTCGAGGAGGCCATCGTCCGCATTCGCGCGGTGGTGGAACCTCGCATGGCCGACGCCTAACCATCGACGTCATCCACGAAAAAAGGAACCCGGGGTCGCCACCGGATTCCTTTTTTTCGGCTGCCGAGCAGCTACAGCTTGACGTTGTATTTGAAGCCCTGTTGCGAGGCAGAGAACTTCTTGAACGTCGCTTTCTTCAGCGCAGATTCGATGCACTTGGCGACGGGCTTGCCCGCATATTCGCCCGAGGCTTTCGCGGACAGCACCTTGCCCGTGGACCCGGAGATGGAGAGCTTCACCGGAATCTTAACGCCGCTCACGCCATGCTTAGGACCGCACGCCTTCGCGGCTGACTTCACCCCGCTGATGCCCGCCTTCAGGTCCATCGCGCCGAGCTTCGCCGGGAGGTTCGCCGTAGAGGTGCTGGTGGTTTTCTTCGTCGTAGTCTTGGATCCACCGCTGCACTTGGCGAGGGAGGGATCGAGCAAGCAGTCCACGTCGTCCGCGGAGTTCGTGGTCTTCTTGGGGGCCGGCGCGGGCGCTGGGGCTGCCCCCGCGCTGTCCGCCGTCGCCGCCGTCGCCGACGTGCTCCCGGACGACTTTTTGCTCCCAGAGGACTTCCGGGTGCTGCCCGACTCCTTGGTCGCGGTCTCGGTGCCAGCGACCGCGGCGTCTCCACCGGGAGCTGCCGCTGCACCGTCATCGGCTCCTGCCCCACCTGCGGCTTGGGCCTTGAGAGCCTCTTCGAGCTTCCGCTCAAGCTCCTCACGATCCTTGGCCGCGCGGGCCTCGGCTTCCTCTTGCGCCTGCTTGTTGGCCGCGAGCAGCTCATCTTGCTTACGCGACGCTTCGTCTTGGCTCGTCTTGAACAAGTATCCACCCCCGATCACGACGAGTAATAACGCGATCAACCCCACGATCATCGGTGTCTTGTTGGATGCGGGCGCTGGTGCCGGCGCGGCCGCGGCCGCTGCCGCTGCCGGGTCCGCCTCAGGCTCGACGGGCATGGCCGCCAACCCACCGAAGCCGCCTCCGCCACCGAAACTCATCAGACCTCCGGCGCCCGAGTCGTCTCCAGCGCTCTCACCACCCATGAAATCATCGCTGGCCCCCGAGCTGTCGCTCTTGGAGTCATCGAGGACCGCCCCGAGGGCGCGGATGTCGATGAGCCCGGACCCCTCGCTCGTGGGGGCCGAGGACGCAATTTTGGTCGGGTCGGATGATGGAGCACCACCGAGTCCGCCGCCCGAGGGGCTCGGACCTGAGGCCGGAGCGCTCGACGCCATGGCAGAGAGATTGTCGAGAGAGAACAGCACGGAATTTTCGTTGCGCTGTCCCGTGAGTTCTTGCTCTGCCTCGGGCTCGGGCTCTTGCTCGGGCTCCTCGGAGGAAGAGAGCGAATCGTCAAAGCCAGAGCCTCCGCCGAAGCCGCTGTCGCCGCCAGACCCGAAACTCAACCCCGAAGAGGAGTCTCCTCCCCCGAGTCCAAGTCCAAGTCCGGCCGCGCTGCTCTCCGAAGAGGAGGAGGCGCCTGAATCGTCTTCGTCCTCCACGTCGTCGGCGGCGTCTTCGTCACCTGTGTCGTCATCCGACGCGTCCTCGTCGGACGCGTCCTCGTTGGACACGTCCTCGTCCTCCGCGTCGTCATCCGATGCATTCTCGTCGGACGCACCGTCGTCGGATGCATCGTCGCCAGCATCGGCCGCTGCCGCGCCGCCGATCATGTCCGCGAAGTCTTCAACCTCAGAAACCGGCATCCAGTCTTCCAATCCATCGCGCCACACCTGGGAGTCCCCATCAATGTCGCCGGCGGCGAACATTGCACGGACCTCTTCTTCTGGGACGGGACCGACCTCCTCGTCGCCTACGGCGACGTGCCATCCATCCTCCGCTTCCCCAGCATCAGCCTCGGGCTCCGCGGCAGCCTCCGCTGGCTTGTCGCGAACAATGATCGCGTTGCTGCACTTCTTGCAGCGGATCTTGAAGGTTTTTCCCTTCACCTTGTCATCGGCAATGGAATATTTCGCGCCGCACTTCTCGCATTCGATCTTCATGGGTGTCTCACCTAACCGGGTCTCTTTGGTTCTCCGGGGCGCCAACCTTGTCTAAAAGCTGACGCGCGCGCAAGTATAGAGAACCTCCTTCACCTCTACAACGCGCGCGAAGCACCCATCGATCTATCGGTCTGGGCGCGCTTTCACCGTCCTGGGCCTGCCATTTTTGCGGCGGCGGCACGACCGCCGCGAGGGTTTCCGAGGCCCCACAAGCCCCCAAAACAACGACCCCCGCTGGCGCGACGCTTCCTAGCCCCCCTGCGAGCGCCTAAAATGGCTCTGCGAGGCTGATCGTCTCGGTGCGATCGGGCCCCACACCCAGCAAGGTCACGGGCACCCCCACGTCTCCCTCGATCAAGTCGAGGTATTCGCGCACCGTCGCGGGGATCTCTGCGAGCGAGCGTGCCGCCCGCAGTTGGACCTGGAGAGCTGGATCACCCCACCCTGGGAGCGTCTCATACGTGGGCCGCGCGCGCGCGAAGCCATCGCGACCAGGGGTCACCCCGTCTTGATAGCGGCGGCACACCATCACCTCGGGCAACATGGCGAGAACATCGAGTTTGGTGACACAAAGGCCCGTCAGACCGTTCACCCGCGCGGCGAAACGAAGGGCGGGGAGATCCAGCCATCCACAGTCTCGCGGACGACCGGTGGTCGCTCCGAATTCCCCGCCCGCCGAGCGGATTTGCCCTTCAGCCTCTCCCTCGGCCCGCGTCGGAAACGGACCCGCACCGACCCTCGTGGTGTAGGCCTTGGTGATCCCCCAAACGTTGCGGATTTTGGTCGGTCCGATGCCGAGACCCGCGCTGATTCCTCCCGCGGTCGTCGTGGTGGAGGTCACGTAGGGATAGGTCCCGTGGTCCACGTCGAGGAGCGCCCCTTGGGCCCCTTCGAACAGGACGCGCTTGCCGTCCGTGATCGCGTCATCGATCAGCTCCCCCACATCACATACAGACGGCTCAAGCCATCGAGCCCACTCCCCTGCCGCGGCCATCAGCGCGTCCACGTCGACCCCCTCACTCGCGCCGAGGTGGAGCAACTCTGCGTCGACCGCCGCGGCGTTCCCCTCGAGTCGACTCCGAAGCGTGGCCGAGTCAAACAGATCGCGCACCTTGATTCCGCGGCGCGCGGCTTTGGCCTCGTAGCACGGACCAATTCCACGACGCGTCGTTCCGATCTTGGCGGCGCCTTTGCGGCTGTCCTCACGCAGGCCGTCTAGCTCGCGGTGGTAGGGCATGATCACGTGGGCGTCCAGGGAGATCTTAAGTTCATCCCCCTGCAGGAGGCCGTGCGCCTGGATTCCTGCCACCTCGTCTTGGAGCACATCCACATCGACGACCATGCCCGCACCCAACACGCAGGCCGTGCCTTCGTAGGCACACCCCGACGGGACCAGGTGGGTGATGATCTTTTTGCCGTCCATCACGAGCGTGTGTCCCGCGTTGTTCCCTCCCGAGTACCTCGCGACGACGTCTGCTTGCCCTGCGAGGACGTCCACGACCTTGCCTTTACCTTCATCGCCCCATTGAGCGCCAACAACTCCAAGAGTCTTCACGTCTTGTCCTGCTTCTTTCCGGGCGTCGTCGTGCGACGCCACATATCATCTTCGCGCTCCCACGCTGTCAGGCGCGGGCCCACGTGACAAAGTTGCCGCGCGTTCTGTGAAAACGCGAGGTCTTTCGCTCCAAGTAAATCCAACCCCTCGGCGGCCAGCCATGATGGTGTGCCGCTGCGACGACTCTGGGCCAAGAGCTCGATGGCCCGCTGCATTCGGCGCTGGTTGGCGACGTCACTCACCGCGACGAGGCAACCGCGCGGCGCAGGAGCGTCGCGCCGCTCTCGACCTTGGACGTGCGCACGCTCGAGCGCGTCGAGATCGACCGCAAAGCCGATCGCGGGCATGTCACGTCCATAGCGACTCACCATATCGTCGTAGCGCCCTCCCCGAATCAGCGGCGCGAAACTACCCTCAGCCCACGCCCGCAGGCGAAGGCCGGTGTAGTAATCAAAGCCGCGGGCCTCTCCAAGATCAAGGACAATCCGGTCGCGAAGCGTGGGGCGCAAGAGCTCGACGAGATCGAGCACCTCCTCCAATTCATCGATGGCCTTGGAGACGTTCAGCGGGCGCAAGGCTGCGCGAAAATCAGCGAGGTCTGACGCGCCTCCGTAGGCCCGACACAACGCGAACATCGCTGTCCGATACCGAGGCTTCACTCCTGCGACCTTCAAGATCCCCGAGATCGCAACTTCGTCTTTCCTGGCGAAGGGCCCACGGATTCGCGTGGCGTCGTCGTGTGAGAGACCTACCGCCTCAAGCGCCGAACGAAACACCCCGGTGTGGGCAAGCTCAATTCGAAAGTTACGCAGCCCCACCCCTTGTAGGGACTCATCGGCGAGCGCCACCATCTCCGCGTCCATCCGAGGTCCGCCCTCGCCCAACAACTCCACTCCCACTTGATGCAGCTCCGCGCGATCGCTCCGCTCATCTGGAATCCGCAGCACATCAGCCGCGTAGCTCACTCGCACCGCGTGTCCCTCGGGCCGCACCCGCTGCGCCACCATCCTCGCGATTTGTGGTGTCACGTCCGCGCGCAAGCTCACCAACTCCCCGGTCCCTGCCTCGATAAAGCGGACCACCCGCTCATCTTGCTCGGTGCTCAACCCCCGACGATGGACGTCGTGATACTCGACGAGCGGAGGCACCACCTCTAAACAGCCCCAGCGATCAAAAATCTTGAGCAACTTGGCCTGCGCGCGGCGACGCGCCGCGGCGGCGGTTGGGAGGAGGTCCCGCGAGCCTCGCGGGAGCCGGTCAAGAGGCTCTAAACCCATCGATTCTCACGCCTCATCGTCCGAGAGGGCTCGGAACACCAGGCCCGTTGGGATCTTTGGATAAAAGAAGGTGCTCTTTTGCGGCATCACCTGACCGCTGTCGCAAACGGCGACCACGTCGTGGACGGGGGTCGCGTTCATCAAACACACGAGCTGCGCGTCTCCGCCCGCCGTCGAGGCGGTCTCAATGGACGCCTCGGTAGACTTGAAATACTTGAGGTTCGTCTTCGCCGCCTGCGCCGCCTTTGAAATCCCCAAGCCTCGCTCCAACACAAGCTCATGCAGCAGCGCCACATCCAAGCGAGCGAGCGACGGGTGCAGCTCGCCTAACCCCGCCGCCGCCGGGTCGAAATCCTCTCGCAGGCGCAACACAGACAGCGTCCCGGAGCCGGGCATGGTGAGACCGAAGGTGGCCCGTCCACCGTCACCAGGGGCGAGGGCCGCCGAGAGCTCGGCGGCGGTCTGCGGCAGCGCACGCTCGGACACCTCAAAGTGCGCGGCGGCGCCCTCGAGCAAGCTCGGGAGGTCCACGGAACCCAGACCGTGAACGATGCGATGGGTGGGCAACACAACCAGCCCTTCGTCATCAAGATTGGACAGGTAGATCATGCCCATCTTCGCCGCGTCTTCGCGACCGGAGGCGCGGAGTTCGTCTCGGAACGCACACATGGTCTCGTAGCGGTGGTGGCCGTCGGCGATGTAGATCGCCCGCGACGCGAGCGCCTCTTGAACGGCAGCGCAGGCGCCAGGGTCCGCCACGCGAAACAAGGTGTGGTGAGCCCCGTCAAAATTGTCGTCCAACACCGGCTCCCCGAGCTGGTCACTGACCGCGGCCTCCCAGCGCTTATCGGGGTCGGAGAACATACCGAAGACGAGCTCGAGGTGGGCGTCACACGCACGCATCAGCTTTAATCGATCCGCCTTGGGTCCCGCCAACGTCCGCTCGTGTGGTCGCACCTCGCCCTCGCCAAAGGACGTCAACTCCATCGCGCAGATCAGCCCCTTGCGAACGAAGCGCTCGCCCCCCACCTCAAAGGTCTGGTGGTAGACGTACAGGCATGGCTCCTCGTCGAGCACCAACGCGCGCTCGCGGAGCGCCTCAAACACCCGCCGGCCCTCGTCATAGCGCGCGTCGCCGTCACCCTCGGGCAAGATCAAACGCGCACAATTAAACTCCGAGCGATCCGCGAGCGCCTGTCGGTGCGCGTCGTCGATGACGTCGTAGGGAGGCGCGAGGAGGTCGCGCGATTGTCCCACACGCGGAGTGTCGAATCGAAGTCCTCGAAATGGGCGTATCGCGACCATGGCCCCCTATACCGCGCCCCCCCTCGACGCGCCACACGCGAGGAGCGATCTGTCACTTCACGCGCGCATGTGCGCCGATATCGCGGCGGACCTGCGCACCCTCGAAGGAGAGGCCCTCGATGGTCGCGTAGGCCTTTTCAATGGCAGCCTCGAGGTTGGGGCCGCGCGCGCACACGCCCAAAACACGACCTCCGGCGGTCTCAAAGCCCCCACGCTCCCCCCGGCGCGTGCCCGCGTGAAACACCTTCACTTCGGGGTCGCGGACATGATCGAGCCCCGTAATCGGGCACCCCTTGGTGGAGCGCTCCGGGTAGCCGGCGGACGCCATCACGACGCTGACCGAGGGCGCTACGTCGATCCGCCCGGGCCTGAGATCTCCAACCGCGGCCGCGTGGAGGTGCTCCATGATCGGCGCCGTGAGGCCGAGCATCAGCGGCTGTGTCTCCGGATCTCCGAAGCGCACATTGTATTCAATGACGCGAGGGACGCCCTCCGCCGACACCATCAGTCCGCAAAACAAAACGCCCACAAGCGGCGTGCCTTCCGCGTTCAATCCCGCGAGTGTCGGCGCGACAATCTCCCGCTCAATCCGCTCGCGCAAGACCTCGTCGCAGAGCGGCGCGGGTGCGTAGGCTCCCATGCCGCCGGTGTTTGGTCCGAGATCTCCATCGAAGATTCGCTTGTGGTCCTGCGCCGCGCTCAAGGTCAATGCGTTCACGCCGTCGCTGATCGCGAAGAAAGAGAGTTCCTCGCCGTGCATGCGCTCTTCGAGCACTACGGTCTGACCGGCCTCGCCGAACTTCTCTCCCTCGATGCACGCGCGCAGCGCCGTCCTCGCCTCGTCGAATGACTCGGGGACTGTCACCCCTTTCCCCGCAGCGAGTCCGCTCGCCTTGACCACCGGCGCCACCTCAAACGAGTCGAGCGCAGCGACCCCCTCGTCCAGCGTGGTCACAGTGACATACCGCGCCGTCGGGATATTGTGTCGCTCCATGAACGCTTTCGCGACGGCCTTGCTCCCCTCGAGGACGGCGCTCGCTCCGGAGGCACCGAGGGTTGCGATGCCCGCCTGCCGCAAGGTGTCCGCGAGCCCTTCTACCAGCGGCTGCTCCGGTCCCACCAGCACAAAGTCTACGGCCTCATCTCGTGCGAGCGCCAAAATGCCTGCGGCGTCTGAGACCCCCACTCCACCAAAGCAGCAGACACCGTCTGACTCCATCCCCGCGCTCCCTGGCGCGCACAGCACCTGATGCCCCTCGTGAACGCCACGCCAAGCGAGCGCGTGCTCGCGACCTCCAGAACCGATGATGAGTATCTTCATTGAACCTCAGATTGCCCGTCAAGCTCACCGTCCACGGTACACCAACTCTCGAACGCCTATCTAGTGGCGAAAGTGTCGCTGCCCCGTAAAGACCATGGCCATCGAGTGCTCATTGGCCGCCTCGATCACCTCCGGGTCTCGCTTGGACCCACCCGGCTGAATGACGCCACGGACGCCCGCGCTCGCGAGATGATCGATGCTGTCACGGAACGGGAAGAAGGCGTCGGAAGCCAGCATCGCCCCGCTCGCGAGCTCTCCCGCACGCGCGATCGCCTGTCGGACCGCCTCCACTCGCGAGGTCTGTCCCCCCCCGACGCCAACCGTCACGCCGTCGCGAACGAGCACCACCGCGTTGGACTTCACATGTTTGCAGACCCGCTGCGCGAGTTCGAGGCTCTCAAGCTCCGCCGCCGTGGGCGCCCTCTCGCTCGCGACCTGTCCTTGCTGCGCGCTCACAGTGATCAAATCCTCCCGCTGCACGAGCACGCCGCCGGCCACCGACCGGACGCGCATGGGCGCGACCTTGTCGAGGCCTGTGAACATCTCGGGAATCTCGAGCAGTCGAAGGTTCTTTTTCTTCGCGAGCATCACCAGCGCGGCGGGCGTGTACCCCGGGGCGACCACGACCTCGAGGAACGTCTCAAGCAGGCGCTCTGCCACCGCCTCATCCACCTCGTCGGTCAACGAGACGATGCCACCGAACGCGCTCTCAGCGTCCGCCTGCCTCGCCGCCACGTAGATGTCGGCCATGCTGCGATCGGCGCTCGTCACGGCGGCGCCACACGGAGACAGGTGCTTGAACACCGCGGCCGCCCGGCCCACAGGGGCGAGGTCGCGGATCAGGCCCAGGGCCGCGTCCGCGTCGAGCAGGTTGTTGTAGCTGAGGGCCTTCCCCTGATGCACGATGGCGCGGTCGAGCCCCACCGGCTCGTTGCGCGCGTAGTCGGTGGCCACAAAGGTCGCCGGCTGATGAGGGTTCTCCCCGTACCGGAGCACCGACACGGCCTCACCGGTGACAGCGAGCCACGGACTGACCGCATCTTCCTCCATGGCCGCCCCGTCCTCGTCGTGACGGGCGAGCCAGGTGGAGATGGCGGCGTCATAGGCGGCCGTGTGGGCAAACGCCTCCCGCGACAACCGGCGACGCATCCGTGCGTCGAGGGCGCCCTCGTTCGCATCGAGGGCAGCGCGCACGTCCCCGTAGTCGGCTGGGTTCACCACCACGCCCACGCGAGTCCAGTTTTTCGCCGCGGATCGCACCATGGTGGGACCGCCAATGTCGATCTGCTCCACAGCTTCGGCGAACGTGCACTCCGGATTCGCGACTGTCTCTCGGAAGGGGTAGAGATTGACCACGACCAGGTCGATGGGAGGAATGTCGTGGGCGGCCGCCTCCTCTTCGTGGGCGGCGGTGGGCAGGGCGAGGATGCCCCCATGGATTTTGGGGTGGAGTGTCTTCACTCGACCCCCGAGGATCTCGGGCGCGCCAGTGTAGTCACTCACCTTCACGACGTCCACGCCCAGCTCCATCAAGGCCCGCGCCGTCCCTCCCGTGGAGAGGACCTCCACCCCGTGGGCTTTGAAGGCGCCCGCGAGTTCCTCGAGGTTCGACTTGTCACTCACGCTCACGAGGGCGCGCCGGATGGGTCGCATCTGCTGTTGCACGCCAGCCTGCTAGCACAGCCCCCCTCCGTCGACCAGCAGGCACAAAAAAACCGCAGCGTGCACCCCCCGAGGGCACTTAGCTGCGGTTTCGCGTAACGGCAGACGCGGACGCCACGCGACATCCGCGAGTCCCGTCTCGTGGATCTTCCCTACGCGTCGCGAGACAGGTAGGAGTTCAATACGGCGGAGTCCTGCTCCTTGAGTTGGAACAGACCTCGCACCTCCACCTGACGAATTCGCTCGCGCGTGAGGTTGAGGATCTCTCCCACCTCTTCCAGGGTGGCGCCTCCTTGCATGGCCACGTCGAGGGCGCAGCTTTGCTTGAGATCCCACACCTCAAGGTCTGGAAAGTTGAGCTTGATGCTCCCGGTCTGCTGGTTCACGTCGATGAACAGGTGATATTTGCAGCTCACGTACGGGCACGGTCGAGCGACATTTGCACAGTCGCCTCGGGTCTTCGGGCGCCAGTAGCCGCGCTCGGGAAAGAGCAGCTTGCCGATGCGAATCTCCTCTTTGGTGAGCCGCTTCATGGCGATGGTTTTGGCGCGGACACGAACGAGGGGTTTTGGATTGGAGGAGTTGGTGGAGCGTTTGTTTGTCATAGGTCGGGGGGTGGGGAGAACCAGGGAGTCCTGGTGTGAGAGGTTCGAGAGCAGTGGTGAAGCGAGGAGTGAAGAGATGAAGGAGGGAATGGGTCGCGGGGAGTCGAGGTGGAGGGGGTGCTAGAGGAGTTCGGTGGGGTTGGCCGCCCCACCCCCACGCGGGCGTCGAATGCCCGCCGTCGAAGTAAAAATCTTTTCAAAGCGCTGCACCCCGTTCATGAGCGCGTCTGCACGATCACGCACGGAGTGAAGCTCCCGAACGAGGCGTTCTCGGCGCTCTTCGTCGAGGCCTTCAAGACGGGTCTCGAACAGCCCGACGACCTCGTCGACCGAGTCTTCAAGGGTGTCGATGGCGCTCTTGAATGCGAGGAACTGATGCTGGATCTCCTCGAGCGTGAATCGCTGCTCCATCAGTCGTTTGATGGCGTTGATCCGGCGCAGCGCCTTGACTGGATAAAGGCCGCGCGAGCCGAGGTGCTTCCCTTTTTGCCCAACCCGGCGTGAGCGCGGCACCAGCCCCAGCTGTACGTAGCGGCGCAGGTTTGCCTCACTAAAGCGCACCCCTCTCGAATGAAAGGCAGACACCAACTCCTGTGATGAGATCCCATCCACATGCTCGGCTTCGAGTGCGGTGAGTTCATGTTCGGTGAGCGTGTTGGCCATTGGGGAGGGTGGAGGCGCGGGAGAGGAGAGAGAACGCAGGGAGTTGAGGGGCCGAGGGCGATGACGGGCGTCGAAATATCTAGTGTTTGATCGATCTCGCTATCAGTACGATGTCGAATGTAATCTATTGAATAGAATTGTTGAAGACCTTTTTTACAAAAATAAGCCTTTTTTTTGACTCCATCACACTTGTTCAGTTCGAAAGCGAGACCGTAGTGGCTCTCAATGAAACAGCCCCACTGAACCCGGCGCAGACGAGATTTCGCGAAACACCACGACATGCGCTGCCACGTGCCGACTCGCAGCGCGCACGCAAACTGAACTGAACAAATTAGCGGTGTCTACTCGTGCCCGGCCAGCTGAAGGTCCAACCGACCTGGCGCCCGAAGCCGCACGTTGTAGTTGCGATCACGCGAGAGCCGAACGACACCGATTCGGCGCCAATCTTCACTCGGTCGCTCCCGCATGAAGACCGTGTGCCGGCCCGCCGGGAGCACGATGGTCGCCCGAGGCTCGAGCGAGACCACTCGATTGTTGACCCGCACGTAGGCAAAGTCGTACTCGCTCGCGCGAAATGTCACCCGGGCGGTGCCCACGACGGCAGGGGATGGTTGAGACTTCGCGCGGTGCTCCGCGCGTGCACGGCTCGCGGCCTGATCGGTGACTTCGCGCGACGCCGGGCCCGGCGATGTGACCGTGGACGAGCCCGAGAGGGCCGGCGCCGTGAACGATGCGACGGGCAACAACTCCTCCTTGGTCCCGCGCGGGTCGACGGCAGCGGGCGACGCCGGAGGCAAATCTACCTTCAACGCGGCCCTCCCCTCGTCCGAGGCGGTGACGTCCAACCC
>JBDQGY010000103.1:0-14388 GCA_040265175.1 Nannocystaceae bacterium
ACCACACTCGACCCAGGACCTTCACAAGAGTCCTCGACCCCATGACCTGGACCGGCTTGATTTGACTGCGCCCGCGCTCCGAGCATCGCCCGATGGGCGAAGGCGCTCGTCGACGTACCGTGCTGGTTGGAACCCTCAACAGTTGCAACCCGACACCTGGCTGCATGGGAGAAAATATTATGGCCAACGAATTTGATCGCGAGCTGACGCATATGATCGATCCGTCGACACCGGAGCTGTCGCCGTTAGAGACTCTGCGGCACAGCGCGGCCCACATCATGGCCGACGCGGTGGTGTCGCTGTGGCCGGACGCGAAGCTCGCCTTCGGTCCGCACACGGAGGATGGGTTTTACTACGACATCGACATGGAGCACCGGCTCAGCCCGGAGGACCTCGCGAGCGTCGAGGCGAAGATGGCGGAGATCATCAAGGGCAAGCACCCCTTCGTCCGCGAGGAGATCTCGAGGGAGGCCGCCCTGGAGTTATTTGAGGGCCGCAAAGAGACCTACAAGGTCGAGGCGATCCACTCGATCCCCGGGGACGCGCCGCTCACCTTGTATCGCAGCGGCGAGTTCGTCGACCTATGCCGGGGACCCCACGTCGAGCACACGGGGAAGGTGGGCGCTTACAAGCTCACCCGTATCGCCGGCGCTTATTGGCGCGGTGACGAGACCCGCCCGATGCTGCAGCGCATCTACGGTACGGCGTTCCCCGACAAAAAGAAGTTGCGCCTGTATCTGCAGCAGATCGAAGAAGCGAAGAAGCGAGACCACCGCAAGCTGGGAAGCGAGCTGGGGCTGTTTACCTTCGATCCCGTGGCACCCGCGTCGCCATTTTTCACGGGCCGCGGGTCGGTCGTCTACAATCGCCTGCAAGAGTATGTGCGCGGGCTCGTCCTCGCCAACGGATATGAGGAGGTGATCACGCCGCAGGTGTTCGACATGGAGCTGTTTCGCACCTCGGGACACTACGATCACTACAAGAATAATATGTTCGCGTGCGAGATCGATGATCGGGAGTTCGGGGTCAAGCCCATGAACTGCCCGTCCCACTGCATCTTGTATCGAAGCACTCGTCATAGCTACCGAGAGCTTCCCATTCGCCTCGCCGACTTCGGGCGTCTGCACCGCTACGAGCGGGCTGGGGTCACCCACGGGCTCACGCGTGTGCGGAGCTTCGCGCAAGATGATGGGCATATCTTCTGTCGACCAGATCAAATCGAAGCCGAGATTGCACACGTGGCCCGGATGATCTTGAAGGTCTATGAGACCTTTGAGTTCAGCGATCCTGAGGTGGAAATCAGCACTCGCCCCGAATCTTATCTTGGAGAGCGCGCGACGTGGGATGCGGCCGAGGCCGCGTTGAAGTCCGCTCTCGACAGCGTGGGGATTCCCTACGTCATCAACGAGGGGGACGGGGCATTTTACGGGCCCAAAATCGATTTTCAGGTGCGTGACGCCCTGCGTCGATCGTGGCAACTCGGGACCGTGCAGTTGGACTTCCAAATGCCGGAGCGTTTTGATCTCGAGTTTGTCGACGAGAGTGACGGCAGAGGCCGTCCGGTTATGATTCACCGCGCGATGCTGGGCAGCATCGAGCGCTTCTTCGGCGTGTTGCTCGAGCATACAGCGGGGCGCTTTCCCACCTGGCTCGCGCCGGTGCAGGTGGCGGTGTTGACGATCACGGACGCGCATCGTGCCTGGGCGGACGAGGTGACCGAGACGCTCCGCGCGGCGGGGGTTCGCGTCGAACTCGATCCACGCAATGAGAAGCTTGGGCTGAAGATCCGCGAGGCGACGCTGCTTCGGGTGCCGTATATGTTGGTGCTCGGTGACCGTGAGGTGGAGGCCCGTGAGGTCGCGCCGCGGCGCCGTGACGGCAAGACAGAGGCCGCCATGAGCCTCGAAGATTTCAAAACGCGACTGCTCGATGAGGTCCGCCTTCCGAGCTGAGCTAGACTCACTTTCGTACATCAGGAGAACAAGACCATCGGTAGAAAAAGGAAACCTAAACCAAGAGCGCGGAAGTCAGAGACGCACCGCGTAGATCGTCGTATCCGCGCCCGCGAAGTGCGGGTCATTGACGCGGACGGCACCTTGCTCGGGGTGATCCCCACGCATCAGGCCCAAGCGAAGGCCCAAGACGCGGGGCTCAATCTTGTGGAAGTGAACGCGAAGGAGACGCCGCCGGTCTGTAAAATCATGGACTACGGCAAGTTCAAGTACGAGAACGCCAAGCGGGAGCGAGAGACGAAGCGGACGCGAATCGTGCAGGAGACCAAAGAGGTCAAGTTCCGGCCGAAAACTCATGACCACGACTTCGACTTCAAGGTCGCGCATGCCCGTCGATTCCTCGAGGATGGGGACAAGGTCCGTTTGCTCGTGCAGTTCCGCGGTCGCGAGATGGTGCACCCTGAGACAGGACGGGATGTTCTCGATCGTGTCTGCAAGGCGGTGGCAGATCTCGCGAGCGTTAATCAGATGTCTCAGATGGAAGGGAACCGGATGTTCATGGTGCTCGCTCCAAAGGCGGCGGTGGTCGCGGCGGCTCAGGCCCGTCAAAAGGCCAAGGATGCCGAAGCCGACGCACGGGGACCCAAGCCCGAGGAGGACGTTCGAGTTGACGCCGAGGAGGGATCGGAATCCGAGGAGACGGCTCCCGCCAAGGCGGTCCCGGCCGCGGAGCCCGCAGACGCGGAGCCAGCTCCCGTCGGATTTGACTGATCCTGGGTGGATTGGACCCCCTATGAGGATTTGCGCCTTCCGCGCGATTCTCCAGTGGGGTCTGGGGGCAATCGTCGCAGAACGCTTGCCCCGCCATGGGGTTTCAGGTACACACGGCCCCCCTCCATTGGGGGAAGCAACACAACGCGCATTGGCGCGGAATTAACGAGGGCAACCATGCCAAAAATGAAGTCTCACAGTGGGTCCAAAAAACGCTTTCGCTTCACCGCGAGCGGCAAGGCAAAGCGCCAATTCTCCCACAAGAACCACATCAACATTAAAATGGGCTCTGACCGAATCCGTCGCCTTCGCGGGATGACCATCGTCTCGGATCCTGACCAAAAGCGCATCGAAGCGCTGTTGCCCTACGGAGGGAAGTGAACCATGCCCCGCGCAAAAAGAGGCTTTAAGGCCCGTCGTCGTCGTAATCGAATCATGAAAGCTGCATCGGGCTTTCGCGGCGGTCGTCGCCGTATGTACCGACGTGCAGTGGAAGCCGTGCACCGCGCCTGGGCCTTCGCCTACCGCGGTCGTAAAGAGAAAAAGCGGCAAATGCGTCGCTTGTGGATCGTCCGCATCAACGCGGCCGTCCGCACTCATGGCCTCTCGTACAGCCGTTTCATCGAGGGCTTGAAGAAAGCCAACATCGAGCTTGACCGCAAGGTGCTCTCGGATCTTGCCATCCACGACCCCAGCGGTTTTGGCAAGGTCGTCGAGGCTGCCCGCGGCGCTCTTTGAGCGTAAGCGAGGCGACCTCGACCAGCGCGGCGAGCGGATGAACGCTCCGCCGCGCTTTTCAATTGACGCGCTAGCCCTCTCTCACTCCCAGGCAACCGAAAGGAACAGTCCGTGTCTGACCAGCTCTCTAAACAGCTCTCAGAACAGCTCCAACAGTTGACCCAAGACCTCGCTCACAGCGAGGACGCCGACGCGCTGTACGAGCTACAGGTGCGTTTCTTGGGCAAGAAGGGGAGCATCACAACGTTGAAACGTCAGATGGGAAAGCTCGCCCCAGAGGACCGCAAGGCATTTGGACAGGCGTTCAACGCGGTGAAGGTGGAGGCGGAGCGCGCCATCGACACGCGGCGAGACGCGCTGGTTACGGCGGCGCGCGAGGCGGATCTCGCCAGGCATGAGGACCTGTCCATGCCCGGTGAGGGGGAGCGTGAGGTTGGAACGCTTCATCCCATCACACAGACGCGGCGAGCGCTGGAAGACATCTTCGCGCGGATGGGCTTCGCTGTGAGAGAGGGCCCGCACATTGAAGATGAGCGCTACAACTTCGACAAGCTGAACTTCCAACCCGGGCATCCCGCGAGGGACATGCAAGACACCTTCTTCGTGCGCCCTCGGCTGGACGCGCGTCTCGTGCTGCGGACCCACACCTCGCCCGTGCAAGTCCGGACCATGCTCGCGCATGAGCCCCCCATCCGGGTGGTGGCGCCCGGCACCGTGTTTCGCAAGGATGACGACGCGACCCACAGCCCGATGTTCCACCAGCTAGAGGGCCTCTTCGTGGATCGCCACGTAACCATGGCGGACCTCAAGGCCACGCTGTACCGCTTTGTAGGCGAGTTCTTTGGAGAGGGCCTCAAGGTCCGGTTGCGGCCCTCGTACTTCCCGTTCGTGGAGCCTGGCGCCGAAGTCGACATGCAATGTCCGTTTTGTCGCGACGACGCGACCGGGGCCAGCAAGGGGTGTGGCCTTTGCAAGGGGACGACATGGATCGAGATCGCAGGGTCGGGGATGGTTCATCCCAACGTCTTTGAGTCGTGTGGCATCGATCCCGAGCGTTATACGGGCTGGGCCTTTGGGCTCGGGCTCGATCGGATGGCGATGCTCAAGTACGCCGTGACCCACCTTCGGCTCTTCTTCGACGGAGACGTGCGATTTTTGGAGCAGTTCCCATGTTGATTTCCCTGCATTGGATCAATGAGCTTGTGACGACCGAGGGGCAAACGCCCCTCGACGAGACCGACGTCGCGGTGGCGCTGACGGAGCTGGGGCTCGAGGTCGAGGCGACGACGCGCGTCGGGGGGGGGCTGGAGGCCATCGTGGTGGGAGAGGTTCGTGCAAAGGAGGCCCACCCAAACGCCGACCGGCTCACGGCCGTGACGCTCTTCGACGGCGCGGAGGAGATTCCGGTGGTCTGCGGAGCCACCAACCTGCCCGAAGTTGGAGGAAAGGTCGCCTTCGCCCCAGTGGGAACAACCCTTCCCAACGGTCTTAAAATCGCCGCCCGCGAAGTGAGAGGCGCAACCTCGCGCGGGATGATCTGCAGCGAGGTCGAACTAGAAATCGGTCCCGATGGCGACGGGATTTTGATCCTTAACGCGACGTGGTCGGCGGGGGAGCGACTCCTCGACCGTGTCCCGGGACTTCAGGATGTGGTCTTCGAGATCGGCGTGACCCCTAATCGTCCTGACGCCTTGGGTCACGTGGGGGTTGCGCGGGACCTCGGCGTTCGGTGGTCTCGCACGGTGCGGAAGGACCGGCTCCAAGGCGTGGAGGAGTGGGCGCGAGTGCCAGTGGACGCTGGCCTGGTCCAATTGGAGGCGCCGGCCGCCTGCGGGCGCTACCGCGGATTTGCCCTCGAATCCCTCGCCGTCCGCGCATCCCCACTGTGGATGCGAACGCGCCTGCATCGCGTTGGCCTGCGCCCCATCAACAACGTGGTCGATGTCACCAACTACGTATTGGCGGAATACGGCCAGCCTCAGCATGTCTTCGACAGGGATCACCTCGATGGTGGGGCTGTGGTCATCCGATCGGCGCGATCGGACGAGACCATGGTCACGCTGGACGATTCTACGCTCACGCTGGGCGCGTCGGACCTTGTCATCGCCGACGCGTCGCGCCCGCAAGCCCTGGCGGGCGTGATGGGGGGGGCGACGTCCATGGTGACCGATGGGAGCACGCGCGGCCTGCTGGAGATCGCCTGGTTCGAGCCCTCCGGGGTGCGCACCAGCGCGAAGCGCCACGGGTTGCACACCGACTCAAGTCATCGGTTCGAGCGACAGGTAGACCACGGCGCGCTGCTCGACGCGGCTGCCGCACGAGCGCTCACCTTGCTGCAGACCCTTGCGGGTGCGTCGGTGGTGGGTCGTTGTGACGTGCGGGGCGAGCTGCCGTCGGCGGTGGAGATACGCTTGCGTCATTCACGGCTTGAGGGCCTGCTTGGGGTCTCCGTGCCGCCCGCGGAGGTCTCGCGGATCCTGCTCGGCCTCGGCGTCGAGTGTGTGGTGACGGGCGCTGGGAACACGTCTGTGTATCTTTGTGTACCGCCGAGTTTTCGACCCGATCTGAGCCTGGAGGTCGACCTTATCGAAGAGGTGATGCGGCATGTAGGGCTCGACGCGGTCCCCGTGGATCCGGTGGCCAGCACGGGCGCGGCTGCCGGCGCGCTTCGGGAGCCCATGTACGCCCGGGCGCACGCCCTGGTGGACGCCTTCCGCGAGCTTGGGTTCCACGAACACATCGGTTTTGCGTTTACGGGGGCGCGCGAGTTGGAGCTGCTCGGCGGCGCGGCTGCGGTGGAGCGGGCCGTGCAAGTGGCCAACCCCCTGCGCTCGCAGCACGCCTTCATGCGCCAGAGCCTCCTCCCGAGTCTCCTCGACGCGGGCGCGCTCAATCGGAGCCGACACGGTCGTCACGTCGCGTTGTTTGAGCTCGGTCGGACCTACGCGTGGTCCGACGCCCCTGGCGCCGGCTCGAGCGTGACGGCGGAGATTGACCGCAGCCTCCCCACGGAACGCCTCGCCTTGTCGGCGGTGTTCGTACCCTCAAAACAAGGCCCGTCGACGGGGGCGCGGGCGCTCGTAAAGGTCGGCCTCGACGCGCTGAAGCGGATCGGGTGCACCGCCCGAACTCGGCCGCCAGAGGCGCTCGATCCTCACTTACACCCAGGCGTTCAGGTGGCACTGCAAGCCAGCGATGGCGCGGGGGAGTGGCAGGTTGTGGGCAGTGTAGGAGAGTTGCATCCGGAGATCTGCCGGGCCTGGGATCTCCCAGACTCGGGGCGGATTTTCTGTGTGACGCTCGATGTACACGCGGTGCCTCGCGCCGACCGGGGGCGCCACGTCCCGCTCCCTCGGTTCCCGTCCACGTCGCGAGATATCTCGATCGAGCTTCCCGTCCACGTGCCGGTGTCCGCCGCCATCGAAGCGTTCGCGAACGTCGCGAGCGCCCGGGGGACCGCGGCTCCCGACCAGCCGCAGATCAGCGCTTCGGACGCGTCGGGGGCCGAGATTGAGGCCCTTGAGGACTACCGCGGGGACGGGGTACCTGTCGGACGTAAGGCGATGCTGTTCCGCTTGAGTTACCGGGCGGAGGCCCGGTCGGTCACGGACGACGAGGTCCAGCCGCTGCACGAGGAGATCGTGGCGGCCACGATTCTTGAGTTCGAATCGAAGGGCTGGGCGCCCATTCGGCGCTGAACAGGGAAATCGACCGGGCCCCTTGATCAAACGCGCGAAAAACGTGACGATCACGGTGTGACCAAGGCCGATCTTGTAGACCGTGTGTGCGACGAAGTGGGTGGATTCTCGAAAAAAGAGGCATCCGATCTCGTTGACTCGGTCTTTGACTTGATGAAAGAGGTGCTGGAAACTGGTGAGAAGATAAAGGTTTCTGGATTTGGAAACTTTGTCGTCCGCGAGAAAAACTCCCGACCCGGTCGCAATCCGCAGACCGGTCAAGAACTCACCATCGACGCCCGCCGCGTACTCACGTTCAAGCCCAGCAACGTGCTCAAACAGTCGATCAATTCGGCCACAGGAGATTCTTAGGAGCACCGATGGCGAGCACCACGCGAACCAAAAAGAAGACGGCGCGCGGCGGCAGGTCCAAGCGGCGCGCGGTGAGCGACGGCCTCGACCTAGGGTCAGATAAGGTGTTCTTCAAGATCGGAGAGGTCGCGGAAATCGTCGGTGTCGCGGCCCATGTGTTGCGCTACTGGGAGAATGAGTTCAAGACAATCCGACCCCAGAAGTCGAAGTCGCAGCAGCGTGTCTACCGTCGTCGAGACGTGGAGACCCTGCTCAAAATCAAGCACCTGCTCTACGGTGAGAAATACACAATCGCCGGTGCGAAGCAGCGGATTGAGGAGTCGAGGGATGAAGTTCCTACGGCGGAGCCCGATCTTCGCTACCGTGCCCGTCGCAGCCTCGCGCAGGTGTCGCAGCGGTTGAGCGACCTCCGTGTGCTCGTCCACGGCGATGTCGACCCTCGATCGGCGGATCCCGCAGAGTACGTGCGGCTGCGCGGAGGCGGCAGGGGGCTGTACGAGTCCACAACGGAAACGCCGCCGGCCACACGACCTGGCGAAGAAGCTCCGCAGGGCCCGTCGCAGCCGCTGTTGGAGCGTCCTGGGCGCGACGCGCACCCTGGACGCTAACGACGTGCGCGGCCGCGTAGCGGTGGTGTGGGACGGCGGCTCACGGGGGCCTTGCCAGGGCGCCACGCCCTGGGTATAAGGCGCTCCGTTCTCGGAGCGTAGCGCAGTCTGGTAGCGCACTTGACTGGGGGTCAAGGGGTCGAAGGTTCGAATCCTTTCGCTCCGACAACGTAGGGGGCACATCTGATGTGCCCCCTCTTTTTTGTCTTGAAGACCGGGCCGGGGACGGGAGAGGGAGCGCCACGTGCCCGGGGGGTGTGTCCCGAGCGGGCTTATGCTACGCATGCTGCGTGACTCGGCCTCTTATTTTGGTGAGCAACGACGATGGTGTCAGCGCCCGTGGCATCGAGGTGCTTGCGAAGGCAGCGGCGGCGTACGGTGACGTTATCGTGTGTGCGCCTGCGGGAGAGCAGAGCGCCATGAGCCACGCGATTACCCTCCACGCAAACCTTCGGGTCCGAGAGGTGCGTGAGGGATGGTTTGCGATCACCGGGACACCGGTGGACTCGGTCTACCTCGGCGCCCTGCATATTTGCCCGCGGCCTCCAGACATCGTACTCGCTGGAATCAACGACGGCTACAACCTCGGGACCGACGTTTTTTACTCCGGGACGGTGGGCGCGGCGCGCGAGGGCCGACTCCGCGGAGCCTCCGCCGCGGCGTTCTCGGTTAAGTCACGGACGGACCACGAGGTCATCCTGCCCGCGGTACACGCGGTGGTTCCCAGACTGATCGAGAGGCACGAGCGGGGCGAGCGGCACCTGATCAATGTTAACGCGCCGGAGCCCCCGACGCCGGGTGAGCCCATGGCGATGGAGGTGGTCCGCTTGGGTCGTCGCCGGTACCAAGACAAGGTGGAACGTCGAGAAGACCTCATGGGGCGGCCCTACTACTGGCTCGGCGGGCCCCCGAGCCCCTCGGACGACGAGGACGATGGCGACATTAGGGTTGCCCACGCGGGAAAAATTTCCATCACTCCGATCGAACTCGACATCACGGCGCCAGAGCTCGATCAGTGGGCTGGATGGATGGAAGATGAGTCATGACAGACGAGACACACGAGCACGACGAGGGCACGGCGGTACAGGACTTTGAGGCCGCCAAGGCGCGGCTTGAGGCGTTGATTCGGGACGTGCCCGACTTTCCGTCCCCGGGGATTTTGTTTCGAGACATTACGCCCCTGCTCGCGAGCCCGGAGGGCTTATTGCTCGCGTTGGATTTGCAACTCGCGGCGCTTGAGGAGGTCCCAGACATCGAGCTCGTGGTCGGCGTAGAATCCCGCGGGTTTTTGTTCGGTACCATGATCGCCCAGCACCTCGGCTGCGGCTTCGCCCCGGCGCGCAAGCCAGGGAAGCTGCCCGCGAAGACTGTGGAAGTTCGCTACGCCCTCGAATACGGGGAGGACGCGCTGCAACTCCATGCGGACGCCGTCACGCCGGGTCAAAAGGTGCTGATCGTCGACGACCTGCTCGCCACTGGAGGGACGGCGAAGGCCGCAGTGGACCTCGTGCGCCTGCTCGGCGGCGACGTGGTCGGGTGTAGCTTCCTCATCGAGCTAGGGTTTCTCAAAGGTCGTGAGAAGCTCGATGTGCCGTTTCTTGACGCGGTCTTGAGTTACGACTGAGCGCGTCGAACTCGGCGTAGGTCCGCCAGGAGTTCTTTGGCGGAGACAAAGCGGACCGGACCAGGGCTGCCAGCCATGCCTTCGACGGTTCGGACGATATGGTCGTTCACCGGGGCGCGCCCGCCTCCATGTGCGCGGGCGACGTCGCTGATCGCGCCGTGCAGGGCGCGGACCTCGGTGGGGCGGGAGGCGAGAACATCTTGCAGCGTGGAACTGCGCGCTTGGGGATCGATCTGAATGAAGGCGGGGGCCAGCCGTTGGAGAATGGCGGTCGGGAGGGGGAGCAGGCGCGGCAGCAGCCGAGGGGGGATCCTGCCCACGCGGGCCACGGGTAGACCGGCAGCGCGGAAGACCCCCAGCGCTTCTTGTACCGCGAGTTGAAAACACCGCCGGGCGTTCGCGTCCAACACAGAAGCCTTGATCGTGAGCCCCGTGCTGGCGCAGACCCCGTTGTTGAGGTTCAATACGAGCTTCCCGCGAAGAGCCGCGCCGATGTCTTCCACTTCTCGACAAGGCACGCCCGCCCGTCGCAGCCCCTCGCAAATACACCGCGTCACGGCGCATGTGGGGCTGCGGGGGAGGAGGACCGATCCTGAGGTCGTCTGAATCAACTGTCCCGAGTCGCGGACGACGTTAAACGTCACGCTCCCGGCCCTAGGCACGCGGACGCCGGCGGTCGCCAGGATCTGCTGGCTGTCGAGGCCATTTTGTAGCCCCCAAACAGGTGCCGATGGAGCTAGGCCACGGTCGGTCCAGGCCTGAGCGATGGAGGCGAGGTCCTTGGTCTTGGTGGTGATCAGGACGCCATCCGTGTCTCCGAGCTCGTCCATCGACGACACGACGCGGAGCGCCGCGGCGGCATTGTCCGCGCCAGCGAGGGTGCGCGCGCGCAGCAGTCCCCGGTCGTGGGCCTCGACCACTTGAGGCCGCGCTAGGATCGTGACGCGTCGACCGCTGCTAGCGAGCGCCACGCCGAGGAAACATCCGATGGCGCCGCCACCGAGGATCGTGACGTGGGTGGTCATGGGGTGTCGAGTTCGACCACGCGCATGGGGAGCGCCTCGAAGGTATGGTCCGTGGGTTCATGGGTGGTCAACAAGACCGCGGCGCCATCGGACCGCCAGCGGTCGAGCTGGGCGCGGAAGGCCCGGCGCCCCGATCGATCCACGCCGGCGACAGGCTCGTCGAGGATGACCAGGGCGGGTCGACCAAAGCGGAGTGCGTTGAACATGAGCCGTCGCTTCATTCCGCCACTGTACGAGGTGACGAGCGCTTCAAGGGATCCCTCCAGTCCGCAGCCGGCGGCGACGCGATCCACCTCTGCCGGAGAGGCTCCGTAGACCTTGCCATAAAATTCAAGCAGCTCTCGTCCTGACACTCCCCGTGGGCTTGGAGAAGTTTGCGGCAGGTATCGCAGGGCGGCGCGCGCGAGGAGCGGGGCGCCCTCGAGGTCGTGGCCAGCGATAGCGATTCGGCCTCGATCCGGGATCAGTGTACCTGCGATGCAGGTGAGGAGCGTCGACTTCCCAGCGCCGTTCGGGCCTGAGATCCGGACTACCTCCGCCGGCCCCACCTCGAGGCAGAGACCCTCAAGAACAGGGCGGTTGCCAAAGCGTTTGGCGAGATCGGTGACGAGGAGCGGTGGGGCGGACATTGGAGGCGTTCAGGTCACGAGGACATACGTGACGATGGTTGCGAGGGGAAGAATCACGGGACAGAGCGCCCATGTCCAGGGGAGGGCGCGGCGCGTCAGACGACCTAGGGGGCCTGACAGCGGGACTGTCGCACACGGGAGACGCTCCGTGGCCTGAGTGGGCGGGACACGGAGCGCCGGCGAGAGCCCGGCGCTGACGTAGAGCGCGACCGCGGCGAGGACGATGGGGTCGCCGAGGTTGTCCCCCGTCAGGGCCGCGGCAGTCCACGCTGTGGGGCCGAGCAGTCGAAGGCTCGGCAAGGAGACGGTCCGACAAAATTGCCGCATCTGCATGCGCCTCGCCGGGTCCGGGATCCACCGAATCCAAGCGGGCGCGCGGTCGGGCGTGGGCGGTCCTGCGAGGGTTCGGGTGGCCTCGTGCAGCCAGGGCGTCGACTCAAAAGCGGCGCCCTCATACCAGCGCTGGCCCCACCAATTCATCATTGGGAGCAGCGCGAGCGGTGCCAACGCAACCGTGAAGGGCTCCCAAGAGGGCGACGGAACGGCGCGGGTCATCGAGGCCAGCATCATCAGCTGAAGTGGCATCGCTACCGCGGCCGTGAGGGCCAGCGCGCCGGCGCCGGCGTAGAGATGCACGACCGCCTCGGGGCGGGTCCAGCCGCCACCGATGGAACGCTGAAGCTCTGCGATGGGGTGGCGCTCTGGAAACCGCCGGCCCCAGCGGGCTGCGGCGCCTGATACCCAAGGCTCGACCACGGCGGCGGCGCAGCACATGCACGTCCAATCGAGCGCGGCCAACAAAATCTCGCTGTGTTGGAGCGCACCCCACGTACACACCGCGAAGAGTCCGATGGCGTAGTGAACGCTGAGGACGAGGCGCTGATGGCGGACGGCGCGACGCCACATCAGCGCTCGGGGCAGGGGCAAGGAGGCGCTCTGGAGGACGCTCGTCGCGTGCTGAAACGGGAAATTGCGGGCATGGACACCCACGGCGAGCATCAACACACCAAACACAAGGTCGAAGGTCTGGGCCTCGTTGAGCGACACGGAGGCGCGCTCATGTCGAAGAACCGCCCAGGACACAGCGAGCGGCAGGGCAATGGCCACCCCATGTGGCCAGACGTCAACCCGTGGCATGAAGCGGCGCTGCGGCACGCGCCATCATACGTCGTTGACCACCGCGCGCGGAGAAAATGACGGTGGGCGGCACTGCGAACCTACGCGCGCAACACCGCCGCAGGGGTCCGTTTGCACGCGGACCAGGCGGGGGCGAGGCCCGCGATGAGCGTGGCCACAACAACCACCACCACCAGCCGAAGGGCCTGGATGGGGTAGAGTCGAACCTTGAGCACGGGCTGCATGGCGACACCAGACACCTCCGTGCCGGGTTGAATCATGGAGGAGAAATCGATTCCGTGCTCATGGAGGTGGAGGTAGGGGCCCACGGTGATCAGGGCCCCTACGACGATCCCAAGGGCGGCCAGCCAGGCGCTCTCCGCGAGCACCAGCCGGAAGATTTGCGCCCTTGAGAAACCGATCGCCCGGAGAATGCCGAACTCACGCCGGCGCTCGATGACGCTCACAAAGATCGCGTTGAACACGCCCGCCGACAGCAGCAACAACACGATGAACTGAATGACGATGCCGGTGGAACCGTCGACGGCGATGAAGCTCGCCAGCTCCGGCTGAGACACAAACCAGGGGAGCGCGCGCGCGGGGGAGTCCAGGCGCGCGTTGAGCCGGGCGGCGACGGATGCAGACTTCCGGTGGTCGTCGAGCAAGACCACCTCGTAGGTAGCGTCGCCCTCGCTGTAGCCCAAGGATTCCCGGAGGTCTTGGAGGGGCATGATGGCGATGCCGCCATCCACGCTCGGCGCGCCGGTCTCCAAAACGCCCGTGACGCGGGCGAGCCGGTTGACGACCTCTCCGTTCGGATCAGTAAATGTTAAGACCACCTTGTTGCCGCGGCGAAGCTCCAGATTTTCGAGGAGGCGGACCCCCAACCAGACCCCGCCGGACTCCAGCGTGCCCACAGCCGCGTCAGACGTCTCTCCTTCGAGGATGGGCATGGTCGACGTGTCCTCACGTCTCGGATCAATCCCGAGGATTGAGGCGCCCGCGTTGCCATGGGCGGTGGACAACAGCCCCGCCGCGCTGACCCGCGAGACGACGTGTCGTACGCCTGGGGTCCCGCGGAGCTCGTCGAGTAGTTGTGGTGGGGTGTGAACGTGGTGCTCGGCTTGAGGGCTGTCGCGGTAGTCGTTGTGTTCGATGCTGACATGTCCAGACCCGAGGTGGGCGGCGTAATCGATCATCTCTCCGTAGGTACCCGACGACATGCCGGTGATGATCACCGACAGTAAAATTCCAAACGCCATGCCGAGGACCGTGATCGCGGTCCTGCGTGTATTTCTCCAGAGATTGCGCCAGGCCATGGGCATACGAACGGGCTGCTTTTGGGGGGCCGGTGCCTAGAAGAAGGCGCGGGTCTCCACGTAGACTGTGAGCGGAGCGTCTCCGAATTCGCTCCCAACTTGAACAAAGGATGGGGTGAGGGGATCGGGAGTGGACGAAGGCGCGCCCCACGGAGCAAAGGCGCCTAAGAGGATGTCGACCTCGTCCGCTGCGTTGTACTTCAACGAGACTCCGGAGAGCCCTGAACCATCTTCCACATTGAACAAACCGATCGCAGAGAGGTTCAAGACCGGGATGAGATCGGCTCCGACAAAAGAGCTCAGGTAATGCCGACCGAGATACGGGAGCGCGTCGGGGGCTCGGTCGGCTTGAACCTCGAGGTAGTCCGCGGGCGTCGCTCCGCCGTCGGAGAGGTAGGCGTACTCCACGCCGACAGAGAGGTTTTTCCACGGCCACGAGAGTGATGGACCGGCGGCTAGTTTTCCGCCCCAGGGCTTCGCGTCGAGTCGACCGTTGGAGTCCTGGTCGCGGGCGCTCACGTGCCCCTCGGCGTGAAGATGGACTGGGCCGGCGCTCC
>JBDQGY010000104.1:0-14357 GCA_040265175.1 Nannocystaceae bacterium
CGCCATCGCCATCGCCATCGCCATCGCCGTCGCCGTCGCCGTCGCCGGTAGTGGAGGGGTCGCCGTCGCCGTCGCCGGTAGTGGAGGGGTCGCCGTCGCCGTCGCCGGTAGTGGAGGGGTCACCGTCACCGTCACCGTCGCCGTCGCCGTCACCGTCGCCGTCACCGTCGCCGGAGGTGCTCGGAGCCCCCGTGGTTTCCGCAGAGGTCGCGTTCGCCCCCTCGTCGCCGTCCGCGGACCCGCAGCCCGAAGGGGCGCCTACCGCGAGCGAAACCACCACCTTCAACCATCCCAACTTCCTCCTGGACATGGCCAGACGGTACCACGACGACGACGACGAGCATGGTGAGCGCGGGTCGTCCCGGGCGGACCAGCGAAGCCTGCTGCCGTCGGACTCCGGGTATGGGCGTCGCGAGAAGCGCGCCGCGAGGGCGCAGCGCTCGGGTGTTCGTGGGCGTCGCGGCGGCGTTTGCCGCGCTAGTGTTCACGTCGAAAAGTGTCTACTCTTGGATCGTGACACGTAGAACATTGTGGTCGTGGGTCGTCTGCGCGGGGCTTGGCGCGAGCGCTGGGTGGGGATGCGTCGGCGACACGGGTTCTGCGTGCACACCGGGCACCGAGGCGTGCGAGTGCTATGGCAACGGCACCTGCAACGTGGGGCTCACGTGTTATTCCGGGGTCTGCGTCGACGCGAGCGCCGAATCTACCGGGGAGGAGGGGCCGTCGGACAGCTCGAACACCGAGGACGGGGACGCGTCGGGCGATGGCGATGGCGATGGTGACGGTGACGGAGACGGTGACGGAGATGGTGACGGAGACGGAGACGGAGACGGAGACGGAGACGGGGACGGGGACGGGGACGGCGACTGCACGCTCGTGGACATCTTCTCCCAAGCTGACTGGGACGCCATGTTCCTCCACAAAGATGACAGCGTGTGCTTCGGGAGCATCTACACCTACCAAGGCATGCTCACCGCGGCGCAGGCCTATCCCACCTTCGCGTGCGAGGGCAGCGAGGAGGTGCGCCGGCGCGAGCTCGCCGCTTTCTTGGGGCAAATAAGCCACGAAACCACGGGCGGGTGGGCCACCGCGCCCGACGGCCCCTACGCGTGGGGTCTGTGCTTTATCGAAGAGGTGGGCTGCGCGGGCGGGGGTTGCACCCAGTACTGTGACGCCGGCAACACCACCTATCCGTGCGCGCCGGGCAAGACCTACCATGGGCGCGGCGCCATGCAGCTCAGCTGGAACTACAACTACGGACAGGCGGCGGCGGCCCTCGGCGTCGACATTTTGGCCAACCCCGATCTCGTGGCCACTGACAGCGCCCTCGCCACCCAGACCGCGCTGTGGTTTTGGATGACCGAGCAGCTCCCCAAGCCCTCCGCGCACGACGTGATGGTGGGCAACTGGACGCCCACGGCGGCGGATGAGGCCCTCGGGCGGCTGCCTGGCTTCGGCATGACCACCAACATTATCAACGGCGGGCTCGAGTGCGGATTTGCGACACCCGCGGCCGTGGAGGATCGGGTGGGATTCTTCGAGCGCTACGCGATGATCCTCTCCACGACCACTGGCAGCAACCTGTACTGCGATCAGATGGCGTCGTACTGAGCGCCTCGCCTCACTCGACGTTCAGCGTGGCCTCAAGCGTGAGGTTGTCGGAGGCGTCGCCCGCCCAGAATTGGTAGGCGCCCGATGAAAACCGCCGCCGCTGCGTCGCCGCGTCCCAGGTATAAAGCTGCGTCAGGTCCACGGGCACCTTCACGGTCTGCTGCGCGCCTGGGTCGAGCTCGACGCGCGCGAAGCCCACCAGCCGGCGCGCGGGCTGGTTCGCCGCCAAAGACGCCGGGCCCGCGTACACCTGCACCACTTGCGCGCCGCGGCGGTCGCCGGTGTTGGTCACGTTGACCGTCGCGGTGATCGATTCGGCCGCGGCGTCCGTGGCCGCCGGAAGCGAGAACTCTGCCAATGTGAACTGCGTGTAGCTCAGGCCGTGGCCGAACGCGTAGCGCGGGGTCGCGCCCGTGGCTTCCAGATGCCAGTAGCCGTGCAGGTCGGGGTAGGTCACCGCGAGACTCTCGTTGTCGAACGGTGGCAGCTGGGAGGCGTCGGTGGGGATGGTGAGCGGGAGCTTGCCGCTCGGGTTCACCTCGCCCCACAAGCTCTGCGCCACAGCGGTGCCCCCAGCCTGTCCCGGATACCAGATCATCATGGCCGCGGGGACGTCGGCGATCCACGGATCGACGACCACCGCGCTGCCGCCCTCCACGAGCACGATCGTGCGTGGTTGCACCGAACGCACCGCGGCGATGAGCGCGAGGTGGGTGTCGGAGACCCGAAGCGATTCACGATCGGCTCCGCCTGGATAGACCGGGATGTACTCGCCCTCGTCCTCGGCGGTGAGCCCCACGACCACGACGGCGGCGTCGGCATCGGCGATGGTCTGCAGCCAGGCCTCGTCCACGACGTCGTCGGGGAAGGCGTCGATGGTGACGCCCCGCGCGGCGGCGAGGGATTCGATGCCGGCGAGCGGCGTGACGGTGGCCGTGGGGTACGAGGCGCTGCTGCCCGTGTCCCCGAGGTTCTCAAGGTCGGCGAGCGCGCCGAGGACCGCCACCCGAGCGACCTCGTCGCCCAGGGGCAGGGCGGAGGCGCCTCCGGTGTCGTCATTCTTGAGCAGCACGAGGCTCTCCTGGGCGGCGCGCAGGGCGAGCGCGTCGTGGGCGGCGCTGTTGAGGATGCTCGGATCTCGCGGCGCGGGGTCGTGCATCTTGAACGCCGCCTTGGTGCGGAGGATCCGGCGCACGGCGTCGTCGATGGTGGCGACCGCGACCGCGCCTGCGTCGACGGCGTCTCGCAGCTGCGGCCCGTAGATCATGGGGATGGGCATCTCCACGTCGAGCCCCGCCTCCACCGCGGCGACGGTGTTGTGGGTGCCCCACACCCAGTCCGACTCCACGAAGCCCTGAAAGCCCCAGAGATCGCGCAAGATGTCCGTGAGCAGCGGGGCGTTCTCGGAGCAGTACGCTCCATTGACGGAGTTGTAGGCCGTCATGACCGACGCGACCTCGGCCTCTCTCACCACGGCCTCGAACGCGGGCAGGTACACGTCGTGGAGCAGGGTGGGGCTGGCGGTCACGTCCACGTTAAAGCGCGACAACTCGATGTTGTTGAGCGCGAGGTGTTTGACGCTGGCGGCGATGTGCCGCTGGGCGCCCGACACGAACGCCACGCCCATGCGCGCGAGCAGGGCGGGGTCTTCCCCGTAGGTTTCTTGCGCGCGGCCCCAGGCCGGGTGGTTGAGCAGGTTGACGCACGGCGCGAGCAGCACGTTGGCGCCGTAGGCGTGGGCCTCGGCGCCGATCACCTCGCCCACGGCACGCTCGAGGTCGGGATCAAAGCTCGCGCCGCGGGCCATGGGCACTGGAAACGTGGTGGAGGTGGTGGCCGTGAGACCCCGCGGGCCGTCGGACATGGCGAAACCGGGGATGTCCAGCCGCTCGTTGGTGGCCGTGAGGTACAGACCGTCCACGGCGAGGATCCCGGTGCCGTGCATCTGCGCCACCTTCTCTTCCAGGGTCAGTTCGGCCATCCACGCGTCCACTTGTTGCGCGATCAGGTCGGGTTCGGGGGTGGTGACCGCGGGCGCGCAGGCGGTGGCCACGGCGGCGGCGAGCAGGAGCGAGGGGGCATGCACGCGGGGAGAGAGCATGCAGTGTTGTAGCATCGCAGGGCGCGGCCGCGGGACTGGGATTAGGTCGAGACGCATGAAGGCGAATCCGGCAGGTGGTCGGCGAGCGAGCGCACGAAGCTCTGTGGGGGGCGCCTGAGTGGACGCGAAAAATTCTGATACGCTGGCGCTATGGGACCCCGCGGATGGACGTTGTATGTGGCCTTGGGATGTATCGCGACCGCGAGCGCGTGTGGGAGCAAGGGGGGCGATGCCTCCGCGACCGGGGACAATGAGGGATCGGCCGAGGCGAGCGCCACGGATACGGAGACCGACACCGAGACCGACACCGGGACAGACTCGGATGCAGGAGAGAGCGGCAGCGCAGACGCGAGCACGTCCACAGGTGACGGGGATGGCGACGGCGACGGCGACGGCGATGGCGATGGGGACGGGGATGGCGATGGCGACGGCGACGGGGACGGCGACGGCGACGGGGACGGCGATGGGGACGGGGACGGCGATGGCGACGGCGATGGCGATGGCGACGGCGATCACGATTGGCTCTTGTGGAGCTCGCAGGGGTCCTTGTGGCGCATCGACACCAACACCGGCGTCGCGGCGGTGCAATGCAACCTCCCCATCACGGAACCCATGGGCTATCCGTCCATGACCTTCGGGTTTAACGGCAAGCTCTACGGCTCCAACAACACCGATGACGTCATCGTAGAGATCGATCCGTGCACCTGCAACGTGACCGAACTTGGACCCACCGGCTACAGCTCCAACCTCGTAGGCATCACCGCCAACGGCGTAGAGGTACAGCAGCTGTTTGGCATCGACTACGGCACCGACAACCTCTACGTGCTCAACAGCACCAACGGCTTGGCCACGGAGGTGGGGCCGATGAACGTGAACTTTGGTTATTCGGGAAGCACCTGGAACACCCCCATCGCGGGGATGTATGCGCTCAACGCCGACGACGATTCGCTCTACGAGATCGATCCCTTCACCGGCAACGCCACCTTCACCTCCAATCTCGACCGGAACTTCGGGCTCGTTGGGATCGAGTGGCACACCTACACAAAAGAGCTCTACGCGTGCACGGATGTGGGGGGCAACCCGCTTGTGGCGATCGACCCGGCGACGGGAATGACCAAGCTCATCGCGAACCTGCCGTTTAGCTGCAACAACCTCGCGGCGCCGTGGACCGACGTGCCCTGCGTGGACAACGCGCCTTGATCCAGCGAGAATGGTGGCGAGCGCCCGGTCTGCGCGCGGATTTCTGGGACGGTGAATCGGGCGCGTGCGCCGGTGGTGTACGCGTGGTACGGCCAGGGCATGTCGCGTCCAACGCTCGGGCATGCGCGCCGCCGGCGCTCGCCGCTCCGTGATCTCACCGTGGTGGCCCTCGTCATGGGCGCGTCTCTCGGCTGTGGATTTCTGGGTGACCAGGCGGACAGCGACGGCGGCACCTGCAGCCAAACCGCCACCTGTGACCCGGAGGGGTTGCTCTTGTTTGTGTCGTGGGCCGAGGGCGCGGGGTGGCCGAGCACACCCACGCAAATTCACGTCCACCACCCGGAGCGCGACGCTCCCGTCGTCCTCGACTGCGAGGGCGGCCCGGGCACCGAACCAGCCGCGTTGGCCTGCGCGCCGCGCTGCGACGCCGGCAGTCTCGACGCGGGGGTGTGCACGTTGGCATTGCCCATGGATGGTGGCGACGACCCCGTATTTGGCGCGCTCCTCCATCGCCATCTCGAGGTGTGGGTGGAGGTGGAGGCGGGCCGCCCCGTGGTGCGCGCCCTCGAGGCCGTGCGCCACGAGCTTCGTGATGTGCGGCAGTATCCCGGCGTGCTCGACGTGACCTTTCACGACGACGTGTCGGCGTGGTCATGGACCTTCTCGCCCCCCAACGTCCACATCGACGCGAGCGCCACCGGCACCCTGGCGTGCCCCGTCGAGCAGTGCGACGGCCAGTTTGTTCACGTGGAGGTGAGCGCGCTGGAGCCGGTCACCTGAGCCGCCCCCCGCCCCGCCGGGATCCAAACGGGGCGCAGGACCGGTCTCGCCGCCTGCCGAGGGGCAGTTGAGGGTGCGCGCAGCCTTTGATAGCGTCCGCCGGTGAACGACGCCACGCCATCCCCGTACAAAGACCTCACCGAGCAACATGAGGTGGAGGCGCTCATGAGCCCCGAAGGCGGGGCCGCTGTTATCGACTTTTGGTCGGAGTCTTGCGGGCCGTGCTTGGCCATGGCCGACGACTTCACCGCGGTGGCGGGGCAGTTCGACCCGGCAGAGGTGCAGTTCGTCAAGATCAACACGGGGCGCCACGGCAACCTGGCCGCGCCGTTTAAGGTTATGGCCGTGCCCACGATCTTGTTCGTGCTCAACGGTGAGATTGTTGACAGCATGGTGGGCATGCAGACCGCGCGAAAGCTCGGGGAGCGCGCGGAGTGGCTGGTGACCAAGTCGCAGCGCAAGGGGCTTTTTCGCCGCTTGCTCGGCCGCTAGGGCTGCGATCACGGCAATCCGCTCCCATGACGTGGCAGGACCGGTCTAGGCCGCTGCGCTCGCTCGCGGCGTCGGCGTCCGCGTCGAAAATGTCGCAAGATGTGTCAGATCACTCGTCGCTCTTCGGAATGACCTGGTGTGGACGGCAGACTCCAGCGCGAGAGCAGCGTCGCCGATGAATGTCGGCACGCGGCGACGGACGCCCAGAAATCACCCCTGAGCGTGCGGTCGATGGAGCAGGCGCTGATCGAGGCGCTTGACTTGGGAGACGCCGCGGACGCCGGGACTCGCACACAGTGTGAGACGGCGTCCGCACCGGGAGTATCGGCGAGGCAGGGCGAGGCGCCCCCCGCACCCACCGTGGACCGGACGCTCGCGGAGTCGGCCGAGTTCGTGCGCGTAGAGCCGCGATGCGATGCGCGAGGGAGCGAGGATTGGACCAGCGACGCGAGCTCGACGGAGTCCGGCGAGTGCGAGGCTCATGACGTGGAAGGGCCGACGTTGCGAGAACGCGGCGTGATGCGATATCAGCTCGCGAAACGGATAGGGCGTGGTGGGATGGCGGAGGTGTTTGAGGCGCGGGAGCTGGCGACGGGCCGGCGCTGCGCGGTCAAGCTGATTCGCCCGGACAGCGCGGACCGACCCCGCACCCGCGCGCGATTTCGCCGGGAGGCGGAGCTGATGATGCGGGTGCAACATCCCAACGTGGCCCGCTGCATGGGCCTCCGGGAGGCCGATGACGGCACCTTGTACATGGTGCAAGAGTACATCGAGGGCGGCAGCCTCAAGTCCCTGATCCGCTCGTCACAAGAGGTCGGGCCGCGTACCGCGGTCTCGATCATTTTGCAATTGCTGCGGGCGCTCGACGCGGTCCACGCCGCGGGTCTCGTGCACCGTGACGTCAAGCCCTCCAACATCATGCTCACGCGGGACGAAGACGGGCGCGACGTCGTCAAGCTCATCGACTTTGGGCTCTCGGAGGTGGTGAAGGGCCCAGCCACGCGGACGCCAGCGCCCGTGGGCCGCACCCTGGGCACGCCGGCCTATGTCGCGCCGGAGCAGGCCATGGGCCTCGACGCAGATCCCCGCAGCGACGTGTACTCCGCCAGCGCGGTGCTCTACGAGATGTTCACGGGGGTGAGGGTGTTTCGCGCCCGCACCGTGAACCACCTGGTGCTCATGCACCTGCACGACAAGCCCGTGCCCGTGCGTGAGCGCGCGCCCTGGCTCTCGAAAGATCTGGGATTTGCCGTGATGAAGGGGTTGCGCAAACGCCAAGAGACTCGCTTTTCCACGGCGCGCGATTTCGCTCGTGACCTCGCACGGGCCATGCGTCCTCGATCGACGGCGAGCCCCGCGCTGCGCAGTACGTAGAAAAGATTTCGTACCAATCGTCAGATCGGCCCGCCGGCCCGGAATGGACTGATGGGGGCGACGACGTCTCCCGATGAAAAGGAACTCCCATATGACGACATCCACGCCAACCTTTGACATCCTCGCTCCAGCCGCCTCGCAATCCGCCATTCGGGCGGTTGTGAGCTTGTGTGGCCCCGTGGTCGATGTGGACGATGTTCCCGTCAGCACGGCGGCGAAGACCACAAGTCCCTCCGTAGAGGGGGCCCGCGCTGCTCCACGCCGCGCCGTGGCCAAGGGGTGGCGGGCGTTGCTCCCGACGAGTGTGGCGCTCGGCGTCGCCGTGGCGGCGTCTCCGTGGATCGAGCCGTTGGTCGATGCCGCGGCGTCCACCGCCATCACGGGGCCGTGGGCCTTACAGCTTTGTCTTGGTGGGCTCGTGAGCCTGGGTGGGCTCGTGGCCCATGGTCGCATGGGCAAGCTGCAGCACAGGGCAGGGCGCGCCGAAGCCGAGCGCGATCGCCTGCGCGAGTTTGAGATGCGGGCCCTCATGGTGCGCGGCGCAGCCCACGATCTCAAGAACCTCTGCGTGCCGCTGGTGGTGGCCTCCGATCTCCTCGCCGAGGACCTCGGCACCGACGCCTCCGAAGAGCTCGGCTGTTACATTCAAACGGCGGCGGACCACGCCACGGCGCTGCTTGATCGCTTGGTGCGCGCCGACGTGGACGGGCACTACACGCCCACCCGCTGCGTGGGCAATGAACAGATTCGGCGACTCAAGCCGCTGCTCGCGCGCTCCCTTGAGCGTCGCGGTCACACCTTTACTTACGACATCGGTGACGCCGCGCAGGTGTGCGTGGATCGGCTCGACCTCGCGCAGGCCGTGGTGAACTTGGTGACCAACGCGGGCTATGTGCGCGAGGCGCCGGTGCACGTGCGCGTGCGCGACTACGTAGAGGACGGTCGCTGGTGCCTGGACATAAGTGACGACGCCGGCGGCATCCCCCGCGCCATCGTGGACCGTCTGTTTGAAGAGGGAGCCACGGCTCGCGAGGGTGGCACCGGGATCGGTCTCGCGCTCACTCGCCATCTCGTGGAGCGCAACGAAGGCACCATCGAGGTCGACACCGATGATGTGGGCACCCGGTTCATCTTGCGCTTCCCCCTGCATCCCCAAGGACGGTCCGCGTGAGCCACCGGGATCGGGGGGGAACCTCCGTGGGAAGATGCTGGATGCGGCGTCCGGGCACGCAGCGGATCTCGCCAGAACGGGTGCGGCACGTCAGCGAGGGTAGTCTCGATGCGGCCCAAATCTACGCACACGGTGTTTTTCAATCATCGAGCGAGCGAGCGTCCCCCGGGAACGCGCTCGAATCGCACCCCGGGTGCTTCTTGCGGGGTGAGTCTCAAATTGATCCTCTGAGAGGTGCGCAAAAACGGCCAAGGAGCCTTCTGAGTGCACGAATTCGCACAATTGCCTTTTGGCCCGTTAAACCCCCCTCATGACCATTCCTAGGTGCAAGGTGTCCCAGAAATGACCAGAAAAAAAACATTAGAGTGTTCGATTGCGTACCTGAATTGTCCTGTGGTACCGGTGTCTCGTTATGGCGCGTAGTAAAAAGTTTCTGTTGTTGGCAATCAGCCCCCTTGGCCTCAGCCTCGGTGGCTGTTCACCCGAGATGTCCGACGAGGTCTCCTACCGAGCCGGAGAAACAACCGAAGCCGCGTCGCTGTACGATGAGGTAGGCGATGTGCCCACAGCGGCGCCGGGCGACAAGTCGACCACCACGCTCATCACCAACAACGAGCTCAGCCCCATCCAACCGATCAACCCCGGCAAGTTTGGGACCTGCGGCGACGGCACGCTCACCACCTTCACGGGTGAAGAGTGCGACGACGGCAACACCACCAACGGCGACGGCTGCTCCAAGCAGTGCAAGATCGAGAAGAACTCCGGCCCCACCAAGTTTCCCGGTGGCGTGCTTCAGCCGATCAAACCGATCCAACCGATCAAGCCGTTGCCCCCCAAAGTTCCATTCCCTCTCCCACCCGGTTGGGGGAAGGGTGGCGATTCGTCCCCGGGTGACCCGAAGGACTACGGCGTGCTCTGCCTCGAGGCAGGCGAGGACTCGCCCAACATGTCCACCGACCCGTCGCTCACGGAGTACCCCATCATCGATCGCCAGTGGGTCGGCGTGCTCAACAACGCCAGCGGCTACGCGACCTGCGCGGACTTGAACGTCGTGTCCGCGTTGTACGACGTGGACCACCTGTTCCCCGCCGCCGTCGCATCGGTGCCGCGGCCGGCGGTGTTGGACCGGTACTGCCTCGTTCGCGCCACGGTGGGGGTCAGCCCCTTGGATCCCGTAGACAATACGATCGTCTCGGCGCTCAACGACTTCGCGATCGATCGCCCGGTGGTCGGTCCCCAAAGTCTCGCGTTCAACCCCTCGGTCATGTCCACGTTGAACGGCCCCATGGCCGAGGCCTACCAGACGAACACCGGGGTGGTGGTTAACCTCGACGGGATGATCAGCGCCGCGGGTGGTACGCCGGCCAATGTACGCGTCTCCCTGCTCGATACGACCCCCTCTGACTGGGTGAATGGTCTCACCACCGCCGGGCTCCCGGGCGTGCGCGATGAGCTCACCAGCGGTCATGGCCACGGGATCGAAGCCATTGTTCGTGCCGCGGTGTGCAACGGCGGCGGTACCTGCGCCCGCGAGGTGGAGACCGAGCTGGCGCTTCCTGGCAACCGAAACGCCGCGGGCCAGATCACCCGCGACTCCGTGCGCGGCGGCGCCCTGGGCACCCAAAGCGACGTGGCGCTCGCCATCGATCGCTCCTTGCGGCGCTACCTCAACGACAGCAGCGGCGCGTCGCCCTCCGTGGATCACCTCATCATGAGCATGAGCTTCGGGTGGGACGGTTCGTTGTGGGGCGAGCTTCTGGCTACCCAGGCGAACAAGTCGGGTGCCATCAACGTCGCCAACGACATCGTCAACGAGACCCAGGTGCCCGGACCGGTGCGTTCGGTGCTGGCATCCATGATGACCGCCTCGTGTCAGGGCGTGATGATGGTCGCCGCCACCGGCAACAACACGGAGCACACCTGCGATGTCGGGCCCTTGCTTCCTGCGGCGTGGGAGCAGATCTCGCGCCCCAATGGAAATGAGTGCAAGATCAGCGGGTTTGTTTCCCAGTCGAACACCTTTGGAAAATACCAGTTCGATGACAGCGACTTCGGGCTCGAGAGCACCGAGCCGCTGGTGTACGCCGTGGGCGCCCTGGACTACGACTTCTCCGAGCTGAACATGCAGCGCAAGGAGGCCATGCCTCGCCTGGCGGGTCTGGGCTTTCGCGGCGTCGACAAAGATGTGAACGGCGACTGGACCGACGTCCAAAGCGGCACCTCCATCGGCACCGCCACCGTGGCGGCGGCCATGGCCAACGCCTGGTCCACCGACGGCGGCCGCACCGCGGCGCAGGTGGTGGAGGCGGTCTACGGCGGCGCGCTCGACGTGCTGGACGAGGGGATCCCGCTGCAGGCGGACTTCGTCCCGGCGAGTATCGGGGGGGCCACCGCACGTCGGGTGGACTCGTGCCACGCCCTCAATGCGGCGTTGCCTGCGCTGTCGATTCCCTGCGCCCTCGCCGTGGACTCGGCCGCCCTCAACGACGGTTTCGACGACGCCCTCGCAGCGCTCACCTTGAGCGGCGACGTGGTGGACGTGGATGAGAGCACGGAATTGGAGGGCCTCGTGCCTCCGCTGCTCAACTCCACGGGCGCGGGCACGTCCACGAGCCCCCTCTCGTTCGGCGGCGCGTCCAGCGACGACTGCACCGAGACCTCCTCCACCGGACCGCAAGGCTGCGTCCTGGAGTACGTGTACATCGACGGCAACGGCGACGACCCCAACCCCAACTCCCGCCTGCCCACCACCTACGTGACCCCGCAACCCAAGACCAGCGGCTGTCCGTCCTGCGAGATCATCACGGGGGACGAGGACATCCACCTGCAGACCAGCACGGCCATCGCCTACGCGCCCGGCGGCCAAGACGTGGTGGTGACCCGCACGGGCAAGGGGCGCAACCCCCCCTGCAGCCCCGTGGTCATTGACCTGGGCAACCTGAGCCTCTCCGACACCCGCACCACGGTGATCAACTCGCCCTCCTTCGCGACGGACTCGTGCCTCAGCAAGGCGGAGGTGGACATCAGCTACACCGACGCCTCCGGCGCCTACGTCACGGTGAACGAGTCCCTCCGGGTGCGCTAGGGCGCTCCCCGGCGTGGACCCGCGCGGCGGTGTCTCCCCACGGGAGGCGCCGCCGTCGTCGTGGGGCGCAGCGGTTTCGCGAGGTGCCCGGTGGGCGTACACTGGCGGGGCATGAGGTGGCACCCACAACGCGGGCCGAGGCCGAGGCCGGGGCAGGTGCCGGTGCTGGTGCTGGCGCTGGCGCTGGGGCTGGTGCTGGGCTGCGGCCAGGGGGCGAGCAGCCCGCAGCCCGCAGCGGCAGGGGGCGAGGTGGGTGCGGCGGCAGGAGAGGGGGTTGGCGAAGAGGCAGGCGCCACGGCGGCGCCGCCCTTCATGTACCGCGGGTGCGCGCGGGTGATTCCACCCGAGCAGCCAGCCAGCCAGCAGCCCAGCCAGCAGCCCAGCCAGCAGCCCGATCCCCCCGCCACCGTGTGTGAACTCCGCGCCAACGTGGGGAAGGCCGGCGCCCGCGACCTGGACGCCTGGGTGGGCGCGCCTCCGTCGAAGGTGCGGGTGTGGGTGGGCGACGCGTCGGTGGCCACGCGGGTGGTGGACGACGGCGCCGCCTTCACCGTGCCCGCGGCGGCGGTGCTGGACGCGAAGGAGGCGGGGGTGACCGTGCGCGTCGAGGGGATCGGGTCCGCGGGAGACACGGGCGGGGCGGGTCCCTGGCGCCACACCCTGCGGCTGCGCCCCCCGCGGCGCTATCCGTTCTCGGAGGCCTACGACGCCGGGGCCGCCGAGGTCAAGCGGCGCTTTCGGGCGGGGGAAGAGGTGGGCGCCCTCTTCGACGAGACCCTGGCGTTGCTCACCCCCTACCTCGACGATCCCGACGCGGCCACCCGGGCCGCGGCCACCTTCGCGCGCATGCAACTGTTCATGATGCGCGGCGACACCTCGCGCTTGCGGGCGCAGGGGGAGGAGGTGCTGCGCCACACCGCCGAGGCCCAGGCCTGGGGCACCCAAGCGCTGGTGGCCACCGCGCTCATCCACTTCGCCTTCGACGCGCGGGTGGACCTGCAGCGCATCCAGCGGTTGCTGGTGGCGGTGGACCAGGCCGCCGTCCACGACGGCCACGCCGCCATGCAAGCGCAGTTTTATCGGGCCAAGGTGGCCGAGTGGCGCGGGGACCTGCGGGCCGCCTTGCACGGCTACGACGCCGCCACCGCCGCCGCCCGCCGCCTCGACGCTCACAAATCTGTGATGACCTTTCAAAATGACGCCCAGACCTTGGCGGCCACCTTGGGCGACCCCGACGGCTGGCGCGCCCGGGCCCGGGTGGTGCGGGAGCTGCTCGACACCCTGCAAAGCAGCGGCTGCTTGGAGGGTGCCATGCGCAACTCCTTGGCCTACGGGGCGTTGCGCCTGGCGGAGCAGGGGCGGCTGCAGGCGGCCCACCTGGCGCCGTCGCTGGCGACCGCATCGTCGCCGGCGCCGTCCCCCACCGCTGCCGGCGAGGCAGACCCAGACGCGGACCCAGACCCAGCGGGTCTCCATGGCTGGGCGGCGGTGGTGTGGCACGACCTGGCGGTGGCGGCGCGTTTATTTGGCGAGGGCGGCGGCTGCCCCAACCCCTCGGCGCTCGCCGAGGTGCGCTTGGATCAAGTGTTGGCCATCCGCGCCGGGCTGGCGCCGCGCCAGTCGTGGGCGGCCGTGCGCGCCCGCCTCGACGCGGTGAAGCCCCACACCGCCCTGCAGCAGCACTGGCGCGACCTGCTGGCGGGGCTGGCTGTGCTCGACGGCGCGTCGTCGTCCGCGGGGGGCGCCGCCCGCGTCGCCCGCGTCGCCCGGGACATGGAGGCCCTGGCCGCCCGGGCCCGCGACGACGCCATGCTCGACCTGGCCTGGCTCGCCGCGGTCACCGGCGCCGACGCCCACTGGCGGGCCGGCGCCGCCGCCGAGTCCCTCGCCGCCCACGCCACCGCCGACGCCCTCTTGGTGGACCTGCTGTGGTCGGTGCCCGCCGACGCCGAGCGCGGGCGCTTGGCGGGGGGTCGCCTCCCCGCCGCCCGCCGCCACGCGGCGCGGCTGCTCGCCACCGCCCACACCGACGCCGCCCACACCGGCGAGGCCCACACCGGCGAGGCCCACACCGGCGAGGCCCACACCGACGAGGCCCACACCGGCGAGGCCCACACCGACGCCGCCGGCAACCTCCGCACCGCCGCCGCCATGTGCGTGCTCCGCCGGGCCCGCAACGTGGCCCTGCGCACCCTGGACGCCCGCGCCGCCGTGGTGGCCGACCCCGCCAAGGCGGCCGCCTACGACGCCGCCATCAGCACCTGGCGCGCGCGCAAGGAGGCCCTCGAGGCCGCCCGCGCCGAGGACTGGACCCGCACCGCCGGCGACCTCGCCGAGGTGGGCGCCGCCCGCCGCGCCGAGCTCGACGCCCTGCGCCGCGACCTGGACGCCGCCCGCGCCGGCCTGGACCTCGCCGCCGACGCCCCGCGCCCCGCCGCCGACTGCGGCGACCTGGCGCAGCCCGGCCCCGGCGAGCTGTCCTTTGAAGGCGGCTCCGTTGGCCTGATATTGGCCGGTCTGGAGCGTGAGCCGGACGCCCCAGA
>JBDQGY010000105.1:0-14081 GCA_040265175.1 Nannocystaceae bacterium
ACTTGTCCCCGCACCTTCTCAAAGTCAATGGCTCCCGCCTCTTGGATGCTATCAACTCGCACCAACATCCAACCATGGGCGCCTCGGACCGCGCGGAGGTTCGGAGAGGGAGTGGCTCGGGGCGTGTTTTCGGGGTCCGAGGGGGTGTGGCGCGCGGTCCGAGGCGCCCATGGTTGGATGTTGGTGCGAGTTGATAGCATCCAAGAGGCGGGAGCCATTGACTTTGAGAAGGTGCGGGGACAAGTTCGAGAGCTTCGAGCGGCCGCGTTAAGGGAGACCATGAGAGTAAAAAAAGTGAGTAGGCTCCGGCAGGACTACGAGGTCGAGGTGCGGCGGTGACGCTGGCGTCACTTCGCCGGGCCGCCGTTCTGTGCCTGGCGGGCGCAGGAACGGTGCAGTGTGGGGGTGTACCCGCGAAGGTCCCGTGGGTGGAGGACCGCACGCCGTGCCTCGACTACAACGAGGAGCGTAATCTGTACTTTGGTGATCTGCACGTGCACACCGGGTGGTCTTTCGACGCGTGGAATTCGGATGTGCGGTTGGACCCTATGGACGCGTACCGCTACGCGAAAGGCGAGGAAGTGGCGCTGCCCCCTCTCGATTCGAACGGTGTCGGGACCACGATCGTGAGCAACCCGAGGCCCTTGGACTTCGCGGCGGTCACCGAGCACGCAGAATTCTTGGCGGAGGTGCAAGCGTGCCAAGACCCTGCCTCGATCGCCTACGATTCCGAGACGTGCATCACGTTTCGACTCGGAGGGCCCGACGCGTTGGTCCCGTGGGGGATCGCCCTCGGCTCAAGCGCGCCGGTGCGGTTCGGTGATGTTTGCGGAGACGGGGCAGAAGACTGCGAGACCCTCGCGTCGGATGTGTGGAGCCAAATCCAGGATATCAACGAGCAGTTCTACGATCGCTCTGAGGTGTGTGAGTTCACCAGCTTTGTCGCGTACGAGTGGTCGGGCACCTCCAACCTCGCCAACTTGCATCGAAATCTGATCTTTCAGTCAGAGCGCGTGCCGGAGATTCCCCTCTCACATTATGAGTCGCCGACGGTGTCAGAGCTGCTCGGGGGCTTGGAGTCGGCGTGCCGCGATGGCCTAGACGGATGCGACTTTTTGAGCATTCCGCACAACACGAACTGGTCCAACGGGAATCTGTTTGTGCCTGAGACGACTGACGACGAAGAGGCCACGGCGAGGGCGAGGCTCCGCGCGAGAAATGAGCCCCTCCTCGAGATCTTTCAGCACAAAGGAGACGCGGAGTGCTCCAACGGTTTTGACACCGTAGACGCACCCGCGGATGAGTTTTGTGATTTTGAGAAACTGCGTCGGGTCCCATTCACAGATTGCGGAGACGGCACGGGATTGAACGGAATCGTGGGGCAAGGATGTGTGTCACGGCGAGACTTTCTGCGTGGCATCTTGAACTCCGGCCTCGAGCAGTGGAACCTGTTCGGGTTTAATCCGTTTCGAGTGGGGGTTGTGGCCGCGACTGACACGCACAATGGGACGCCGGGGCGTGTGGCGGAGGAGACCTACGTGGGGCACTTTGGTTCGCGCGAGATCGACGCGCCGGGTCGACTGCAGGCGGCGGTGCCGAGTGGTCCACGCAATAGCCCGGGAGGTCTGATCGCGGTGTGGGCGGAAGAAAACAGCCGGGGCCCGCTCTTTGAGGCGATGCAACGTCGTGAGGTGTACGGGACCAGCGGCCCGCGCATGGCGGTGCGCGTGTTCGCGGGACCTGACGTCCCCGACGATCTTTGCGCCGGTGGAAATTTCGTGGCCCGAGGGGACGCGAGCGGCGTCCCGATGGGGGGAGAGCTCGCCGCGACGCCGGGGGACGACATGAAGATCGCCGTGCTCGCGGAGAGGGACATCGGTACGGATTCATCGCCCGGTCGGGGGCTTGAGCGCGTGCAGATTGTGAAGGGGTGGCTCGACGATCAAGGGGAACCACGTGTTGAGGTCTTCGACGCGGCGGTGACGGACGCCCCAGGTTCGGTCGACGAGACCACCTGCGAGGTGGCGGGGCAAGGGAGCGACACGCTCTGTACCGTGTGGACTGACGACGCGTATGACCCGACCCGTCCTGCGTGGTACTACGCCAAGGTGCTCGAGCTCCCCGTGTGTCGATGGAGTTGGCGGGACTGCTTGAGCTTGCCCGAAGCCGAGCGTCCCGAGGTCTGCGACGATCCTGAGACGCAGCGGACGATCCGAGAGCGCGCGTGGACGAGCCCCGTGTGGTCCACACCTTCGTATTAGGCCTGGTGTTTGGAGTGATGATACAGCGGGACGAAATCCTCAGAGCTGAGGACCGCCGCCCATCGAAATCGGCGCAGCTTCCCGCTTGAGGTGCGGCCGATGGTGCGCGGAGGGAGGAGCATAATATCATCGACCGCGAGGTCCGCGGCGTTGAGGACCTGCTCGATTCGCTCCGCGATCGACTCGGCCTCGGACTTCCGAGCCTTTCGAATCTCCGCCATCGCGACGATTCGGTGCTGCGATGGAGGGCTGGAAGGGTCGGCGACCAACACCACGGGCCCGTTGACGAGGTTCGCGAGTTCAAGGTCATACTCATGAAGATGTGGATAGATCCACTCGCCCTCACGTCGCAGTAGGTCGTGCAGCCGGCCGAGCACGAACAACTCGCCATCGTCGAGGAACCCGACGTCTCCCGTGCGCATCCAGGGTCCCTCTCCATCGCTGCGAGATGCCTGAAAGGCATGCTCGCTGAGCTTCGGGCGGTTCCAGTATCCCTCACACACGCTGGGTCCACGGAACCAGATTTCCCCGACCGCGCCCTCGTCGAGTGGCGCGCACGTGTCGGGATCTACAATGCAGACATCATGCTCGTCGGTGGGGCGGCCACAGGACACGTGCGCTCGGCCGCCCGGGCTCTCGGGCTCGCAAAGCGCCGCCGCGCGTCGTCGGATGGATTTGTCGGAGAACCATCGAATTGGCGGGACGCGATCGTGCACGCCCCCCGTGACCATCAAGGTAGCCTCCGCCATCCCATGACACGGCAAGAACGCCTTTGGAGAGAAACCGGTGCGTTCGAAGCGGCGGGAGAAGTCGTCGAGGGTCTTGGGCCGCAAGGGCTCTGCGCCGCACACGGTCAGCTTCCAGCAGGAGAGGTCGAGGGCCGCGATTTCCTCGTCCCGCGCTCGCTCCAGGCACATCTGGTACGCGAAATCAGGCGCCGTGCTGACCCCCGCGCGGTAGGTGTGGATCGCCTCAAGCCAGCGCATGGGACGACGGATAAACGCGGCGGGGGGCATGAGGACCAGGCGACCGCCCACGTACAGAGGATAGAGGAGGGCGCCGATGAGCCCCATGTCGTGGTACAGCGGCAGCCAACTGACCGTGGTGCTCTCTTCTTCGCGGTTGAAGACGAGGTGGGACAACTGCTGATGGGCCATGAGATTACGGTGTGACACCATGACGCCCTTCGGCGATCCCGTCGAACCGCTCGTGTACTGAAGGAAGGCCAAGCGGTCCTGGAGATCCGGAGGGCGGTGGTACGCATCGGCGCTGGGGAGCTCGACGTCATCGGTGGCGATGATACGGATGTCGTCGAGTTCGTAGGGGCTCCGCTCGCCTGCGAGGACGGCCTGCGGTCGATTGCGAGAGGTGGTCAAAATGATGCGGGCCTCCGCCTCCGGGATGATCGTATCGATCCTCGACATGGCTGGACCCGGGCGACCGGGCTCGGGGGGATAGGCCGGGACCGCGATGACGCCCGCATACAGGCAAGCGAGGAACGCGACGGGGTAGTGCAGGGAAGGGGCGAAGAGCAACAGGGCGCGGTCCCCGACGTTTGCGAAGCTCTGCAGGTGCGCGGCGAGTCGACGCGCGGCCACGTCGACCTCCTGAAACGTGAGGGTGGACTCTTCATTCTCGCCGTCCGGGAGAAACGTATAGAGCGGGCGCGCCGGATGTCTCTCCGCGCGCCACGCGAGATGATCGACGAGAGAGTCAAACTGCGGCGGCATCGGGGGCAGCCCTGCTACTTTCTTCGATTTTTCTTACGAGCATTTTTGGCGCTCTTGCGCTTGCTCTTCTTTTGGGTGGCTTGCTTGCGCGTGATGGGGGCGGCGGGAGCACCCATGCCGCCCAGGCCGGCGAAGGCGTCCATGCCTGGCATGCCTCCAGAGGGCATCTGGCCGCCCATCATGGCTTGCAGGGCCTCTGGATCGCGCGCGAGTTTACGCGCTGCGTTCAGCTGCTTCAGCTTCCCCATCCCTGGGATTTTGCCCATGAGTCCGCCGCCCGACGTACCCATCAGATCTCCGAGCACGCCGAACATGTCTCGCATCATAATGAACCGCGAGATCAGTCCCCGCACAGCTTCGGCTTCGTTCCCACTCCCGCGGGCGACACGTTCGATTCGGCTGCCGATGAACGCCTCCTCGGTCAATTCCTTCCCCGGGTCGGGCATTTTGGGGGCCCGACGCTTACGACGAGAGAGCTTCTCGTGCGCTTTTTGCTTCTTACGGTGCTCGTCGGAGAGGAATAACTCCGGGTCATTCTTCTCCTTGCGCGTCATGGATTGAATCATCGATTCGATCCGACGAAGCTCGTTGTCGTCCGCCGCCTGGTCGAGCACCTCTTGCGGGAGTTCTCCACCAAACATCTGACCCAGCGGCATCTTGTCCATGAGGTCCCGCATGGAGCCCATGGACTGCAGCGTGCGGATCTGGGACAGGAAGTCGTCCATGGAGAACTTCCCACCGAGCATCTTCTCGGCGTCTTTGGTGGCTTGGTCCTCATCGACCGCCTCTTGAAAATCCTGCATGAGGCCGACGATGTCGCCCATGCCGAGGATGCGAGACGCGAGTCCCTCTGGTCGAAATTCCTCAAGCTTGTCGAGGCTCTCTCCCATGCCGAGGAACTTAATGGGCTTGCCAGTGGCAGCCTTAATGCTCAGGGCCGCTCCGCCGCGGGCGTCGCCATCGAGCTTGGTAAGGATGACGCCGGAGACGTCGATCTTCTCATCGAAGGCGCGTGCCGTGGTGACCGCGTCCTGGCCGATCATCGCGTCGATGACCAGCATGATATTCGCCGGATTGACGGTAGCCTTAATATCCTCGAGCTCGGTCATCAACGCGTCGTCGACCGTGAGACGACCCGCCGTGTCATAGATGATGAAGTCGGCGCCCTTGTTCGCGGCCTCCGTCGTCGCGTCTCGGCAAATCTCAACGGGGTTGCCTCCGGGTCGGGCGAAGACGGGGATGTCGAGCTGCTGACCGAGCACCTGCAGCTGGTTGATCGCGGCGGGCCGGTAGACGTCTGCCGCGACCAGCATAACCTTGTGACCTTCTTTTTGGAGATGTCGCGCGAGCTTGCCAGTTGACGTCGTCTTGCCAGAGCCCTGGAGGCCCACCATCATGATCCCGGTGATGCCCTTGGAGGCCGTGGTGAGCGACGTGTCTACCGGGCCCATCAACTCCACGAGGGCGTCGTTACAGATCTGAACAAAGTGATCTTCGGGGCGTACGCGAATTTGGCCGTCTGTGGTCTTGGTGCGTAACGCGACCTGCTCGCCGAGGGCCTCGGACTTCACATTTCGAAGGAACTTTTTGACGACTCGAAATTCAACGTCCGCTTCGAGGAGGCTGAGCCGCACATCCTTGAGCGCGGCATCAATGACGTCTTCAGTGAGTTCACCCGTGCCCGTGAGGCGCTCCTTCGCGGCGCGAAAGCCCTTTGAAATGGTCTCAAACACGCCTCGTGTGTAACACGGAGGCGTGCCTCCGATGGGAGCAAAAATGCGGGAGGAGCGCGTGGGCGCACGGCGCCGACGAAACGCTCGTTACCGCCGTTCTTGGAGGTTTAGCGCCCGTAGAGCGTCACGAGCTACGTACCGAAGCGGCGCCGACACTCTTGGTCCCACCAGGCTTCCCACTGGCGCACGCCAGCCTCACGCTGGCCCCGATCTCCGTCGACGGGAAAGACGATTGCCGCGCCCGTAATGCGACGGAGCTCTTCCCCCGACCAGGCGCGCACGTTGCGGTCGCGGTGGCGCAGGCTGCTGATGAGCCATTGGATGCGATCTCGTGAGCCCTGGTCATGATACCAGTTTTGCCAGCGGTGGGACTTTGTGCCGAGCTGTTGCGCGGTGATCGTGCACAACGACTCCACCACCGCATCTTGAAGGTACTCATCGCGGTCGGCGAGGATCTCGATAAGTCTTGGGATCGCTTCCACATCACGGAGCACCCCCGAGGCCTTAATGGCGTGCAGCTGTCGGGTGATGTTGGTGGAGTAGAGTTCTTTTCGCACCGTGGCCGTGCTGGCGTCAAAGCCGTCGGCCTTGCTGTACGTCTCGAGGACTCGGCTCGACACCGAGCGAACCTCTGAACTGGAATCAAAGGCGAGCTTCGCGAGCGCGGGCATACACTTGGTGTCGCGAATTTCTTGGAAGAGGAAGGCCGAGTAGAGGCGCGTGAGCTCGTGGCTCGAATCGATATACCCGAGCAGTTCGTCGCTGATCACCGCACCCATCTCCACGCACAACTTCAAGAGTGGGCCATGTTCCGATGGCTTGGGCACTGCGCTCCTGTGTCGGGCCTCGATGGAGATTGTCCCGGGGAAGGTGGCCATGACGCGACGCACAGCGTCTTGACCTCGGGCGACGAGTTCGGATACCGGGGCCTCGCCCGCGACAACGCGACTGATGAGGACATCGAGCGACTCTCCCGACTCTGGCTCTACGTGGCCCTGCGAGGTGGACAGGGCGGCCGGGGGAGGGTCGTCTTCGATATTCACCTTCGCACGTTGCGAGGCGCTGCCAACCGACAGCGTCGGAGCGTCCTCGGATTCAAGAGTTGCAGGCTTGGAGACTGCAGCGCTTGGGGCAGAAGAGGGACGACGCCGGCGCACGAGCACGTCGAGGAGTCGCTCGGCGGCGGTCTCTGCGAGCGAGGCGATCGTGGCCCGAGCGGCGCCGTCGATCTCGGCGCCGGAGCGGTCCGCGTAGATGACCAAGACCGTGCGCTCTTGGACCCGCACTGGACAAAAGACGCACGGGTCTGCTCGTTCAAGCTGGACCGCGATGCGCAGATCGAGATCGCGAACCGCGTCGACGACTCGTGAGCCCGCGACCGCTTTGCCGAGTTCCCCTTGCAGCGGGATGGTGACCCCGTGCGCGCTGCTCAGCGTATTGTCGACTTCCAGCGCGATCAAGCCTGCCTTCCGTACGCTGAAGAGCACCACGCGCGGGCATTGGGTGAGGACAGCGCGCACGAGTGAGGCGGTGATCGCATCGCGGTCGTCGGCTGCCGCGAGGCTCCGATGGGCGTCGGCGAGAGCGAGGGCTTGTTGGGCTGCCGCGTCACCGGCGTCGTTGTCTGTGAGGTCGGCTCCCCCAGGGATCGGCCACGCCTCCGCGCTGGTGGCAGGGGGAAAGTTCCCGAGCAGCGTCTGCTTGGGGTCATCCGCCGGCCGCAGGAGCGACGGCAGTTGGAGACCGCTTGGGTTGCTTGGCGCTGGTGCGCTGGGGGATGGTGCGCTGGGAGATGGGCTGTTCGGACCAGGTGCGCGAGGCATCGACGGTAGGCCCGGCATGGACGGGAGAGGGACACCGAGGGGGAGGTTGCTGCTCGGTTTGACAGGGATGGCAGCCGCCGGCGGGACAAAGCTTGGGAGAGGCGCCGGGCTGGGCACGTCGGGTTCCAAATCCCCGCGGTTGGCGTCGAGACCCCGAGGACCGAACGCGCTTGGAATACCGAGCATCGTGGGTGCTCGGGCGCCGGTCTCGTCGGGGGGAGGGGAGCTCGCGCCGCTGCCTCCGCCTTCTCGACCAGCGAGAAATTTGTTGAACCGTTCAGCGAGCAGCGCGTGGCGCTGAGGTACGTTCGATCCGAGTCGTCTCCCCGTGAGATCCGCGATCACACACTCTGGAGCCACAAATAATTGCGCGTGAGGAGCGGCCTGTTTCGCGCGCGATTTGATCTCGTCGCTGGTCTCGGGATGACAGATGATCCCGTGAATATTTGGCGTCCCCACGGGGACGAGGTGCCCCATCTCAAGCAGGTCGTCAGGGAGGTTGCTGGAGAGATTCGGAGCGGCGTCGCTCAGCATGGCAGCCGGGACGATGGGGAGACCGCTCGCGATCTCAAGCAGCTCGATTACGGCCTCTTCCACAAGCATATTTTGTTCGTAGAGCAGGGTGTCGAGGCTTCCGCCGTAAATGGATTGACGCTCGAAGGCGGTGGCGAGATTTTGTTCGCTCACCATGCCGCGGGCGGTCACTGTATCGGCGAGTGTGGGCATTAGGAATCCCCTCGGCAGATCATGTAGGTGTTCGAGAGGCGATCGTGGAGTGTTCGTCGCTCCCTATCGACAACCATCCAGAGCAGGTTGAAGGCTCCAAACAGCAGCCCCGTGACCTGAAGGAGCGCGCGGACAGTGGCGCGGGTGTACGAAGGGGCCCGTAACTCGGGGTCGACGACGAAGACCTTCGCCATCTTCATGCCGGGAGTTTGGCCTCGGAGGGCCCCGAAAATTGTGAGGTATGCGACCGCGATGATCAGCGCTGGGGCGAGCTCGAGCCCGAGCGTTGAGGCTGGCAGCGCCGCGAATTGGAGCCACTCGTCCGCGGTCTCCCCTGGCATCAGCCGAGGTTGCACACCGAGGAGTCCGATAAAGGAAAATGCGACGTATCCGCAGCCCGCGATGATGAGGCTGTCGAGTATCGCGCCGCTCGACCTTCTCCACACGCTTGCAATGGTCACGGGCCGCAGCCGAATGTCACAGTTCTCGCAGGTCACGGTGGGAGGCGTGAAGTGGGCGCTCCATTCCTGCTTCACCGGGAGCAGCGCGTCGCAGGTGGGACACGCTGCGTGTTGGGATCTTCGATTCACTCCGGGAAGAGGATACCACGAACCCTAGAAAGCGAAGGATTTCGCCACAATTGCGAGAGCCGCCGTGGGGGTGCGCAGCACCCACGGGGAAAGTTGAACGGGGCTCGCGCCATGCGCTGTCAACACGGAGCGCTCGTCGCGAGTCCAACCTCCTTCAGGCCCGACCGCCACGCGGCACGGGGGCGATGGAATCACGGTGGTAGGCGCGGACTCTCCGCGAGTTTCGACATCTCCGAACACGCAAGGGTGTTGTGATTCAAAATGCAACGCCTTATCGAGGGTGGCGAAGTGGAGGAGCTCGGGGGGGGCGAACCTGCCGCACTGTCGCATCGCCGCCTGAATCGTCCGCGTGATTCGTTCCGAGGAGGGACCATGACGCTGACTTCGAGCTGTGTCGATGAAGGCGATGGTTTGCACTCCGAGCTCACATGCGCCGGTGAGAAGCTCGAGGCACGCTGCGACATCGGGCCTGCCGACGAGCAAGGTAATCGCAGGGATATCGGTGGGAGGCGGGATTTGTTTCTCTAATAAGATTGTACACTTGCGAGGTGTCGCCAGGACGACCGAGGCCGCCCACTGCCGGGAGCGCCCGTCCATCGCGATCACGGGGGCGCCGGTTTGGAGTCGCCGCACTCTCAGGGTGTAGTGGGACTCTTGAGACGACAATTGAACCTCGTGGCCCGCGCCATCCGGGGTCTCTTGCTCCACAAATACGCGCGTGGTCATCTACGAGCGCTCCAAACACGCGGCGGTCCATCCGCCCATGTGCAGGGCCGGCAGCGCATCGACAAGGTTGAGTGAACGATAGGCCGCGAGGACATGCTCAAACTCCTCTTCAAGGATACCGCTCAAGATCACAGTCTTCGAGGTCGCGCCGGCGATGGCCCGCGCATGGGGCACCAGCACCGAGGGGCGGATGTTGGCGAGGACGAGATCGAAGGTTCCGTCGACGACCTCCGCAGTGCCCTCAAACGCTCGAACCCGCCGTTCGAGGGCGTTGTGCGCGGCATTCTCTCGAGTCGTGTCGACGGCCTCAGAGTCGATATCGACGGCCACGATTTCGCAGCCCGGCCATAGCCGGGCCGCCGCGAGCCCGAGGATTCCCGAGCCGCATCCAAGGTCGAGGACGCGGGAAGGAGGGGGATCCAGAGCGGAGTCCAGGGACGCGAGGAGCTCGAGGCAAAGCGAGGTGCTCTCATGCTGTCCGGTTCCAAACGCGCGACCTGGGTCCAAGATGATCTCCAACTCGGGGTCATCGTCACGACGCTCGATCCAGCTAGGGCGCACAAGGAATCGACCACCCCCGGGTCGCAGCGGCTTAAAAAATTCCTTCCAGCTGTCGCGCCAACTGTCGTCGTTGGTCGTGTAGGGCCGCGCCGTCAGTGAGGGCAACCCAAGGGACGGTCCCACCTTTGCAACCCGCGCCTCGAGCCTCGCGAGGGCCGCTGGCGAGGTATAGACCACGAGGGACGGACGCTCCGCAATTTCGAAGGTCTTTGCGTCGCGGTATTCGACACCGGACACCTCGTCATCTTCGAGGAGCAGCGCGCCGAGCGATTCGAGTTGATATTCGAGAAGCTCATGGGCCGCGGTCGAGCGTGGACCGGCGGGCGTGACCAGCGTGAGGGTCGACCAAGGACTCGGCGCGTCAGTGGTAGGCATGGGGGATGTTGTACACCGGGGCGATCTTTGAGCCCTAGCCGTGGGCGACAGGGTCTCGCGCGCCACGGGCGTGTCGCAATTTCGCGCTCGATCGACACTGTTGGCGTACAGCGGGGCTGGATAATTCTTTTGACACGAGAACCAATGCGGGGTACCTGTTGACCACCCAGAGCAGGGTTGTAGACCTTACTGGTGGACGAGGAGTGACAACAGCGATGCAAGCGTACAACGGGGTGAAGGTGTTTTCGGCGACCAAGGCGCGTGAGCGCGAAGAGATTGGGGAGCGGACGACGGAGTGGCTGCGGAACAATGACGTCGAGGTGGTGGACACCATCGTGACCCAAAGTTCGGACAGTGAATTTCATTGTTTGACCATCACCTTGTTTTACTACCGCGCGTAGCGCTGCGACGTCGACGGACGTGGGGCCACCACGAATCGGCGAGACACTACGGACACTACGGACCCAGGGGTCGCGCCGTCGCCCGATAGCACCGCGGGGTCGCGAGGCGCGGAATGGCATGGGGCGGTCACGGCGCGAGCGCCTGGATTTGTCGTGGTTCGCGACGCAGGGGCAGGTGGATTGTTGCTACGCAGCGACTGACCGGTTCTCCGAAATCCCGTATTGTACGTGGACTAGGAGCGTCGATGAATCGTCCGTTTATTTGTTCCCGTGAGTGCGTTTGTGGCTTTGCGTTTGTGTTGCTCGGTCTCGCGGGTTGTACCTCCAGCGAAACGGAGGCGTCTTTTGGAATCGATTCGTTCAGCGGAACGGAGTCCGAATCATCGGCGGACGCAGTCACCTCAAACAGCGAGTCCGGGACGAGCGGCGCGGAGGAATCAACATCCGGGGACGGGGAAACGACCACGGGAGGAGACTCGACCACGGGCGGAGATACCACCGGCGGCGGCGACACCACGGCTGGTGAGGACACCGGGAGCACGGGCGCATCCGGCTGCATGACGAACGCCGACTGCGCTGGCGATCCAGGGGGAGACGTGTGTGATGCCGGACTCTGCGTACCGTGTACGCCGAGCGATGATGTGTGCGTGATGGGGGAGTATTGCTCCTCAGACAACGAGTGTGTCCCCGGCTGTTCGGACGACTCTGACTGTGTCTCACCCACCGTTTGTGATGTCCCGAGCCACACCTGCGTCGGGTGCGTCGAAGATACCGACTGTGCGCTCGGGACGATCTGCGATGCGGGGTCGTGTGTCCCGGGGTGCACGCTGGATCACGGTTGTCTCGGCGCCGACGAGTGTTGTTCGGGCCAATGTCTTGATGTCCAAGCAGATCCGCAAAACTGTGGGAGCTGCGGCAACGAATGCGCATACGCGAACGCGACGCCGCTGTGCGAGCAGGGGGACTGCCTCATGGGTCCGTGTGACATGGGAACCCTCGATTGCAACAGCGACCCCTCGGACGGATGTGAAGGAGGCCCTGGCTGCTTGTGTGTTCCGGGACAGACGCAAAGCTGTTATCTGGGCGCTGCGGGGACGGAGGGGGTGGGCCAGTGTGCGGCTGGCACTCAGACCTGTGACGTCGACGGGTTGGCGTGGGGCCCGTGTCTCGGTCAAGTCCTGCCGGCGCAAGAGACGTGCGGGGATGGGATCGACAACGACTGCGACGGCCTCGTCGATTCATCCAATGACGTGGATGGCGACGGGTACGACCTCTGTGAAAATGGTGTCATCCTTGATTGCTGTGAAGAGATCGGTTGCTCCGTCGACCCGGAGCTGGTGAACCCTGGAGCCTACGACGTCCCTGGGAATGGAATCGATGACGACTGCGACGGGGTCTCCGACGAACCAGAACTCGGCTGCGATGCGGGCATCGCCAGTGACACAACCGACGTGCTGAACTTCGCGCGGGCCCTCGACCTCTGCCAGTTCACGGTGGAGACGCCTCCCACCCAGGCCGAGCGTATTTGGGGCGTTATCGCGGCATCTTTGACAGAGACCGACGGCAGCATGCTCGAGAATCAAGATCAGGCCGCGGTTCGAGACAACTTTGGAGACAATCAGCCGACGGGCTTCGACTCTCTCGTGTTGCTGTCCTCCGGTGTCGCGGCCGACTTGACCGACACCAACCCCTCGTTTAACAGCTTTGAAGGGGGCAAGGGGTGGGGGACCGAGGCGGCACCCCCGGCGGACTGGTACGCGGCGAACGGTAACGCCTTCCCCAACGTTCCGGGGTGCCCCACCAGCGCGACCACCTCCAACGATCCGGTGATGTTGACCATCCGCGTCCGGGTGCCGACCAACGCCCAATCGTTCTCGGCGGATCTCAGCTTTTTCTCCGCTGAATTCCCAGAGTATGTTTGCAGTCAGTACACAGATATGTTCGTCGCGTTGCTCGACACGACTGATTCGGAGAACCCGGCTGACAAGAATATCGCGGTCTACGACCAGTTCGGTGATGGCACGGTGCTTTGGCCACTCGGAGTGAACTTGGCGCAGTCCGCGAACGGGCTGTTCTCGCAGTGCGTCAACGGCCCCATCGGTTGCAGTGGGCAGATGAGTGACTACACGGGATGCGTGGGCGTGGACCAGCTTATCGGAACGGGCTTTGACGCCTACGATGGCACCGGTCAATTTGATCCGGGGTGCCTCGACAGCCCCGGCACCACCAACGGGCACTACTACAAGGGCGGCGCCACCGGTTGGCTCACGATGACGGGCAACGTCGAGCCGGGAGAAGTCGCGGAAATCCGGCTCGCCGTGTGGGACGCGGGAGGATTTATCTACGACTCCTTGGTGATGCTGGACAACTGGACCTGGGGATTGACGCCGGCGGCGCCGGGCCTCACCCCCGGGTGAGCGGGACCGCGGGCGCGCGGTGATGCCGTGAGGACCCACGTTGTGGCGGGGGGGATCTCGGGTTGACGCCCGGGCACGCAGGGCGTACTCACGAGTCATCGACGGTGCGAGTCGCGAGACTCGCCCTGAGGGAATCCGGTGTAAATCCGGGGCTGCCCCCGCAGCGGTAAGCAAGAACGAAACTCGCAACGAAGGCACTGGCGAACGCTGGGAAGCCGCGAGTCCTAGGAGGCCACATGGCCGCGCTTGTGAGCCCGAAGACCTGCCGTCGAACTCGCTGAGAGGCGAGCTCCCGAAGCCTCGTGGGGACGCGAAGACCGGTCATGTTGGCGGGTTCTTCGCACAAGGCGAAAGGTCCACATGATCAGACTCATCTCAGGTTCATCCCGTCGTCGGTCGCTCGTCGCCGTCTCTTCCTTCGCTCTGATTTCCATCGCCGCGTGTGATCTTGGCGACAGCTCAGGCGCGGCGAAGTCGCCCCCCGTGGAGCCATGGACTGGATGTGTGGAGCCGTGCAGCGAGGAGGTGAGCGCGGACGCGCAGATCTTTGGTGTTTGCGCGGCGCACTTCTCCCCCGCAGCAGCGACCGTCGCGGCGGGAGGCTTTGGTCATGATGACGTGAACGAGTTGGTCTCGGGCCCGCCGCGCGGCTCTATGGACGTGGTCTCCCTCGGTTGCGGTGGCTCCATCGTTATCGACCTCGGGCCCGATGGCGCGCACAACGACAACAGCGGCGCC
>JBDQGY010000106.1:0-14052 GCA_040265175.1 Nannocystaceae bacterium
ACACGCCTTCACGGTGGCGCCAAATCGGCGCCGACGCAAGGAAAAGCTGAACCCTGCGCCGGTATTGACGTCTTCTGCGCCCCCGCCGTAGCAAGTCCACGCCGGATCGGCTAGACCCTGCCCATGATCCGCGGGAGCTTCCCAAATCATCGCCGTTACAGCATCACCCACCGGGCGGTGCAGCGACTCCGTGAATTTGTCACCGACGAACATCAATACGACGATGAGTCGCTCCGGGACCAGCTCGACGCGGCGCTTGTCGCTGCGGAAGATGCGGGCCAAGCGGTGAAGACGCTCGACGCCATGCTGCGAGAGCCCCAGACCCTCATCCCCATCGAAGACTTTGGCGCCAAGCTCGTGTCGATCATCAAAGAAGACACGGTCGTCACCGTACTGCCCTACAACCATGGCCGGGAGATCTTTGAACGGGGCAAGGCGCTGCAAGAGCGCGTCGAATCTGGTGCCCCCATCGCGCCGCCGCCAGCGGTAGAGCGCTTTGAGCACCGCCGCCGCTGGCAGCGCGACACACCCGAGACCATTGTCATCGGCCGAGGGGGGCCCGGACAAAAAAGTGAGAGCCCCCACGCGATACCGTCCGTGACCACGCTGACCCCGAAGGCGAAGCAGCGCCCCGAGTCTCCCGTCGCGGCGGCGCTCTACGACGCCCTGGAAGCCGGACGACGAGAGGCCGCCCGCATCGCCCTTACAGAGGTGCTCAAAACCGCAGACCACGACGCCCCGCTCTGGCCGCTTTGGGACGAGCTCTCCTCGAACCAGCTGCCAAGCCACCTCACCATCGGCGACCTCATCAGCGCGGTGCGGGACTCCGGCGACGACGACGAGGGCTGAGTCCCTCGGGGCGAGTTCCTACGCGCCGGAGGTGATCTCCTGCGCAGCGCGGCGAAGCAGCTCTTCGAGGGACAACGTGGCGTCGCCCACCTCCGCTTCCACAGCGGCCACCGCCGCCTCCACTTGGCGTGCTTTGAAGCCCCAGGCAACCAGGGTCTCCTGGGCGTGCTGGGTTAGCGAGGTGCCTGGACCGTGCCGGTCGCTGCCGCCCGAGCCTTGCCCGAACAATCGCGCCGCTTTGTCCCCGATGGACACCATGATTTGTTCGGCCATTTTGGCGCCGACCCCTTGGACGCGCTGGAGTCGCTTCGCATCTCGCGAACGCAAAATCTCCACGATCTCTTCCAGGGAGAACCCCCCCAAGGTCGCCAGCGCAATCTTTGGACCCACCTTATGGGCGCTGAGGAGCATCCGAAACATCGTGCGCGCCTCGAGCGAGGTGAACCCATAGAGCGCGAGAGCCTCCTCTTTGACATAGGTGTGCACCCACAGCTCAGCCTCCCCCCCATCGGCCGGCAGCGACGCCAACGTCTGAGGGTCCACGAACAGTTCGTAGCCCACCCCCTGCGCGTTGATGATGACCGAAGGTACGCTGACGTCGCGCGCCTTCACCTCCCCGTGAATCCATCCGATCAAGGGACCCTCCCTACGGCGCGCGCGGGTGTGGCCGCCCCGCGCAGATGGGTCGCGTGGCACGTGGCCAACGCCAAGGCGTCCGCCGCGTCTTCTTGTGGCGTCGAGCGAAACGAAAACAGATGACTCATCCGTTCCATCACCTCCTCTTTTCGAGCGCGTGCGCGTCCAGTGAGCGCACGCTTCACGTGGGTAGCCCCGTACTCCGTCACGCGCACGCCTGCGTTGAACGCCGTCTGCCGGAACGCCCCTCTGGCCTCGGCGAGTTTCAGCGCGCTCGCGGTGTTCCGTCCCGCGTAGGCCAACTCCAAGGCCATCGCGCTCGGCCGGAACTCGTCGAGGAGGTCTTTGAGATCGCCGCAGATTAGGTTGATTCGCTCCACGTGATCGGTGCCCTTCGCTTGAAGCACCCCACACGCAACGTAGTAGATCGCCCCCTGCGGCCCGACGTCGATGAGCCCGTAGCCCGTCCGCAGCGTGCCGGGGTCGATGCCAAGCACCCGCGTGCGGGCGGCGGCGTCGCGAGAGCGCCCATTCAACGCCCCCCGAGGGCCTGCTCCCGCGTCGATCGCGACCATACATAGGGCTTACCACACCTTCCGGGAGCGACCTAGTAGCGTCCGCGTTCCTCAGACCTGGTCGTCGGGCACAATGGTTAGTGTGCCGAGGGCGTCCTTAAACTCGGCGTGAATGCGTCGCCGCAGCGTGGTCGTGCGCGCATCTCTCCGCACCGAGCGGATCGCCCGCTCGATGGCGCGGCCGTCCCCCGCCACCACGCACAACCGCTTCGCCCGCGTGATGGCCGTATAGACGAGATTGCGCCGGAGCATATGCCCGTGACTGCGGACGAGCGGAATCACCACCGCGGGGAATTCACTCCCCTGGCTCTTGTGGATCGTCATGGCGTACGCCAGACCCAGCGCGCGGAGATCATCAGGCTCATAGGTCGACACCTGCTCGCCGAAATCGACGGTTAAGGAGCGATCCGACGCATCCACGCGCGTGACCTCCCCAACGTCGCCGTTGAAGACGCCCCGCTCATAGTCGTTGCGCAGCTGCAGCACCCGATCGCCCACGCGATATCTCGCGCCGTGTCGCCCGATCTCCAGGCAGGGCTGGCCCTCGGTGTGCACCCGTTGAAGCGCGTCGTTGAGAGCCTCGGTCCCCACGGCGCCCCGGCGCATCGGCGTCAACACCTGCACCTGAGTCGGGAACGAGAGGTCGTAGGCCTGGGGCACCCGCTCCGTCGCCATCTCCACGATCTGCTCATGGGTCTTGTGCTCGTCGGAGCTTCGCAGCACGAAGAAACTCCCCCCCGAATTCGGCTCGTCGGGCGCGAGAGACTCCCCCTGCAAGATCAGGTGTGCGTTGGCGACGATCGAAGATGACTCGTCTTGACGATAGATTTTATCCAAGCGCACCACCGGGATCGGACAGGTCTCGTCGGCGGCGTCAATGACGTCGCGAAGTACCTGGCCGGGGCCTACGGGCGGCAGTTGATCTGAATCGCCCACCCATAACACCCGGTGCTCAGGAGTGAGCGCACAAAGCAGCGCGTCTGCGAGCATCAAGTCGAGCATGGATGTCTCATCCACGACGAGAAGCCCGGCGGGCAACGGCTGGTCTGGACCGCGGGCGAAGTGGCCGCCCATGGGTTGGATCTCAAGGAGACGATGGATCGTCTTCGCCTGCGCGCCCGTGGCGACCTCGAGTCGCTTGGCCGCACGTCCGGTGGGTGCCGCCAGCAAGGTCTCCACGCCGTTTCGCTCCGCGAGCGCGAGCACCTGCGCCACGACCGTGCTCTTTCCTGTGCCGGGTCCTCCCGTGAGCACCGTGAAACCCGCCCGAGAGACCGCCTCCACCGCGGCGCGCTGGGCGGCACCGAGGCTCTCGGGGTGCTCTGGAACCTCCCACACTTTCCGCTCGGCCAACGCGAGCGCGGCCACCTTCTCCGCGACCCGGACCTCTGCGGCCCGAAGCTCCGGGTCGAAGATGTAGATTTCTTCGCCCTCGGCGGGCTCCGCCTCCAAGAGTCCGTCCCCGAGGAGACGGGAGAGGCTCTCTGCGATGGCGTCTTCATCCACCCGCAGCAGGTCGCAGGTCCGATCCCTCAGCACAAGGCTCTTCAACGCGCTGTGTCCTTGCTGCATCGCCTCGCGAACACAGTGGGACACGCCCGCATCGACCCGCGTCGGAGAATCGGTGGCGAGGCCCAGCGCCTGCGCGATACGATCCGCCACGCGAAATCCGATCCCGCGCACGTCCCGGGCGAGCTGAAACGGATCGGACTCCAGATACCGGAGGGCGTCATCTCCGTACCGCTCATGTAGGCCCTTGGCCAGACGCGGCGACAGGTCGAGCTCTGCGAGGCGGTCTTCCAGGGCCGCGAGCGGCCCTGAACGGGAGGCGTGGAACTCCATGATCCGCTCGAGCCCCTTGGCACCGACCCCCTTGACCTCCAAGAGTCTACGCGGCTGATCATTGAGGATCTGCAGGGTCTGCTCTCCAAATTTTCGCACGATTCGCTCGGCGGTCACGGCGCCAATTCCCGGGTACAACGCGAGGCGCCTCGCCACCGCCCCCGGCGCGGTAGGCGTCTGCTCCACGACCCGGGCGAACTCAAACTGCCGACCATACTTGGAGTGCTCCACCCACTTGCCGTGCACCTCGATCTCCGCCCCCACCTCGCAAGAACGGCCGTAGCCCGTCGCAGTTACGAGGTCCAACCTTCCGGGCACTCGCATGGAAAACACCATGTAGCGGTTCGATTCGTTCCGATAAAGAATCGTGGCGATGGTCCCGGCGAGGGTCACCTTGGTTGTGTCGGTCGCCACGCCTAAGCATCCGGTACTTCCCGGGTCAGGGCAAACCGCCTGGGCTCGGGGCACCAAAGGGTCCCGCGCGCCAGTCGGCGGGCGTGTCGCAAGGAGAACCCAAGTCCGCACGTACCACGCTCGTACCGCTCGGGGCCGTCACGATCTGCCCGCGCCCCCCGAAGGACGCCACAAGTCGGGGCGGAGAGGCCTCATAGATGGACACGGCCTCCCCAGCATTAAGCAGGCCATTCCCGCCCAGACTTCCGGGCACGCGCAACAGCTGAGTCCCCGCCAACACCGCGCCATCCAGATCAGAGTCCGCAACGAACGCCTCGGGGACGATCAACAAGATCTCCCCCGCCGCCGCCGTCGCGGGGGGGAGCGGATCACCGAGCGGGAGGGCGCCCGGCGCCTCCAATGCGGGCTGCAGGTCCTCCCAGCGGCCGTCGGCGATCCACAAGGACTCGGCGGACCACGTGGCCGCGCGAAGGGCCTGGACCTCCACGAACTCCTGGCGAGGCTCGGGGCCCAGCGGATCTGCGAGGACCTCCGTAATTCGAAAGGAGCTCCGCGACGGCAGTTCGAGATCCGTTGGCACCTCCATGCGGCCGTGTCGTGTCCCCCACGCGGTGGTCACCCGCCACCCGACGGCGCCACCCAGCGAGGGCGACGAATCTTGAGGTGACCCCACGACGGCGGCGTCGCCATCGTCCCCGACGAGTGCAGTTGAACGGAGGGGTGCGCCCCATAGTCCGCCTGCCGGGTCCACCCCGCCGCTCGGTCCACGGTAGCGGACCCCCGCCCCCTCGAGGTGCAGAGCGCCCAGCGCCGTCGCACCTTGTTCGAAGTACAAGCACTCCCCGTCGGCCGTCCATTGGAGGTCCTCGTGCGCTGGCGCAAAGGCTCGGCTCCTCGGCCGCATCGTCGGCGTGGCGGCCGCATGCCATGCGCCGAGTTGCAGCCCCTCAAGGTCCCGATGGTGCTCCAGCGCGTAGACTTGTTCCAAGGACCACGCTCGGTCGAGCCGGTATCGCGTGCAGTGTGGAGCGTCGCTCACCTTGCACGAGCCTACCGGGGATAACCCCACCCAATCCGCAACGGCGTCCGCGTCCCACGAACGCAACGACAGCCGCGCCTGCGACCGAAGCGGGCCCGCCACCACCTCCACGTGCGTAAGATCCACCGGCACGTCGACGGGCTCGTCCCCGCCTAGAAGGCGCGGCCACACCACTCGGGGCGCCCCCGCATCCCAGGCCGCAAAGAACTCCCAGGACCAGCGCTCGGATTCCCCTCCGGTGCCCTCGTCGAGCACAATGCCCTCCGGCGAACGTGCCTTCGCGCCAAAGACCACGCGATAGCGCCACGCCGAGCGCCACGGCCTGCGCGGACGGATCCGCAGCGTGACGTGCTCGTCATCCCCCTGCATGTCTTGCGTGAGCGCCACGGGCCAGCCTCCCTCAAAGAGACCCTCATCCAGCGCCCGCAGGTCTCCGGCGGTCATGGCGTCCTCCCAGCAGCGCCCCGCGTCACACGGGCCCTGTTCGCAGTCTTCGGACACCACACACACACGCGCGGGGACCAACGGAACCACCGTCACCTGCTCCAAGGAGTCCTCGGAGAGGCGCCCTTCGATCCCTACCTCGATCGCCGACCAACGCCCCGCGCCCTGCGGACCGGACGCCCTCATCACCACGTCGAGTACCCGCGGTGCGCCCGACTCTAGCGGTGGGGCCTGTGGCAAGCAGGCCACTACACTCGCGCCAGCCAACCCCAGCGCCACCCTCCACGTCGTCAACCGACGCCCGCGCGCCGGGAAATATTTGGGGCGGTCGCACCACACGAAGACCCAGTCGGCATCACCCAGCCGCCGTTGCGTCCCCGACGTTTAAAAATTAGGGCGCGGGCGCGCCGATCACACGCAGCACCTTCGTGGCAAACACTGCGTCGATACGTCCAAGCGCCCCAAAACTCTCGCCCACGTCGCGATAGCGGTGATCCTTATAAAAATCCCGCGGGTCGTCCTGTACGGTGAGCACGCGGTCGTCGCCATCGACCACCAGCGTCACCTCGACCGTCTCGCGTTCGTCCCGAGCCGTGAAATGCAACGTGAGCGCGTCGCCTTGGAGGCGATACGACAGGGCCTCGGTGGACCAGTCGTCAAAGTCACCCCTGTGGAACCATCCGACGCCGCGTCCGTCGATGGCCGCGGCGTTTAGTTGATACATCTGGAAGCCAACGCCTCCGGTCGCGAAGGGCTGGAGGTCCATCCACAGCCGGCCGTCAATCTGCTGTGTGTCGTCCCCCGCTGGTCCAAATCCCCTCGCCACCGGACCGCGCTCGAGCCGATAACTCGCGCCAGGGTCCTCCGGGTCCGGATCTAGTGTGAGCGAGGGCCCCGCGGGCGTGTCCTCCACGCGGGCCTGCACGACATGGGTCGCCCCGGTCTTGCGAAAGCGGAGCTTCACCCCACCGGGCACGACCTCATAATCGAAGCTGTGCGTGTTGTTCAACCCGCTAGTTCCGTAGCGATACAGGCCTTTCCCGTCCCCGTGGAAGTACCAGAACCTCAGCGTGTCCTCGCGCGCTCCTTGGCCTGGTACCGCGCGCCAAAGCCCGGTCAACGGCGCAGCCTCCGCCCCGGGGGTCACCTGCAACGTCGGGTCGCGCGGCGCCGAACACGGGCCGAAAAGCTCCGCACTGACCACGCCCACCGCCAACAGCGTGCCAAACGACACCCCGAGCATCTTTGCCGAGACTCTCATTTCGCCAGTCTAGCAGGCTTCGCCCGGGAGGGGAGCGCCCTCCACACGGCGCGCTCCGCGATCGACACGGACTACATAAAAGGTGCCCCGGCGCTGCTACGCTCCACCCATGCTCGCCGTCCACCTCGGATCCCGCTCACCCCGACGACGCACGCTGCTTGAGGCGGCGGGCGTGTCGATCGTGGGCGTCAGCAGCCCAGACTGTGACGAGACTTGGAACGCAGGGGAGCACCCGATTCACTACGCGCGTCGCGTGGCCGACGCCAAGGCGCACGCGACGCTTGAGCGTCTGCGCCCCCCAGCCGAAGCTCCCATCCTCACCGCTGACACCACCGTCTGGATCCGTCCTGATGAGGCGCCCCTCGGCAAGCCACGGGACCAAGTAGAGCTCTTGGCCATGCTCGCCGCGCTCCGCACCGCCCGTCGCCATCATGTGACCACGGCCTTCACGCTCGCCACACGCACAGGCCAGCGATTCACCGAGCACGTAACAACCCACGTCTACTTGGACCCACCGCCGGCGGCGACGCTCTCCGCCTACCTCGCCGGAGATGAATGGAGAGATAAGGCGGGGGGCTACGCCATCCAGGGAATCGCGAGCGCCTGGGCGTCCCGTATCGAGGGCTCATACACCGGCGTCGTGGGGCTGCCGACCGTGGAGGTGGTGGCCGCGCTGCGTCAACTCCAAACGTCCCGCGTTGCGCCATCCTCGGTGGACACCACGGGAGCCTCCGCGTGACGGTGCCTGACGTCGGCAGCCGCTTGGCCAAGGTCCGAGGTGCCATCCTCGAGGCGCGAGAGGCGGCCCATGTCTCGCGAGACGTGACGCTCGTCGCCGTCAGCAAACGTCACTCCACCGACGCCATCCGCGCCGCCTACGCTGCGGGACAGCGGGACTTCGGCGAGAGCTACGCCCAAGAACTGCGGGAGAAAGCGACAGCGCTCGCAGACCTGCCCGAACTGCGCTGGCACTTTGTGGGTGGGATTCAACGCAACAAGGTCAAGCTGCTGTCTGAGGTTCATCTCGTCCACACCATCGACCGCGCGGCGACCGCGAACGCCCTCATGAAGCGACGGCGCGGCGACGCCGGTAGTCAGACCGCGGTCGCTGACGTTCTCGTACAAGTGAACTTTGACGAACCCCAAAAAGCGGGGGTTGTGCGGGGCGAACTCGACGTGTTGTTCGAGCAACTCTGCTCCGTCGCGGGCCTGAGGCTCCGCGGGCTGATGACGATCCCCCCAAAGTCGACCCCCTCCGACTCACGTCGCTACTTTGGCGAACTCGCGTCTCTCGCGGACACGCTCCGCACACGCCATGGGCTCGGACACGAGTTCAACCAGCTCTCCATGGGCATGAGTGGGGATTTTGTGGACGCAATCGCCGAGGGCGCCACCCTCGTTCGGGTCGGGACCGCGATCTTTGGCCCCCGTCCCACGGTCCTCAAAACATGATAGGAAGAGATCGCGTGGCACACGACAACCACCCCATCCGCGCCGACGACGGCGACCGACGCTGGACCCTTGATGGCCGGCCGATGCGTCGCGCGCAAGAGGGCGAGACCGTCACCGACACGCTGCTTTGCGCGGGAGAGTTGACCCTCACACGCTCCGCCAAGTACCGCCGGCCCAGGGGCGCCTACTGTCTTCGCGGGGACTGCGGAAGCTGCCTCGTACGGGTAGACGGGCGACCCAACATCCTCGCCTGCACCACGACGATTCGCGAGGGCATGCAAGTCGAGCGACAAAACCTTCACGGTCCCGCGGGCGCGGACCCTACCGCCCTCGTGGATCGCGTGTTCGCAGGAGGCTTTGATCATCACCGTTTTATGGTCAAGCCGCGCATCGCGAACGAGCTCATGCAGACCATGGCCCGCCAACTCACCGGGCTCGGTCGGGTCCCCGAGACCGACGTACAGGTGCGTGGAACCCCCGAGGATCTTTCTCCCACGGTGCTCGTAATCGGGGCGGGGGCCGCGGGACTCGCGGTGCACGAGCGCCTGTCCGCCGCCGGCGTGGATGTTCTCACGGTCGAGCGCGGCACCCCTGGTCGTGCGATGGCGGGCGTTCGCGCGCGCACAGCCGTATTCGCAGCATACCCTGGCGAGAGTTTGTTCGCAGCGCAATACAACGCGCCGCGCCAACGACCGTCTAAGGAGTCGGTGTTTGAAGAGCACCTGGTGCGGATGCGGCCGACGCACGTGGTGTTCGCGACCGGGACTCGTGAGCCGCTCCTCCCGATCCCCAACAACGACCTCCCGGGCGTCGTCGCCGCCTCCGGTCTCCTCGTCAGCCTGCGACGCACGGGAGGGACGCTTGACCCGCGATGCGTCGTGGTCGGGCCCGCCCCCCTCGCGGCCGCGCGGGCTCTCGAGTTGAATCTCTCCACGGTCCTCGCCCCGTCGCAGGTGCGCGCCTTGGAGTCGCGGGGTCCGCTCCTTCGGCTCACCACCGACGACGGCTACCACGACGCCCCGCTCGTCATCCTCGCGTCGCCCCCCGCGCCAGCCCATGAGCTTCCCCTGATGGCTGGCGCCAGAGCTAGTTTTGTCCATGACGAATCGTCGGCCTGCGTAGGCTTCGCGGTTCAACGGGACGACACTGGTCGCGCGGGAATCATGGAGGGGCCCCACCCGGTCCATCTATGGGCGGTCGGCGGTGTCTGCGGTGTCACCGATCGCGAGCAAGCAGTCAAAGACAGCCAACAAACAGCGGAGTCGATCTTGAAGACGCTCACCTCTTCCGGGGAGCGCGTGCGCCCATGACGACGCGGACCTTTATCTGTCGTTGTGAAGACGTGACAGTCAAGGACTGCGACGCCGCCCTCCAGGCCGGGTTCGAGACCATTGAGGAGATCAAGCGATTCACGGGTATGGGCACAGGTCCGTGCCAGGGTCGCGAATGCATGGTGCCCTTGTGTACGCTGCTGCGCGAGCGAGGTGTGCCCGATGCGGACCGCCTCCAACCCTTTACGTCGCGCCCCCCCGCCGCGCAGATCAGCCTCGGATCGCTCGCGGACGGAGCCCGCATCTCGTTGACCCCGAGCCCCACGCGCGCCGAGGACGAGGGAACTCCGTGAGCGCGACCGCCTCCATGGGGCGCCGTGACGCCGCGCTGCCCGAGGCGGTCGACGTCGCCATCGTCGGGGGCGGCGTCATGGGCCTCGCCACCGCCTACGAGCTCTCCAAACGCGCCCCCGACCTGCGAGTCTGCGTGATCGAATCGTCGTACCTCGTCAGCGGTGCGTCCGGCCGCAACGGCGGTGGCGTGCGCTCACAGTGGGGGGACGCGGGCAACGTGAGCATCATGCGAGAGAGCTTGGCGATCTGTCGGGGCCTCGCGCAGACCCTCCGGATCAACCTGTGGTTTCGACGCGGCGGCTACCTGTTTTTGGCGCGCAGCGACGCGACCGCGTCTCGCCTCGCGCGCAACATCGAGGTCCACCGCTCGGTGGGCGCGCCCACCGAGCAACTCACGGCCCGCGAAGCGAAGGAGTTGGTCCCCGAGTTGGACGTCACCGGCGTCCACGCCGCGACGTTTAATCCAGAAGACGGCGTGGTGTTTCCTTGGCCGTTTGTGTGGGGCTACGCGAGTGAGGCGTCGAAACGAGGCGTGGCCATTCGCACCCACACACGGGTCACCGGGATCGAAGAGGCGACCCACGCCAGCAACGTCGGCTACGAGCTCGCGCTGCACACCGGCGAATCGGTGTGGGCGCAGCGCGTGGTCAATGCCACCGGCGCGTGGAGCCCCGTGCTCAACGAGATGCTCGGCATCGATCTCCCCAATCGCCCGCACCGGCACGAGATCATCTCAACGGAGCCGCTCAAGCCGTTCCTCGATCCCTTGGTGGTCGACCTGGATTCCGGACTGTACTTCTCCCAGTCCACGCGCGGAGAGATCGTCACCGGGGTCACCATGCACGAGGTCCCCGGCGGCGAGGGCGGACGCGTCAACCTCGGCACCTCGCTCACTTTCTTGGAACGGATGGCGTCGAGCCTCACCGCGGTGCTGCCGCTCGCGCGAGCCCTCCACCCGGTGCGTCAATGGTCTGGTCCCTACGACATCTCCCCCGACGGTGACGCCATCGTCGGGAGTTCTCCCGGTCACCCCAACATCATCCAAGTGTGCGGGTTCACGGGTCATGGATTCATGATGGCCCCGGCGGTGGGGCGCCTGCTCGCCGCCTACCTGCACGACGGTGCCCGCCATCCCATGCTCGAACGCTGGCGCCCCGAGCGTTTCGCCCTGGGCCAGAGCCGACGGCACGAAGACATGATCATCGGTTAGGAAGAGTCGTCACCGCGGTGCGTCGCGACCAAAGAACGCTTCGGCAGCGCGCACGGCACCCGAGCGATCCAGAATCTCTTCCATCGCAGCAAGAAACCGCAAGACGTTGCCGGGGATCGCCGACGAACCCATGAGGCCGACCCTCCAAATCTTCCCCTTGAGCGCGCCGAGGCCCGCGCCGATCTCGATGCCGTACTCCGCCAGTAACTGCCCCCGAACGTCTGCGTCGTTCACTCCCTCGGGAACCTTCACCGCGTTGAGCTGCGGCAAGCGGCACGACGCCGGCACCGCCAGCTCAAGGTCGAGGACTTTTAGCCCCGCGCACAACCCCTCGTGTACCCGCTGATGCCTCGCCCACGCGGCCTCGAGTCCCTCTTCGTGGAGCGCTCGCAGCGATTCGTACAGCCCATACACCGCGTTCACCGGCGCTGTGTGATGGTAGGTTCGCCCACCACCGCCGTGTCCAGAATCTTGCCAGTAGCCCGCTACCAAGCTCAAGTCGAGGAACCAACTCTGCACGGGCTGACGGCGCGCGGCGATGCGTGCCATGGCGCGCGGCGAAAAACTCACCGGCGACAGACCCGGCGTGCACGACAGGCACTTTTGAGAGCCCGAGTAGACCGCGTCGAGCCCCCACGCGTCGATTTCGAGGGGAATGCCCGCCAAGGAAGTCACCGCGTCCACGATCACGAGGCAACCGTGTTCGTGGCATTCGGCGGCGATCGCCTGGGCGTCCGAACACACCCCCGTGGAGGTCTCCGCGTGCACGAACCCCACCGCGCGTGCCCCCGGGTTCATCCGCAGCGCCTCGCGAATTCGCGCTGGATCCACCGGCTGCCCCCACGCGGACTCCACCGCGATCACCGTGGCACCCGCCCGTCGAACGTTCTCCGCCATGCGATTCCCAAAAACCCCGTTGATGCCGACGATCGCCGTGTCACCCGGTTCGAGGAGGTTCACCACGCAGCTCTCCATGCCCGCCGACCCAGGCGCCGAGACTGGAAAAGTCATCTCGTTGCGCGTTCGAAAGGCGCTCTTGAGCCCCGCTTTTACCTCGTCCATGATCTTCACAAAGATCGGATCGAGATGCCCCACTGTGGGCTGGGCCATGGCTTTCAACACACGAGGAGCCACATCCGACGGACCGGGCCCTAGCAATGTCCGCGTCGGGATCTCCAGGGGATTGTTGCAGGGTGCGTCATTGGCGCTTTCGTTCACGGTGCGGACAAGATACCAGCCGCACGCCAGCTTGCGGAGGCCGTGGGGTATAGTTCCACCATGCGAACTCGCACTTGGATTGCACGATGCTCCCTCGTGGGGCTTGGCTCGCTCATCGCCTGCGCAGGCGGCGGGGACAGCGACAGCGGCTCATCCTCCTCCTTGAGCGGTATCGGAGGGACAGTCACAACTTCCAGCGGACAAACCGACTCTGCGTCCGATCCCACGGATTCTGCCACCGACGGCGGCGAGACCTCCTCCAGTGATGGTGGTGAAAAGCTCGATGTCGCCGGGGGCGACACGGGAGATGGAACGACGCCACCTAGCGGTTGCGGCAAAGTCGACATGGTGTTCGTCATCGACAACTCAGACTCAATGCTGCAGTACCAGCAAGCGTTAGCAGACGCGTTCCCTGGGTTTATCTCCGCCGTGTACGACACCCTCCCTGCCAACGTCGACTTACATGTGGGGATCACCACGACGACCTTCCCCGCGACATGCGTCGGGAACGAGGCGACAGACCCTGTTGGTTGCAAATCAAGCAACGAGGCAGGAGCCGCAGCCAACTATGACAAACCGACCACCGGCGACAATGGTGTCAACGGCGCGCAGGGCCGACTGTTCTTCTTCGATGGTCGGTACTTCTTTGAGGGCAACACGAGTGACGACCCGGCAGCGCTTACAACATGGTTCACCGGGGCGGCGGTTTCCGCAGGGACCAACGGATGCACCTTCGAAATGCCTGTCGCTGCTGCGTCCTGGGCCGTGGACTCCGTCAACGCGCAGGTCAACGCCGACAACGAGGGTTTTTTGAGAGACGAGGAGGCTCTCCTCGTGATTTTCTTCCTCACCGATGAGCCCGACAAGTCACCGGACACGCTGACTATTTTCGAGGGCATGGTGCGCGATTCGAAACCGAATTGTGGGGGCGACGTCTGCATCTTTGCAACGGGCCTCATTCCCCCTTGTACAACCACCACCAACCAAAAACTCTGGAAGTTCATCGAGACGTTTGGTGGGGAGAATCCATTTTGGGGAGACATCTCAGACACCGACAACTACGCGGCCCTCGTCGGGCAATCACTCGCCCAGGGCGTCGGGGACGCCTGCCTGCAGGTCCCCCCCGTAGAGTAACGGCGCCCCTTACGACCACGTGTTCTAGAAAACAAACGAGGGGCTCGGGAACAACAAAGGCGGGAACCGAAAACGGCCCCGCCTTGACTGTGTCGACCGAGCGCCTCGCTAGAACGTTCCAGTGTCGAGCAGCTCGCCGTCGCAACCTGGAGACCCAGCGTTGCCGGATCCGAGTGCAGGAGAGGTTCCGCTGAGGCCACCATCGCCACCCGCACCGACCCCACCACCACTCACCGGAATGGTGTCCCCGGCGAGCGACGAGGCGCCGACGATCGCCACGCCGTACGATCCACCAGCGCAGCCTCCCGCCCCACCGGCGCCGGCTCCGCCGGCTCCACCAAGTCCACCGGGGG
>JBDQGY010000107.1:0-14011 GCA_040265175.1 Nannocystaceae bacterium
CAAAGGTCCAAGGGCCTTCTCCGTAGAGCACCGGGACGCCCTCGAGGGCGTGTCGTCCATCGCTCGTCGGGGCGAGACCCGTGGCGGAACCCACGATCGCGCCGTCGTGGAGGACCTCCACGTCGACCAAGGCGCCAGGAACGATCCAGGCCACGGACTCCTCGTCGCTGGGGTCGGGCATGGCGACGGTGACGAAGAACTCACCCACCTCCGCGTCGGCGAGGTGCTCCGCTTCGAGGAGCACGGCGAAGGCGCCGTTGTCGGTCCGCTCTAAAATACCACCGAGGAGCGATGTGCCCTCCAGCTCGGTGCATCCCGTGTTGCCCCAGAGGGCCGCGGCGCAAAGGAGTGGAGCGAGGAGTCGTTTCGTGGAAGGCAGTGGCATCACGCCCATTTAGGGCTGCGAACTTTGTGCCATCGCCGAGCAGTCTCCCCGAAAATCGTTAAGTGTTTGATATTACTAGTATCTTGAGGATTTTGTGTCGCGAGGGGGGCCCGCTCGTAGGGTCACGCAAGGCGAACTGTCACGGCTGCGGGTGGCCAGTTTTGTAGTCACTTTGCGTCATCCGTGTCGCAGGCACCGTCTTCGTGGGCATCCACGTCCTCGTGGGAATGACCGTCCTCGCGCGCGTTATCCGCGATTGCGCTCAGTGCTTCGTCGAGCCACGCACGCTTTTCGGACGCGTCAGGTGCCATCCCTTGGGGGGCATGCCTCGCTGCCCGCGCGGACTCTCGTTTTGCATCGTCGGCCCGGGCTGCGACGGCGCGGGTCGAGCCGCTCGACGCGACTCGAAGGATGAGCGCGTGAATGTCGGGGTCGATCGTACGAATCCTGCGTCTCAGATCGGTCTTGAGGTAATTCAGCTCGTGCAGCCAGTTACTATCTTTGACGTGCAGGACCAGCGCAGGACCATCGATGGAAACAGGCCACACGTGCGGTGCGAGCCGCTTGGTCGCGATCTCTTCCCACGAGTGGTGGAGCTGCTCCAATCGAATAATCGAGGCGGGCACGCACTTGCGGACGACCTTCCAAATCGCGCCCTCCAAGTCGTCTCCGGACAAGACCGGTGCACCTCGTTTCGCCACGCCTCGATTGTGCGCCTCGACCGGGCCGAGGTAAAGCGTCGGTTGAAGATTCGTGTGGCGGGCAGCGTGGCGGCGCTTCTCGGATGGGGAGTGGCACTCTCAGGTTGCGCCACGGACGGTACGTGGAGCGTCTCAAGTCGGCCGTCGTGTCCGTTACCGGACGCGCGGATAGTGTGTGTGGAAGCGTCGCCGGATCTTGGTGGCACGTTTGACGTCGGCGGCGCTCGGGCTCTCCCAGGCGAGTGTGTCCGCAGCGTCGACGCGGGGGCGCTCGTCTCGGTGACGGTGGCGCAGGACGGCGGCGTCAAGAGGCGACGGCGCGTGCGCGCCTCTTCGACCGCGGTGACGGAGGTGGTGCTCGTGGACGGACGCAAATTCAAGCGCCAGTATGCCCGCTGCCCCAGCGCGCCGGGGGAAGAACCCTCCCTACGCTAGCGCGCGTCGCGAGCCGCGGATCCGAGGGTGTCTTGTGCGAATCGATACAGGGCAGGGCGCAGCGATACCCGCCGCGCGGCGTCGATGAGCGCTTGATGATAGGGACGTAGCGCGGGGGTTGTGCCCGCGCGTTGGATGAGCCTGCGGAGGACATCGGGGTTGTCTCGAAGCTCGCGCTCGCAGTCAATCCACGCGATGACCGGAGCGAAGGGGCGGCCCTTCGCGCCTCGAATCAAGGCGGCCTCCAGTTTCTCCGCCTGCGCTCGCCGTCCTGACTTGATCTCAGTCTCAAGGGACGTCAAGGCCTCCGGGAGCGCGTCGAGGTCCCCTGCGTGCTGGACGGGTGGCGCCGCTGTGTCCGCGAGGTTGCGGAGGAGCGGCGCGAGCGGATCGATGGGGGCGATTTCGCGGAGCCACCGGTCGAGGGTACCGTCGCGAGCCGCGCCGGGAAATTCTGCCGCAAGAAGCATCCGCGCGTCGCGGAGCATCCGCAGCTCGAGCAACCGCTGGACCGTTGTTCTCCACGGAGACGGGAGTCGACCTCGCAGGCGGTCGCGGACCTCGGCGATCCGAAGATAGCGGTGCCCCATAATCCATGCGCGGACGACGGCTCCGTCGGCGCCTCCCATGGGTCTGCGGGCGAGGAGTTCCACCACGGACGCGAGGTGCGGCTCCATCCGAAGGAGAGAGGGGTGGAGGCCGCCGACCCGGTCATGAAGGTGCGCGAGGGCGAACGCGCGTCCGTGTCGCAAAAACCGCGCGGCGACGTGCTGGGACAGGGGCGGGAGCGGCTGCGTATCGCGTACGCCGAGGCTGTCAAAGACTTGCAGGAAGATCGTGGCGAGCGCTGCGTGGGCGCGTATTTTCATCTCCGCGGTCGCCATGGGGTCGTTGGTGACCGCGTACAGGCGACGTGCGAGGTTGATGTGAGCGTCGGTCAAGGGGATGACCGCGAGGGAGTCGGGGCTCGGGATCTGCGGCGTATCTTCGGGGGAGGCTCCGTCCGATGAGGTGAGGGATTGGGTCGCGAGCAACACGGACACGAGCCGAGTCGACTCGTTGTCTCCCCATCGGTCGACGCGCTGGAGGAGTGTCCGCGCAAACTCGGGTGTCTCGGCGTGGAGCGCCAGCTCGTGCGCGTCACGGGCGGCGAGGTCCACCGCTCCGGAGCATTGGGTCGCGAGCACTGTGCGGACGCCGAGGGACCGGCCGGATTCCTCGGCGAGCAGAGCGCATTGTTCATCAAGACGGTCGGGGTCTGCGGAGGGCGCGCTGGCGGGCACCCCAGGGTGTTGAGGAGGCTGCGCCGAGGCGGCCCGAGTCTCGACGCGCGCCGCTGTCACCGCTCCCTCCTCTGGATCGGAGCACGCCGTCGCCAAGAGGGGGACGCACACGAGGGCGTGGAGGGCCGTCGGGCGGGAGCTCATCGTGAGACGAGCCGTCGAATGATCTCACGGAGGCGCTGGACGCCACCCATGTCCCGCGCCACAAACTCCATCCCGATGCCCTCACCGTTGCTGGTGTTTCGAACGATGCAAAGAATCTCCATGGGCTGAACACTCCCCGGGGGGGTCACCTCCACGATAATCTCCTCTCCAACGGTCATCTCCGCGTCCGTAAATAGCAGCGCGCCGCCTTCGGAGATTTCGGACATCGCGGCGAGCTGGCTCTCCGGGTGCCCGAGGCGTCGCCACTGGATCTCCGCCAGCACGGGGAGACGGACATGTTTTCGCCGGGCGCTGAGCGAGACCGTGCCGTTCGCCACGCTCTCCAGGAACTCAATTTTGCGCCACTCGGAATCCGTACAGAGCACTTGGCCGCCGGCGCGGACCCTCAGGCGTGGTCTCGCCGCGTGCCATTCGCTCCCGATCGCCCGCACCACCAGTTTGCCCGGAAGGTCAGGGAACGATATCTCGAGGAGAATTTGCTCACCCGGATCGAACTTGTCTGTCGTGAAAACCTCAAGGGTTCGCTCCTCCTTGAGGGACTCGGAGAACGACTCGGAGGTGTTGTAATTGCAACGAACTTTACGCACGATGGACGCTCAGAGCCTCTACCGTACCACAATCTTGAGAGGGGGTCCTCGCCGACCAGGGAGCGCTCAAGCGGCGGGCCGCTCTTTGGTAGACTCTTCCCTGCCATCGGCGCATCATGAGGAGGACGTGGGAAGTCTCGTATATTTGTCGTCCTTGGGTAGGGCGGTCCCTCCGTCCGAGGCGTCGGTGAGCGCGTTGGACAGGGGTTTTTTATACGGCGACAGCGTGTATGAAACCTTGAGGACCTCGGGGGGACAGCCGGTGGCACTGCGCGAGCATCTCGATCGACTTGAGCGGAGCGCGGCGGGGATTTTGTTGCGACTTCCGTTCACAAGGGGGGAGATCGCCAACGCCATGATGTCGACCGTTCGGGCTGCGGGCAACCCCGACAGCAAGGTCCGCGTTGTGGTGACCCGGGGGGGCGGCCCGATGGCGCTGGACACTCGAAAATCCCATGCTCCGCTGCTCGTGATCTATGTGGAGCCGCTGGTCACGCCGGGCAGTGGCGAGTACGAACGTGGCCTGTCGGCGGTGATCGTAGACTATCGTGGGCACAATCGAGACATGTTCGCGCCGTCGCTCAAGACCGGGAACTACCTGCCGAGCATCCTCGCGCTGCAAGCGGCGATCGAGCAGGACGCCGACGACGCGATCATGGTGAACACGCACGGGCATGTGGCAGAGGCAGCCGCGAGCAACATCTTCATGGTTTCCGGGGACGTGGTGACAACCCCGAGCCTCGACACGGGCGTATTATCTGGCATCACCCGCCAGACCGTGATCGATTTGGCGGCGCAACTCGGGCTCACGGTGCGCGAGAGCACCGTCCTTCCTGGGCAGCTTCGCGCTGCGGAGGAGGTGTTTTTGACGAGCTCTGTGCGGGGGGTGATGCCCGTGACTCGGCTCGACAACCGCCCGGTGGGCTCGCCCGGCCCCGAGGAAGGGAGGGGCCGGATGGGGGCAGCGACCCGCCGCCTTCACGACGCCTACGGGGCGTGGCTGGCGAAAATCGCGCGAGGCGACGTGGATGGACACACGTGGGATCCCCGCGGGTGAGGTGGCTTGCGCGCTGCGTCCGGCGCGAGTAGGCTGCGCGTCTCTCTCGCCCACATCGGTGGTGTTAGGTGGCCGGCATCGGCCCACACCTCCGGGGCTAGACGACAGGATCAATCCACATGACTCCCATCGAAATTTGTGACCATCTCGGCCAAGAAAAAGTTGATGAGTACTACGCCAAGCTCAGCGGTAAAGAGATCCGCGCCGTGCTGAAGGCGGGGGGCTCCCATAGCAACGCCCCCTCCACCGCATTCACACAAGCTGCCCGTCGCAAGGCGTGGCGCAAGCGATTTAACAACGAGTGGAAACAACAAAACGACCAGCTCGCGCTCGCGTTTTTGATTGAGTGGCTCATGAGGCATCACCGTTTCATGCTTGTTGAGTATCTCGACTTCCTCGGCGTGAAGCACTCTCAAGGGGAGACCGACGAAGACTTTTGCGAGACCCGTAGCCCGGAGCAGCTTCGGGAGGGGGCGCAGAAGCTTCTTGAGAAGTATCCTGCACACCACGTAGCCACCTACCTGTTGTTGGTGGGACACCTCCAAGAGACACCCGTGTACGACGAGACCTCGTTCGTGCTCGAGGCTCTCGGGATGGACAGCGGCGCAGCGGCGGACTACGTTAAGAGTCACGAGGAGCGTCGCGCAGCCTCCTAGCTGCGGGCGCCTCGGAGAAATATTAATGGTCGACCGCGTCCCATTCCTCCAGAAAATGGTGGCGTCCAAACCGGAGGATCCGTTCCCTCGCTACGGGCTCGCCATGGAATACAAGACGCGAGGGCTGCACGGCGAGGCGGAGGAAGCGTTCGAGGGGCTGCTGGAGACCTTCCCGAGCTATGTCCCGGCGTTCTTGATGTACGGGAATCTGCTCGCCGAGACGGGCGCGAAAGCTCGTGCCTTGGAGGTCTATGCCCGGGGCATGGACGTCGCCCGTGCAGCGAGTGACGAGCACGCTCTGGGCGAGCTTGAGGCGGCCCACGCGGAGCTGAAATGACGTCGGGCGCGACCCGTCCTGACGTCCGTTTCGCGAGCCCGCGCAAGCTGCCGCGGGCAGGGAGTCTGCGCGGCCGGGTCGTGGTGCTGGACATCGCCTTCGCGGCTGACGGGCTCGGCAAGGGCTTTGAAAAAACCACAGGCAAGTTCATCGAGAACCTCGGGGCGCGCTTGGCCATGTGGGTCGACCATCACGATCATCCGAGGCACGTCGATTTCGCAGGCGACGAGCGATTTGTGTTGTGCACCAAGGCAGAGCACGGCGCGTGCCCCGAGATGATCACCGAAGAGATGGTTCGGCATACGGGCCCGGTCGACACGATCCTGGCGCACTTTGATTTGGATGGCATCTACTCCGCGGCAAAGTGGATGCTCGGTGGCAAGGAGCCCTACCCAGGCGCAGACGATGACGCCCGGGCGGTGGACACTCGCATCGGAGAGATCAGCGCGACCGCCAGTCGGATCGACAAGGCTCTGAGGGCGCACTACGCCGACGAGGCGCTCAAGCAGCAGATCGTGAATCATCTGCTCGCAGGGGCCAAGCGTGGCGTGGGCGCCGACGAGATCGATGGGGCTGTGGCTGACTACGACCGCATGGAGCAGACCTCGCGGGAGCTGTCCCGCGGCTATGTCGTCGAGGAGGGCGTGGCCCTCGTTCAGGTGGGTAGCGGCGCAGGTCCCTTTGATAAAACGGAGCTCTTGTTGATGGGGCAAACACTCGCGCCTGTCTCGGTGGTGGTGGAGAAAGGGAACGCCTCTATCGCGGCGAGCTTCCACAGTGGGCTTAATTTCGTGGAGTTGCTGGAGCTTGGTGGGGGCATGCCGACGCGGGTTTCGGTCCCGCAAAAGCGACTCGAGGAGGCTCTAAAGAGGATCCGCGCGCACATGCGTGCGGCCAGCCGGGCCTCGGACAGCGACGACGACTCGGCCCGTTGACCTAGCCGCTAGGCGCCGCCGTGTGTCGCGGGGGCCTCATGGCGCAGGCTTGCGAAGCCCACCTTGCCGTAGCCCTCCGCGCGTTGCAGCGCGTAAATCAGCTCGGCTTGCCCTTCGGCGTGGTAGGAGGAGCGGACGAGGGGTCCAGACACCACCTCCGCAATTCCCTTGGAGCGGGCGTAGCGTTCGAGCTCCTCGAACTCCTCAGGTGTCACATACCTCGCGATGTCGAGGTGCTTTGGGCTCGGAGAGAGATACTGACCGAGCGTTAAGATCGTCAGGCCGAGGTCTCCGAGTTGGTCGATGACCTCGCGGACCTCGTGGAGTTCCTCTCCAAGTCCGAGCATGATCCCTGTTTTTGTGATGGCCCCGGCGGCGCGGGCGTGGGCGAGCACCTCAAAGCTTCGGTCGTATCGGGCTTGCACGCGGACCTCGCGGCTAAGCCGTGGGACAGTCTCCAGGTTGTGGGCGAACACGTCGGGGTTCGCGTCGAGCACCGTGTCGACGTCGCGAAGATCGCCCTTGAAGTCTGGAACGAGGACCTCCACGGTCATCCTCGGAGCGCGGGTGTGGCACGACGCCAAGGTGCGCGCCCAGATCGAGGCCCCGCCGTCTTTGAGGTCGTCGCGGTCGACCGAGGTGATCACCGTGTGGGTGAGTTCGAGCTCTCCGAGGATGGTCGCGACGCGCTCGGGTTCTCCTTCATCCACGGCCAGCGGCCGCCCGGTGGCGACGTCACAAAAACGGCACGAGCGCGTGCAGATATTCCCGAGGATCATGATGGTGAGAGCGCGGTTGTTCCAGCACTCGCCGATATTGGGGCAACTGGCGCTCTGGCAGACCGTGTGCAGCCCAAGCTCGGAGACTCGTTGGCGCAGGCCAGTGAATGTTTCGCCGCCGGGGAAGGGCACCCGCAACCACGGGGGGTGCTTGCGCCGGGTTCGCTTGGCGGGGGCGTCCACGACTTTGAGACGGACGGTCACCCGGTAGGGATAGCACGACCTACCAAGGATCGTCGGTGCGTGGATTGTCGTCGCCTTGGAGGCGCAGGAGGTGCTCCTTGAGGGCCTCATCGTCTTGTGTGGGAAGTCGCACATCGAGGGTGATGAGCAGGTCCCCGTCGGGTTTTCCGCGCTGGTGAACGCCTTTGCCGCGCAGGCGAAATGTCTGGCGATTTTGGCTGCGCTCGGGGAGTTTGAGGGTCACTGCCCCCCACGGGGTCGGTACCTCGACCGACCCTCCAGCGTAGGCCTCGTAGGCCGTGACCGGGAGCGTGACCTTGAGCTGGGTGCCCTCGCGACTGACCTGCGGGTGGCGTTTGACCTGCACGGTGAGCAGCAGGTCCCCCGCGGGCGACCCCGGGCCCCCTTGACCTCGGAGGCGGAGTTTTCCCTGATCGGGCATCCCCATTGGCACCTTGACGTCGAGGGTCCGCGCGGTCCCGTCCGCGTTGGTCACTCGCACGGGAACGGTGACGCCCGCGATGCTGTCGGGCAAGGAGACCGAGATAGCCCCCTCGAGGTCTCGGCCCTTGCGACGCTCGTTCATATTGCCAAAGAGATCACCGCCACCCGAGACCGTGCCGCCGCCGAATAGCTTGGACAGCAGGTCGTCGAAGGAGGCCTCGCGCGCCCCGGACAAATCAGAGAAGGGGGAGCCACCGCCGAATCCGCCGCCGGGTCTTCGCGCGCCGAAGCCTCCGCGCGCCCGTGTGTAAGCGCGGGCCCGGGCCGGATCAAATCCTTGGCTTAAGGAAATCTCACCAAATTCATCCCAGTGCGCGCGGCGATCAGAATCGCCCAGGATTTCATAGGCTTGCGAGACGTCCTTGAACCTGGACTCTGCCGCCGCATCCCCGGGATTTTTGTCCGGATGGTACTGCTGCGTGAGCTTGCGAAAGGCCTTTTTAATATCCTTTGCGTCGGCGGTGGAAGGGACGCCGAGGGTCCGGTAGGGGTCGTTCACGCCCGTACGATGTCAGAGACGAAAGCGGTGGCGCAAGGGGATTCGACGTCCGTGATGTGCGGGGCACTCGACGCGCGCGCGAAGTTGTGAAATAGAGGAGCGCAATGGACGACTCGTTCAACCGCGCAATGGCGCCAGACGCGCTCAAGGCGCATCCTTACGCTGCGTTTTTGCCGGGCATCCAAAAGCCTGGCCGGTACCTCGGTGGTGAGGAGCAGTCCGTGATCAAAACGGACTGGGACGCGCTGACGTGCCGCTTCGTGCTCGCGTTCCCCGATTTGTACGAGATCGGGATGAGCCACCTCGGCACGCGGGTCTTGTACGACCTCATCAATCGGGCCGAAGACATGGTGTGTGAGCGCGCGTTCTCTCCATGGCTGGACATGGAGACCGAGCTTCGTGCGAGGGAGCTGCCGCTCGTCTCGCTGGAAACCTATCGACCGCTTCACCAGTTCGATGTGGTTGGCGTGAGCCTTCAGTACGAGCTTTGTTACTCCAACGTACTCCTAAACTTGGACCTGGGGGGCGTCCCGCTGCGTAGCGAGGCGCGCGGCGACGAAGACCCCATCGTGCTCGCTGGAGGACCTACGTGCACGCATCCCGAGCCGCTCGCGCCCTTCGTGGACGCGTTCTTGGTGGGAGAGGCGGAGGAGGTCCTCCCGGACTTGCTGCGGACCATCGGGCGGATGCGGCGTGACGGGCGACCTCGCCGCGAGGTGTTGGCGGCGATGAGTCAGGTGCCCGGTGTGTTGATCCCCTCATTTTATGAGCGCGGGCTCGACGAGCGCACGGGAATGATGGTGGTCACAGGCCGCTCTGCCGCGGGTGTGGAGGCCAACGCGCCCGAGCGCGTGACTCGAATCTTTGTGCGCGACCTGGACGAGTTTCCGTTCCCGAGCCGATTTCCGCTGCCGTATGTGGAGGCCGTGTTTGATCGCGCCTCCGTGGAGATTACCCGTGGGTGCACCGAGGGGTGCAGGTTTTGCCAGGCTGGGATGATCTATCGGCCTGTGCGGGAGCGCAGCCCTGAGAAGGTCGTTGAGGCGGTCCTTGACGGCGTCGATACGGCGGGCTTCGACAGCACGAGCTTGACCGCGCTGAGCACGGCCGATGTGTCGTGTATCGATCCGTTGATCAAAACGCTCGTCCCCGAGCTGGCCAAGCGCAAGGTGAAGCTCGGAATTGCGAGCCTACGCGCCTACGGGCTCAACGATGACCTGCTCGATGAGATCAAGAAAGTGGGCATCGATGGCCTCACGTTCGCGCCGGAGGCGGGCACCCAGCGCATGCGTGATGTGATCAACAAGAACGTCTCCGACGAAGACATCCTGGCCTCGGCGCGGCGCATCTTCGAACGCGGCTACGACCGGATGAAGATGTACTTCATCATGGGTTTGCCCACGGAGACCGACGAAGATGTGGAGGGAATTATCGAGACGGCCCGCGCGGTGCGAGAGGTGGCGCGAGAGTTGGGGCTCAAGCGTATGCCGCAGATTACCGCCAGCGTGAGTCAGCACGTGCCCAAGCCGCACACGCCGTTCCAGTGGGCCGCCATGGACAGCATCGAGGGGAACCAGGCCAAGGTGCAACGGCTCCGCGCCATGACCTCCGACGGCCAGATCGGTCTCAAGACTCACGACTGTCGAGAGAGCTGGTTGGAGTGCCTGTTCGCGCGAGGGGACATTCGAATGGCTGAGGTGTTGGCCCGAGCCTACGAGCAGGGCGCGAGGTTTGACGGCTGGCGTGAGGCCTTTTCCTTCCAGCGCTGGCTCGACGCCATCGCACATGTGGGGGTGGAGCCCTCGACCTTCACGGGCACCTTGCCGGTGGACGGCCGACTTCCGTGGGACCACCTCGACATGGGGATGGAAGATGGATTCCTGGCGTCGGAGTACAAAAAAGCGCTGCGCAGTCGGCTGTCGCCTCCGTGCGGTAAGCCCATGGGCGCGAAGGTGCATCACACCAACCTCGAGGCGGCGAACGCGGAGACCAAGCGTCTCGTTTGTTACGACTGCGGGGTCGCCTGTGACCTCTCTGAGATGCGCACGGAGAGAATCGAGGCGCTGCAGGCCTTGGCAGACCGTGAGGAGCTTCGCGGGGTTGACCAGCCACCGAAAGAGCCGACCTTGGTGCCGCTCTCCAACCTCACCGGTCGCCTCTCCCAGAGCAGGCAGCGAGAGGGGAGCGCCTTCAAGCACAACGCGGAGGCGCCGTACAGCAAGGTTCGTTTATTCTTCCGCAAGACCCAGGCGCTGGCGTTCTTGAGCCACTTGGATCTTATTCGGCTCATCCCTCGCGTCATGCGGAAAGCGAAGGTGGAGATGGGGTTCACCAGGGGCTACAAGGCCAAACCACGCATGAGCTTTGGGCCCGCGCTCGCGCTCGGGGCGACGGGGTGGCAGGAGGTCGTGGACGTTGACCTGCTCTTAACTCGATCTCGCGAAGATATGGAGGGGATGGTCACGGCAGAGGAGCGCGCCGAGATGGCGCGAGAGGTGTTCGCGTTGCTCGCACCGCACACCCCCCCCGGCATGGAACTCACCGGCGCGCGAATCGTGGCGCCGGGAGAGAAACGGCTCGGCGAGCTTATCGACGGCGCGGAGTATCGAGTGACCCTCGATCCCGAGCAGGCGGAGAAGACCAGGGGCCGGCTGCCAGCCTTGATGGCCCAAGAATCGATTATGGTGGAGCGGGTCGATCGCAAGGCGCTCAAGAAGCGCCGCCGACGCGATCGTGATCTGCCGCCGCCGACGATGATGGCCGATGTCCGCCCGATGATCGAGTCCGCTAGCCTCGAGATGGACGCCAGCGGACACGCTTCGCTGCAGTTCCGTCTGCGCTCCGACGCGTCTCAGGCCTCGGCGCGGCCACGCGAGATCGTCGCGTTGCTCGTGGGTGAAGGCGTGCCCGATTACCGCCTGACTCGGGTGGGACTCTTGAGTCGAGGTCCGGCGGGGCTCGTGCCGCTCCAAGACCGGGGACCGGCCTTCCGCGCGAAGGAGCGACGCACCGGAGATGTGGGAGCCATCCGCTCGGCGGCGGCGCACGGCGCCTAGCGGACGGTCAATTCGCGGCGGGGGAGCATCGGGCGGCCAGATGGGCAGCCACGGTCCCCCGCAGCGTGTCGGCGCAAAGTGGCTTGCTTACGAGGACCGCTCCGGAGGCGGTCACCATGGCCGCGACCGCGGGGTCAAAGATGCCGCCGCTCATAAAAATCCAGGCATCTCGCAGATCGGGCCGCGTCTCGGTCACGATTTGCCAGAGTCGCGGTCCCGAGATCTCGGGCATCATCACATCGCTGATGATGAGCTCAAAACTCGTCGTATCGAGGGCCGCGTGCGCTTCATCAGAGGAAGTCACGACCGTGACTTCCAGGTCTTCCAGGTCTTTTAGGATGCGTTGAACCGCTCGACCGACCGCGGGTTCATCATCGATGACGAGGACTTTACAGTGGTTCCCCGCGGACCTGATGAGCTCCTGCGACGCGACCATAGACTCCTGCGCGTCGATTGCGTCGCTCTCCAACGGAGCGTCTGGGCCGGCGAGCGGGAGGTAAATAGTGAACGTTGTCCCGACCCCGCGCGCGGACTCGACCTCGATCGTTCCACCGCCGCCCTCGATAATCGATCGACAGACGGAGAGACCCAACCCCGTCCCGTGACCGATCTTTTTCGTGGTGAAAAAGGGATCAAAGATTCGCTCGACCACCTCAGGAGACATTCCCGCACCTTGATCTGCGACAATCAAGCGCACCACCTGCTCCCCGTGCCGAGACAGGCTGGCCGCCTCGACCCGGAGATGGTTGGGACGACTAGCCTCTTCGTCGTGGGCTTGGGCGGCGTTGTGGATCAGGTTGACGAGGAGTTGGAACATCGAGGACTCCCGGATCGGTACCCACAGATGAGGTGGAATCGTCGTCGTGATCGACCCGTGATGCCGGACCTCGTTCTCCGTGACCGCAACCGCATTCTTCGCGACGGAGTGAAGTTCGCAGCAGTCCGACTGAGCGTCGGACTCGTCTCGAGCGAGTCTCAACATCCGCTGGACAATGTCGGCGACCCTCGCGGCTCCGTCGAGCGCGTCACGCAAACCTTGGCCAAAGTCTTCCCTGAACTCGGTGGGGAGTTGGACGGTCGAGTCCAAGAGTTGCTCGTTGAGGTCTTCCAGGTTCGCGCGGATATAGGTGAGGGGGTTGTTGATCTCATGGGCGACAGTCGCCGCCATCGTCCCGAGCGCGGCGAGTCGCTCGTTACGTTGCGCGGATTTCTCTTGATGCCACGCGTCTGTGATGTCCCGTCGAATGATGACAAATTGGGTCAGATGACCTGCGCCATCGGTCACGGGCGACACCGCCACCGAGAGCCGACGTTCGGTGCCTTGTCGTGAGAAATCGGAGTACTCGCGCCTCCAGGTCGTGCCGGCGTGAATGGTGGCCCAGAAACCTGCGTCCACGAGATCGTCGCGCGAGAAGATGGCGGAGCGCGGCGCATCGTGGACGTCGTCCGGGGGCGAATCCCGCCCGTCGAGCGCGAGCGACGTGGGGTTGCTGAACATGATCGTGCCCTCGGGATTTGTGAAGTCGATGGCGTTGTCAATATGGTCCCATGCGCTCGCGAGGGGGAGCATCCTCACCTCATTCGACTTCAGCTGTTTGACGAGGGACTCGTTGGTGTCGAAGGCGCGCTGGAGTTGGGCGATGGACTTGTATCCCGAGGTAAGTAGCTCCGCGATTTCCCGTGGGGTCCAGCGGCTGATCGCTCGTTGGTTGGTGCGGAAGGTGGGGTCGCCCAACGAGACGGTGAGCGTTCGGACGCGCTGGAGCGCTCGACCAGCCAGCACGGAGCCGAGAAGCGCGATAACGAATGCGATGACGACCAGGTAGATCGCGAACTCAGTCACCTCCGAGCGGGCGAGGTTGGCCACGCCGTCGATGACGCTCATCGGCGTCATTACGAACACAGTCCAGCTGTCACCCGGGAGCGCGACCTCGCGTTGTGACATGCGGATCTTGGTGCCTGCCTCATCGAGGATGGTCACACCCACCTGCTCCGAAGAGCCGGAAAACAGGGGGATATCTCTGACATTCTGGAGGACCCGAAGTCGCCGACTCGTGTCAAGCAAAACAGATTTTCGTCCGTCCAAGATGACAATGCGATCGTCGTCGGATTTTTCACGGAAGGAACGGACGAGGTGGTCGAGACTAGATTGTCGGATGCCACCCGCGACGAGTCCGCGCCACGCCCCTTGTGGGGAGAATACGGGGGCGGCGATCGTCATGATCGGTGTCCGAACTTTTCGCCCCATGATGGCCTCCGTCATGATGAGGCGCTGGTGGCGTTGGACGGCCTTAAAGTAGGAACGGTCCGAGTAGTCGACCCCTGCGTGTTTACCCGGGGCGTCTGAGGGGACAAAGACGACCGACCGTCCATCTTCATCGGCCAAGAAAGCACCAGACATCGAGGTCGGGTCGTAGACCCCTTGGATCACGTCTCCAACAATGGTGAC
>JBDQGY010000108.1:0-13727 GCA_040265175.1 Nannocystaceae bacterium
CTTCTTGGTGGCCTTCTTCTTGGTGGCCTTCTTCTTGGTGGCCTTCTTCTTGGTGGCCTTCTTCTTGGTGGCCTTCTTCTTGGTGGCCTTCTTCTTGGTGGCCTTCTTCTTGGTGGCCTTCTTCTTTGCTACTTTTTTGCGCTTCTTTGCTGCCTTTTTGGGAGCCGCGCTTTTTGCTTCTTCAGTCATCATGATGCAGAAACCCTCCTTCAGGGACATGGGGAACGTACAGAGCGTGGGTGGTGATGTCAACGAGAGTGAGGTTCTTTGATACTTACTTATGTGTATCTGTAGTCTCATTGACCGTGATCGATGGGTTTTATGCCCCATTTTTATGTTGCTAATATGCTAAACAGAGCATATTCGCGCAGATGGCGCATTTTGATGGGTTTTTGGATGTGCTGGGGCGTGTGGCGCCGAAAGTTGGCGTATTTTCGCGGGTTTTACGCGATTGGATGCTTGGGTGAGGTTGCGTTTTGCGCGCCGGATTCGATGCTCGCGCATTCGCCGAACCGCAAGATTTCATAAATCCGCAATTCAAAACAAATGGGAGACGCCGTTTTTCAGCGAAACGAACTTGTTGTTGATCAATCGAGATAGCGAAGTTCGATGACGAGCCCGTTCTCCACGGCGATCTGGCGCTCGGAAGAGGTACCGTCGCAGTCCATGCTCTGACGGACGTGCTGGCCCACGCGAGGACCGGAGGTGCAGCGAATAAAAATCTCGTAGGTGACCTCGCGTGCGCCGGACTCGACGACTTTGACGTCCGCAGGTCGACCCCAGGCCATGTGCGCAGCGAACGCTAGAAATCCCACCTCCACCTCGCCCGACTCCACGCCGGCTCGCTCGGCAGCGGTGAGTCGCTTCCACTCGGCCCACAAGCCCTTGCGCTCGAGGAAGGCCTGACGTTTCGAGGCTCGGAGCATCATGAACTCGGCCCGCAGCTCCGCGGAGGACAGGTTCTCGTAAAATCGCCGGTCCAGGGGCGGCAGACGGTCAGGATTGGTCGTCACACACCCACTGGAGGCCACGGCTGCGACCACCACCAGGATCCTCCCAAGGCGACGCAGCACAACGGGTACGGTCGCCGTCATTTTGCCGGAGATCACGCCCGCATGATTGGGCAGATGAGCTCAAACGGCAAGCCACCAACGCCGTCGCAGCTCTATCGAAAAACACTTCGGCGCGGACACCGCTAAGCTCGGGCGATCAACCCGTGTTCGTGAATGGTGGAAAGCCGAGCTCGACCGCGGTGAGGCTGTCTCACCAAGCTGAGGCTAAAACGCGTTCATCGCCGCCATATCGGGCCAAATACGAAGATGCCGCTCCCGTGGCTTCATTGACCATTTCGGTCGCCTGTGGTAGTTTCAGGGTGCGATTCGTGGGATTTGCCCGCGTTCCCCAACTCCCATGGCTGAATTTCAACCCGGTGATAAGGCGGTCTACCCTGGTCACGGGGTCGCCCAAGTGACAGGCAAGGAAACCCGCGATCTCGCTGGATTTGAGACCGAAGGGTATCTTTTGCAGGCGCTCGGCAAGGACATGACGTTGTTTGTGCCCATGAACAACGTCGGACGCGTGGGTCTGCGCCGGCTCGTAAATGAGGAGCAGGTTTCCCAGGTCTACGAGGTGCTGCGACGACGCGACGAGAAGATCTCGACAGCCACCTGGAACCGCCGCCATCGCGAGTACATGGAGAAGATTAAGACGGGCTCATTGCTCCAAATTGCCTCCGTATTGCGTGATCTTTGTATTCTACGCTCGGGCAAAGAGCTCTCCTACGGCGAGAAAAACATGCTCGAGACGGCCCGCGGATTGCTTGTTCAAGAGCTCGCGCTCGCCAAAGAGCAGACCGAAGAAGACATCGCGCGCGAAATCGACCAGATGTTCGACACCTAAGGCGTCGCCGCACACGGGGGAGTCCGGAGCTTAGGCCGCCTTGGGCACCGCGGTACACCAATGGATCGGCCTCTCCAAAAAGAGGGACCGCTGAATTTCGCGCAGCTTGAGCTCATCGCCTTGGCAGTACAGGGTATTGAAGCCCGGCACGCGGCGCCACAGAGACGTGGGAGGGGTTATATTCGGCTGCCAGAGCAGACGCAACGCGCCGTCGTTGTGGGCGATCCAGCCCTCCCAGCTGAGACCGGGGTCGGGGAGTCGGTCTCGAAAGCTCCGACATCCCTCGATCTCGGACCAGAGCCGCTCGAACTCGCTCTCCTCGATCTCATCTGCCGCGGGATGTGTGGCCATGTACTCCGGGTTGACGGGTCGCTGCATCAAAATCTCTTCCGGCGCGAAGCGAGAGCCTCCCGCGTGGATCTGGACTTGACGGTGAACCCAGCCAAATGCGTCGATCTCGTAGAGGGTTAAGCCCGGCTCACCGGACTCTCCACCAAGGTACATTCGAATGAAGCGCATGGGTTGCTCGCGTTCGACCTCGCGGCCGCACACCCTGACATCGTCGGGGAGCTTGCGGGCTTGAGTCCCAAACGAACGCCGGCCCTGCTGCAGGGGCGACGTCGCGCGCCTCCCACCTCCTGGGGGGTCGGCGAGCGCGGCCCCACACCAACCGGCGTCCCGAGAAGGGTCAGAAATCCAAATTGCGTGCCGCGAGCGCATTCTCTGAGATGAACTCGCGGCGCGGCTCCACCTCGTCCCCCATCAGCTTCACGAACAGCTCATCGGCAACCGCGAGGTCCGCGATCCGCACCTGCATCAGCGCGCGTCGATCTCGATCCATCGTCGTCTCCCACAGTTGCTCCGGATTCATTTCACCAAGACCCTTGTAGCGCTGGATCTGCATTCCCGCGCGTCCGACATCTCCCACCTCTTGCACCACGTCCACCAGGCGTCGCACGTCACCGACCACCTCCTCCTTCGTGGTCTCTAGCGTTGCGCTCGAATGCGACTCCATGAGCTGTTCACCGTCCACAAGAATCGAAATCATCTCGCGAATCGCAGATGAACCCATCAACGCGCGCTCCAACGCATCATGTCTCCACACCCCCTCGACGAGCATCTCGATTTGAATCGACCAACCACCGGCATCCTCGGATTCAACAACGCGATGCTGCACCTTCGCTCCGCTCATGGCCTTCGAGGCAGACTCACATACTGCCTCGGCAAACTGGTTGGCGAACGATAAATCCGTGGGCACTGTGCCACCGGCCTCGCGCAGCGAGGTCTTCGTGGCTTCTTCGAGGGCTGCCTCTAGCACCACCTCGGAGCGATCTCGGCTCAGAGTTCGGAGCAATGACTGATACCGAACGCCCCGTTCGACGATCTCTGCGAACTTGTCGGGAGACACCAGGCTCCCGCCAATCCGCAGCTGCAGACCCGCGAGCGCCTGGCTCACCACGAACTGATCCATCTCCTCTTCGTTCTTGAGATAGACCTCTTTTTTACCGTGCTTGACCTTGTACAAAGGCGGCTGCGCGATGAACAAGTGACCACGCTCGATCATCTCGCGGAAGTGCCTGAAAAAGAACGTCAGCAGCAAGGTGCGAATATGCGAACCGTCGACGTCGGCGTCGGTCATGATCACGATGGTGTGATAGCGCAGCTTCTCGATGTCAAAGTTATCCTCGCCGATGCTGGTCCCGAGCGCGGTGATCAAAGAGATGAGCTCTTGCGAGGACAAGACCCGGTCCATGCGAGCGCGCTCCACGTTGAGGATCTTTCCCCGCAGCGGCAAGATTGCCTGGGTCCGGCGATCGCGACCCTGTTTCGCGCTACCTCCCGCGGAATCACCCTCGACGATAAAGATCTCCGCCTGCGTGGGGTCTTTGGCTTGGCAGTCAGCTAACTTACCCGGCAGAGACAACCCGTCGAGCACGCCCTTTCGCTGGATGGTCTCTCGTGCCTTGCGTGCGGCGGCCCGAGCCCGGGCGGCCAGCACGGCTTTCTCGACGATGACGCGCCCCTCCTTGGGCTGCTCCTCGAGATACCGCGACAAGCTCTCCGTCACGATCGTCGAGACGAGACTCGTGACCTCTCCGGACACAAGTTTGTCTTTGATCTGGGACGAGAACTTTGGATCGGGGTGCTGAATGGAGATGATCGCCACGATCCCCTCGCGGATGTCATCCCCAGACAACGAGCCCTTGTGCTGACGCAGAAGGTTGTGCTCTTGGGCGTAGGAATTCACCACCTTCGTGAGCGCCGTCCGAAATCCCGTCAGGTGCGTGCCGCCGTCGCGGTTGGCGATGTTGTTGGTGTAGCAAAGGACGTTCTCGTGATAGGAGTCGGTCCACTGCAACGCCACCTGCGCGCCGAGCTTGGCGATTTGACCTTCGAACTCAAACTCCACAGAGGAGTTGAAATCGATGAGGCCACCGATCGACGACTTGTTCTGCGACAGCAGTTGCACAAAACTAGCGAGTCCCCCCTCTCCGTCGAAGGTCCGGGTCGCGCCGACACGCTCGTCCATAAGCTGAATCTTGACGCCAGGGTTTAGGTAACTCAGCTCGCGAAACCGCGACGCCAAGAGCTCGAGATCGAAGACGTTGTTGCTGTAGATCAACGGATCAGGGTGAAACGAGATTTTGGTCCCTCGCTTGGTCGTCTCCCCAACCTCTTTGACGTCGCGGGTCACCTCGCCACGCTCGAAGCGCGCCGTGTGAATCTTTCCGTCGCGCCAAATCTCGAGTTCCAACCAGTCACTCAGCGCGTTCACGACCGAGACACCCACGCCATGCAGACCCCCAGAAACTTTGTAGCTCGCGTTGTCGAATTTTCCGCCCGCGTGCAACACCGTCAAAATCACGACCGCCGCGTCGAGGGTTTTGCCCGCGTGTTCCATCGGCCCTGTTGGGATGCCGCGCCCGTTGTCAGACACGCTGATCGATCCGTCCACGTTAATGGTGACGTCGATGGCGTCGCAATGTCCGGCGAGCGCTTCGTCGATTGAGTTGTCGAGCACCTCAAACACCATCTTGTGAAGACCCGAGCCATCGCTCGTGTCGCCGATGTACATCCCCGGACGTTTGCGCACGGCCTCGAGGCCCTCGAGCACGGAAATGGAGTCTTTGTCGTAGCCGTCTTCGGCGGCGGCCACAGTGTGTTCTTGTTCGAGATTCGACATCGTTAAGCTTGAATCGAGGGACGCTCTGGGAGGGCCAATTCGCGCGAGCGCGGGCCCAGATTTCGTGCGGTCCAGGGCCCTCGATCAGGCCCGGCACTGGTCGCGGTACGGTAACACCGACGCACCCTGGGAACCAGGCTTGCAGGCCCCTTTTAGGGGCTCTGTACGGGGTCATTTTATGGGGTCACCATGCCCCGGAGAAGGAGGGGGCGTGACCTCAACTGCGGGATATTTGAACCGGTCACGATCCCGAACGATCCACGGTCAGCGAGCAGGGCCAATTCTCTCAACCACTGGGGGTCATGCGGAGGCCCAAGGCCCCCAATAGACCTTCTCTCAGACCGTGAGGTTGCCGTCGACGACCTGCACGCTGCGGTGGGACGCTCCCGGCGCGAGACGGATAAAATCGGGCGAGGTGGTGGTCAACACGCACTGGCCTGCGTCGGCCCACAGCATATCGAAGAGCTTGGCGTTTCGAGATGGATCGAGCTCGCTGGAGACATCATCGAGGAGCAGCACCGGGGCGTAGCCAATTCGGGTTCGCGTGAGCCGTAATTCAGCGATTTTGAACGCCAATACGAGCGCCCGCGCCTGTCCCTGGGACGCAAAGTCAGCGGCCGGCGAGTCAAAGACCGTGAACTTCAGATCGTCGCGGTGGGGTCCCACAGACGTGGCGCCCCGGGCAAGATCTTGTCCACGCTTGTCCTGGAGCTGCTTGAGATAGATCTGCTGAACCTCATCTTCCTCTCGCAAATCCCCCCGCGTCTCCACTCCGGAGGCGTAGTCGAGGGCAGGCTCGAGTCCGGCTCCATGAATCTCTTCGAAGGCCCGCAAAAAACCAGGCCGGATGGCCGCTACCACGGACGCCCGGCGGCGCCAAACCCGTGCGCCGAGGCTCGCGACCCCCTCGTCATAGCTGTCGAGCAGGGCCTGTTGTTGCGCCCGTCCCATGGTCCCTTCCGATTTGAGGATTTTGTTTCGAGACCGAACGGTCTTCTCGTAATCCTGAATGTCGCCGATGTGGGCTCGTTCCTGGGCAAAGATCACACGATCCAAGAACTGGCGGCGCCCGCTCGGCGACCCCCGCAACATCCCCAAATCTTCTGGGGTGAACAAGATCGCGCGGACCCGGCCATAAAAATCTTTGGCGGCGGCGATGCGTTTGCCGTCGATGCTCCCTGACTTGCGGGTGGATCGTTCATTTTGGGCGATTCGCACCTCAAAAGTGGACGGCAACCCCAGCGACGAGTCAAACGCTGTCAAGCGCGCGAGGGCCTCCGCGTGGCCAGCTTTCAGCAACACCCGTTGATCGCTCGTACGAAATGATCGAAACGTGCTCACGAGATAAATCGCTTCGATGAGGTTTGTTTTTCCAGCGCCATTTTCGCCCCAAATGACTGTGAACCTCGCGTCGAGGGGTAATGTCGCCTCGGTGATGTTTCGATACTGCGCGAGTTGAAGTTCTCGAAGCTCCACCGGGTACCCCTTTGTCGGTCAGACCCTAGATCCGCATGGGCATGACCACGGCGAGAAGCTCTGGGCCTTCGCTTGGTCGAACCACACATGGGTCTAGTTCGCCTTGAAACTCCATGCGGACCTGTTCCGTGTCGCAGGCCTCCACCGCCTCTGTTAGATAGGTCGCGTTGAACCCCGTCACGAGGGGTTCTCCCTCCAGCGACACGGGAAGCTTCAGCTCTGCGACGCCCTTGTCAGGGTTGTCCGCGGTGAGCACCATCTCCTCCGCGGAGATGTCCAATTTCACTGTCGAGGCGCGCTCAGGGGCGAGCTGCTGCGCGAGCCGAAGGTTCGCCAAGAGATGCTCACGGTCGACGAGAACGACCCTCGTATGCGCCTTGGGGATGACTTGGGCGTAGGGTGGAAAGGCGACGTCGTTGAGTTTTACAGAGAGCAGCAGGGCCTCACTTCGCACAAAGACGTGATCCTTGGAGAACCCCACGTCCACGTCTCCCGAGACCCGCTCGAGGACCTTGCGAATCTCGACCATCCCTTTGCGCGGAATGATCACGTCTTTTTTGAGCTTAGGCCCAGCGAAAGGGAGCTTAAAATACGTTAATCGGTGGCCATCAGTGGAGACCGTGGAGGCATGGCTTCCATCGCTTTGCAGCAACGCACCGTTGAGGTTCACCCTCGCCTCGTCATCAGAGACGGAGAAGGTCGTCTTCTGGATGAGATCTGAAAAGAGATGCGCGGGGACCGTGCTGAAGTCGACCGATTTCGGATCCGGGAGAGTAGGAAAATCTGCCTCGGACATCCCGACCAGATTAAATCGTGCCGAGGGCGCGCTCAGCTCGAGGTTGTGATTCGCATCGCCTTTCAACACGCAGGTCCCGCCTGGGAGGTTGCGGATGATTCCGTTGAAGTCACGAGCGTTGACCGTGATGGAACCGGCCGTGGTCACCGTGGCAGGTATTTTCTCTGTCAAAGAGACGATTAAGTCCGTGGCGGAGCACCGAAGATGCTCTCCTTCAGCTTGCAAAAATACATTGGCCAAGATTGGTTTGATCCGTCGGACGGGTGCAACAGTTTGCGCGAGGCCGAGCGCGGACGAGAGGTGAGATTGTTCGACGGTTGTTTGCATGAGCGACGTGGTTTGCTTCCAAGAAAAGAGATCAAATTCTTAATTTAAATTAACTAATGATCCTGATCTGGGCTGTGGATTTGTGGACAACACCATAACCCGTGAAGATGCCCAGGAAAATCGGAGTTTAACGCTGGTGACTTCGCGGAATAAAAGGACCCGCAATGGGGAAAAGTCCTCCGCGCGAGCCGGTCCACAGACAGGAGCCCACAGGCTGTGAATCCTTTGGCCAGGAACTCGGTTAGCGCCCATCTAGACGGCTTCGAGTCGTGTTTTGAAGGGGTGGAAAGTCTCTCGGTTCTACGCGGGGCACCGGACACATCGAGGGTGTCACGTAGGACGCAGCGCGCCCGCGTTTGCGAACGAACACGAGTAGCTCCCACGCCGTGATGAGGGACCCGGCCGTGTTCACGATTCAGGGTAGGGCACGCCGACGTCACTCGTCTCCAGGAGGCGGTCGTACATCCCTGGAGGGGCGCGAGCCCGCCCGGGGAGGGAGTGACCGTCATTGCGGATTCAAGCGCGCACGGATGGAGGTGAGCGCCGTCTCAGTGTCGTCGTCGTCTTGCTGAAGGGCGCGGATGCGTTTGCACGCGTTGATCACGGTGGAGTGGTCTTTGCCTCCAAAGCGCATCCCAATTTCGGGGAAGCTGGCCCCGGTGAGCTCGCGGGACAAATACATCGCGATCATGCGTGGCCGCGAGATGGCGCGATGGCGACGATTACCCTTCAAATCAGCGACTTTCACAGTGAAGTACTGGGCCACTGCTTTTTGAATGGACTCCACCGTGACGGCCTTTTTAGGCTCGCTGCGCAGCATCAACACTTCGCGAACAAATTCAGGATGCAAGTCACATCCTCGAAGCTCGGCGAGGGCCGTCACCCGCAGCAGGGCACCCTCAAGCTCGCGAACGTTGGTTTTTACGTGTTTGGCGATCTCCATGGCGACCGCGGGTTGCAGGTCTAGCCCCTCGCGTGTGGATTTCTCGTACAAGATCGCCAAGCGTGTCTCAAGATCCGGCGCTTGGATATCTGCGACGAGGCCCCAATTCAATCGAGAGGTCAGCCGCTCCTCCATGCCTTTCATCTGCGAGGGCACGCAGTCGGCGGTGACGACGATTTGCTTGCCAGCCTCGTACAGCGAATTAAACACGTGGAAGAACTCGTCCATCGTGCGGTCGCGGCCGGCGATGAACTGGATGTCGTCCACGAGGAGACAGTCGCAGTCGTTGCGGTAGCGCGCGCGGAACTCGTCGAAGCGATTTTGGCGGACGGCGGTCACGAACTCGTTCATGAACTGCTCTGCGCTGATATAGCTGATGCGCGTGGTGGGGTCGCGCTCGTACAGCGCGTGACCCACGGCGTGCAGCAGGTGGGTCTTTCCAAGCCCCACGCCACCATAAATGAACAGCGGGTTGAAGCGCTGGCCGGGATTCTCGGAGGCGGCCCGGGCCGCGGAGGCGGCGAGCTCGTTGCTCGCCCCGAGGATGAAGGTTTGAAAGTCGTAGCGCTGAATCAGTCCTCGCGGACGTCGGGCGGGCTCGCTCGGCGCCGCGCTTGCGGGGGGTTCGGAGGCGGCCACGGCGACAGACACGCCCTCGTGGTCGGGGATCGACGCTGCCAGGGCGGCCGAGGACTGGGCGGCCTCCAAAGCTGGGTCCACTTCGATTTGCGCGGTCATGGGATGACCGCACACTTTTTCAAGTTCCACCAAGACCTCGGCGAGGTAGTGGTCCTCAAACCAGTCCTTGATGAATCGGCTCGGGGCTGCGAGCGAGATAGCGGTGTCTTCAAACCTGCGCAGTGCGATGGGTTCGAGGCAAAGCTCGAAGGTTTGCGCACCAACCCGTGCTTGTAGTTGCGCGAGGGCCTGGTTCCAGGCGGGATGTTCCGAAGGAGAATTCACAGAGGTCTAGGGAGGTCGAGAGAGATTTATGTGTCTGAAATTATGGGGTTTAATGGAATTCTATCGCTAGATATCCCCATGATGTCCACACAGCGCAAAAAACGCAGATCTGGGAGGTTTTGCAGGCCGATGGGGCAGCGCGTGAAGCACGCTACCCCGCAGAGGCAGGGGGGACACATGGTCGCCCTATGGTCGGGCGCCGTGCGGCTTTTTGTTGTACGGGACGCTGGAAGTGAGCCGCAAGATCCGGGTCACGACAGTTTTTCAAGAGACTGAAATTATGAAGAAAAAAAAATTCCGCCGAGAGTGTTTTTTGGACAGCACCTGTCGAGTTTCCCCCGGAGCCAAAATAAGGCATTGAATTCACTGGGTAATTTATGTTCATATTTTTGTGACTGGGAGAGCGCCCGCATGTCGAGCCGATTTCCGAGTTTCGAGCGCCGGAAGTTCGCTTGTCATGCGGGTTTTAGCCGGCGCCGAGCTGTGCCTTCGCGACCCGGAGGAGGCGCGTGCCAAACGGCGGCTCTTCGAGGCGGTTTTTCGAGCTTCAGCGCGGTCGGCGGGACGTTCGAGTGAACGATTGACCCGGGGGCAGGCGCTCGATCTGGCCCCGTGGATCGACGCCGACGCGGAGCGCGGCGAGAATGTGTCGTACACTCTTCCGCGATCAGCGCCACATGCCTTTCGAAGAGGGTTTGACAGCCCTCCGAGCCGTTGCTAGAGATCGCGGCCCATCGACGGCGGGAACCGATCGGTCGATCGTCGCGCAGGGCGGGAAGCACCCCGCCGCACAGATTTTTTCCTCGCCTGAAAGCGAGCCAACGCTATGAAACGCACGTACCAACCCTCCAACATCAGTCGTAAGCGAACCCACGGATACCGGGCACGCAAGAGCACCAAGAACGGCCGCAAGATCATCGCGGCCCGACGCCGTCGAGGTCGCAAGCGACTGACCGTGTCCACGGGTGGCAAGTGAGCTCCGGCGCCGGTACGGCGCCCGTTGGAGACTGAAAAAGCGCCGGGACTTTCTGCGCGTCCAACGACGTGGCGCGAAAACCCACGTGCGTTTTTTTATGGTCTTCACCTCCGGACGCGCGCGTGTGCAAGACGGCGACGTGTCCCAACGTCTCGGGATCACAGTGACCAAGAAGGTGGGGAATGCCGTCCGGCGCAACGCGGTTAAGCGGCGCGTGCGTGAAGTTTTTCGGCACCGCCGCGGCGAGCTCCCGACCGGCATGGATTTCGTCTTTGTGGCGAAGCGCAACGCGGCGCGCGTCTCCTACGCAGAGGTGCTCGCTGACTTTGACGCGCTCGCGGGCCAGCTCGCGCACCGAGGACGCCCATGACCGGTCCGGTGGAGGAGCGGAGTCTCGTCGAGCGACCGGATCGCTACGCGAGCGCGTGGGTGCTGCCGCTGTTGTGGGTTTTGCGCGGTTACCAGCGCTGGATTTCTCCGCTGCTGGGTCCGAGCTGCAGATTCAGCCCGACCTGCTCTCACTACGCGGCGCACTGCCTATGTGAGCATGGTCTAGTGCGCGGAGGATGGCTTTCCGCGCGACGTGTGGCACGCTGCCACCCATTCAACAAGGGGGGCTACGATCCCCCACCACGCGCGGCGCTCTCCCAAGAGCGTGCGGTCAATGAAGACGCGGCGGACACATTGGTGTAGACATGCGCGCGGGAACCACAAAGAGCGACAATGGCACTTGAGGACATGAGCTTTACGCAGCGGATGCTGATCTTCAGCGGTCTTTCGTTGCTGATGATCACCGGATGGAACCTGGCGTTCCCGCCGGTGCCGCCGCAGGAAACACAAGGACCGGAGACAGCGGTCGCGCCAGAGAAGTCGGCAGAGGTCGTGAAGCCCAAGGACTCCGAGACCGCCGACGCGCAGGTGATCGCAGCGGCGCAAGACGTCGCGGCCCCAGCCCAGGTGTTTGAGCGCCGTGAGGGCAAACTCGTCGGAGACAAGCTCGTCCTCGACGTCACGAACGCGGGTCAAGGTCTCATCTCAAATATTGAGATTCTTGGGGAGCAGTTTGAACGGGCGGACGGCGAGGTCGCAGACCTCTTTTTGCTCGGTAACCACCGCACCCTCGAGTTGCAATTCGACGGCGACGGCAACCAGCTCGACCTGCGCGACGCTCCCCAGCACGTGACCGCCCTCGATGAGCGCAGCGTCACGGTTTCGCAGTCCAGCGCGTCGGCCGAGGTCACCCAGCGCCTCACCCTCACGGAGGGCTACGAGGCGGAGTATGTCGTGACGGTGACGAACAAGGGGCCGGTCCCCAAGACGCACCGCCTTAACCTGGTCACCAGGCTCGGCGCGAGCGGAGAAGAAGACCGCTACGACATTCACCGCACCCTCTGCTCCCAAGGTGAGGAGATGGAGGACCGCGACACGACCGACTTTGGAGGGGGCGGCTGCAACCCCTTTGGTGGCGGAGGCGAGGATGCCGTGCCCGGGGAGGAGCAGCGGTCCATGGCGCCGACGCAGTGGACGGGCGTGAGCACGAACTTCTTCGCGCAAGTGGTCGTCCCCGACGGCTTCAGCGGGGTCGGGTGCGCGATGAACACCGAGGACGACCGCACCCAATACAGCACGCTGCTAGGCGGCAAAGAGACCGTCGACCCAGGCGCCACGCGCACCTACCGGTTCGGGCTCTTTTTGGGGCCGAAGTTCGAGAATGACTTGATGCAGTTTGGCGCCGTCGAGGGCGTGTCGCTCAAGCGCGCCATCGACTGGGGATGGTTCGGCTCCCTCAGCGAGGTGCTCGGCGGTTGGATGCTGAGCATGCTGCGGTGGTTTTATGGGCTCACCGGCGTGTGGGGCGTGGCGATCATCTTGCTGACGGTGGTGGTGCGTATCGCCATGTTGCCGTTGACCCTCAAGCAGATGAAGAGCATGAAGGCGATGAAGGTAATTCAGCCCGAGCTCACGGCGCTGAAGGAAAAGTACAAAGACGACAAGCTGAAGCAAAATCAGGAGATGCAAGCGGTCATGGCGCGCGCGGGGGCGAACCCGCTGGCCGGCTGCCTACCCTTGCTGCTGCAGTTTCCCGTGTTCATCGCGTTGTATGCGAGCTTGCAGGCGGCGGTGGAACTGTATCATGTGCCGTTTTTGTGGGTCCCCGACCTCACCTCGCAAGATCCCTACTTTATCTTGCCGCTCGCGATGGGCGCGGTGATGTATCTCCAGACCAAATTGCAGCCAACTCCGGCCGCAGACAACGAGCAGGCCAAGATGATGCAGACGCTCATGCCGGTCATTTTTACGGTGATGATGCTCTTCTTGCCTGCCGGCTTGACGGTGTATATCTTTGCCAGCACCGTCATCGGGGTGATTCAGACGTTGGCGATCGTCCGCCCGCAGGCGAACGACGACGCAGCCAAGGCCGAGGCCTCTTAAAGGTTTTCATGTCAGAAGAAAATACAACCGCTCACACCTCCACCACCGCCGAGGACCTGACCGACCGAATCACGAAGGCGGTCCCCGTGGTTCGCTCGTTCTTGGAATCGGTGCTCGGCATGCTCGGCGTTGATGTCGAGGTCGACATCGACCTTGAGGAGGACGGTCTGCACTGCGATTTGAACTGCGGCTCGGACGAAGAGGGCCTGCTCATCGGTCGGCACGGTTCGACCCTCGACGCGCTGCAATACCTCGCCTTGCGCGTGCTCCAAGCGGAGGGTCTCGGCCGCATGCGAATCACCCTCGACGTGGGGGGCTACCGCACCCGCCGAGAGAACAGCCTAAAAGAGCTCGCCGACGGCGTCGCCGCGAAGGTTAAATCGTCGGGCAAGCCCCACCACTTCGAGCCCATGAGCGCCATGGAGCGGCGTGTAGTCCACATGGCCATGGCCGAGGCCGGCCTTCGGACAGAGTCCGAGGGTGAGGGCCGCCGCCGGCACGTGGTGGTGTTCGCCAACGCGGAAGGCTAGCGAGTGGCGTCGGGCGAGGGTGCGCTGCGGTCGACGCTGGTCGGGATCGCGACGGGCACCCCTGACGGCGGCGTCGCGATTATTCGGCTCAGCGGTCCCGACGCTCGAGACATCGCCGCGCGAGTCGTGCGAGGGACGATGCCAGCGCCTCGGCACGCGAGCGTGCGCACGATCGCTGCCGTGGTCTCCGACGGGGTGGC